>NZ_JAVRHM010000014.1:0-128558 GCF_031846525.1 Autumnicola patrickiae
AATGATCCCATTGTTCAGCTTTAATTAATAAATTTAATCCTTTTAATAATCTGTATCGATTATTTAGGACTAGACATAAAGAAGATTCTTATTGATTTGTTGCATTTTCCAAAAGAGTATTCATCTCTTCAACTTTCTCTTCATTCCCTAATTGACCATGGATATTCTTAGCCGTCCTAATTGCATCAAGATTAGTTGGATCCTTTTCAATTAAAGTTTCAAGGTATGGAACGGCTTCTTTATATACATCATTACGTTCTTCCTGTAATTCATCATATCGATTATTATCTTCCTGGCTTGTTCCCAGGTTATTCATTTCTTCAATAATATCTCTTTCTTTGCTTAAAACAAGGGCAACGATATTCATTCTTGCTTCGGTCATATCAGGATCTAATTCTATAGCCTTCTCATAATAACTCATAGCCTTTTCCTTATTTCCAAGATCAGCACTATTTACACCAAGATTATAGTAAAGAGATGCATTATCTGGAGCTATTTCAATAACTTCCTCCATTATTTCATTATACTTCTCTTTCTCCCCCATACTATAATACATATTAGCTTCTGCCTGCATAAGTTCTATATCATTTGGATTCTCACGTTTTGCGTCATCCATTGCTTCAATAGCTTCATCAAATCTTTCCTCACTAATATAAATTCTGGCGATAAGCCCTGCAATATCTCCTTTTTTTGAAGGAATCTGCCTTTCTGACGGGTCTGAATAATCACCGGTTTTAATCATAAGGTCTCTTTGTTCCTTACTTCCCATTATTTCTTCTTCGCCCGTGTCTGTATTAACAGCAAGATATTCTACACTTGAACCATCATAACCTTCATCTTTAAGAAGATTTAAATATTCTAAGCCGGTGTCGTAATCTCCTGCCTGCACTGCATTATTTGCAGCATAATACAAATGAATCGTATCATTTTTACCACTCAACTGGTAACTAGTGTGTAATTTTTCAGCAGCTTCAGAAAAATTCTGCGCATTTTGATCACTAATTGCACCTTGAACAAGACTGTTCCTCACAGCAATCAGACCCTCTTGAGCCTCTTCAGAACCCATATCTGCTGCTTTCTGAAAAGCCTGTGCTGCAGTATTAAGATCTTCAAGAGAAACATTTTCTCCGGTACCAAGATAAGCCTGCCCTTTGTACAGATAAAATCTTTCTGTCCAACGATCATTTGCTTCAGAAAGCATTGGTTCTGCCTGGCTTATGGCCTGCTGTGCCTCAGAATAACTGCCGTCTTCAACAGCATTTCCCGCGTCTCTAATTTCGCTTTTTTGCGCAAAGGCTGTCAGGGATAAAAATGACAGCGCTAAAGTCAAGATATTAGTCTTCATTGTTTTTGGTTTAATAATTTTTATTTATTCTTCACTATCTTCAGCAATAGTTGTGCCATTGCTTTCCGGATTAGTAGGCTCAGGTGTTTCCCCGTCTGCCATAGCGTCTATATCGTCCTCATCATGAAGAACTTTAGCTACCGCAGCGATAGAATCCTTACCTTTTAAATTAATAAGCCGGACTCCCTGGGTAGCACGACCCATTACCCGTAAATCTGCCACACCCAATCTTATAGCGATACCAGATTTATTGATAATCATCAGATCATCCTCGTCTGATACATTTTTAATTGCGACGAGGCCTCCCGTCTTTTCGGTTACAGAAATGGTTTTAACACCTTTACCACCCCTGTTGGTAATACGGTAATCTTCAAGGCTTGAGCGTTTTCCATAGCCGTTTTCAGAAACTACCAAAATATTGGACTCCATGTCGTTTACAGAAATCATTCCTACTACTTCGTCGTTGTCATCAGCAAGCGTAATTCCTCTCACTCCAGAAGCATTTCTACCCATTGGTCGTGTCTTCCCTTCTTCAAACCGAATTGCTTTCCCGCTTTTTACAGCCAACATTACCTGGCTTTCACCATTGGTTAATCTTGCCTCAAGAAGTTCGTCATCCTCTCTAATAGAAATTGCATTAATTCCGTTTACTCTGGGTCTTGAATATTGCTCAAGGGACGTTTTCTTCACCTGACCTTTTTTCGTAGCCATAATCACAAAATGCTTGTTTACATACTCCTCATTTTTTAAATCCTGAGTACATATGAAAGCCTTCACCCTATCATCGGGTTCGATATTAATAAGGTTTTGAATAGCTCTTCCCTTTGAAGCTTTACTTCCTTCAGGAATTTCGTAAACCCTCATCCAGAAGCACTTTCCTTTTTGTGTAAAGAAAAGCATATATTGATGATTTGTTCCAGAGAAAAGATATTCCAGAAAATCTTCATTACGGGTAGTAGAACCTTTTTGTCCTACTCCTCCTCTATTTTGAGTTTTGTATTCTGTAAGCGATGTCCTTTTAATATATCCGGCATGGGAGATAGTTATGACTACTTGTTCGTCAGGAATCATATCCTCAATACTTAAATCACCTCCTGCATATTCTATTGTAGAACGGCGTTCATCACCATATTTTTCTTTTACTTCCAGAAGTTCGTCCTTAATAACCTGCATACGTCTTTCCTTTCTTGCAAGTATATCCTTTAGATCTTCAATAGTTTTTAATATTTCGTCGTACTCTGCACGTAGTTTATCCTGTTCCAGACCCGTAAGTTGTCTCAAACGCATTTCTACAATAGCTCTGGCCTGAATTTCAGTAAGCTCAAAACGAGACATTAATTTTTCTCGGGCTTCTTCAGCATTCCCGGAAGATCTGATAAGGGCAATTACTTCGTCTATATTATCTGAAGCAATAATTAAACCCTCGAGAATGTGTGCTCTGTCTTCTGCTTTCTTTAATTCAAATTCTGTCCTTCGGACTACGACTACATGACGGTGCTCTACAAAATGATAAATAATGTCCTTTAGGTTCAACATTTCTGGACGACCATTTACCAAAGCAATATTGTTTACACTAAAAGAAGATTGCAGTGCAGTATGCTTATATAAAGTATTAAGGACAATATTAGGAATCGCATCGCGCTTAAGTTGGTAGACAATACGCATCCCATTCCTGTCAGATTCATCCCTGATCAGGCTTATTCCCTCAATTTTTTTCTCATTTACAAGATCAGCAGTTTTTTTAATCATATCTGCTTTGTTGACCTGGTAAGGGATCTCGGTCACAATAATGCTTTCTTTTCCGTTTACCTCTTCCAGGGTAGATCTTGCGCGCACAACTACACGGCCCCGACCTGTTTTAAAAGCCTCTTTTACACCGTCATAACCATATATAATACCTCCGGTTGGAAAATCAGGAGCCTTGATATGCTCAATTAGCTCATCTATTTCGATATCGTGGTTGTCGATATAAGCTATGGTTCCATCTATTACCTCTGCAATGTTATGAGGTGCCATATTAGTAGCCATACCAACGGCAATACCACTGGCTCCATTAACCAGAAGGTTAGGAATCCTGGTAGGTAAAACTACAGGCTCGTTAAGGGAATCATCAAAATTTAATTGGGTGTCTACAGTCTCTTTATCGATATCTGCCAGCATATCCTCACTTATCTTACGCATTCTGGCTTCAGTATACCTCATTGCTGCAGGGCTATCGCCATCTACAGAACCAAAGTTACCCTGGCCATCTACAAGCATATAGCGCATGCTCCATTCCTGGGCCATCCTTACCATGGTATCGTAAACAGAAGAATCACCGTGTGGATGGTACTTACCTAAAACTTCTCCAACTATTCTTGCTGATTTTTTATATGCCCTGTTGGAAAGAACCCCAAGTTCATACATTCCAAAAAGAACCCTTCGGTGTACTGGCTTTAACCCGTCGCGTACATCCGGAAGAGCACGTGACACAATGACCGACATCGAATAATCGATGTAGGCCGATTTCATTTCATCTTCAATGTTGATAGGAATTAATTGTTCTCCTTCAGCCATATTAAAATAGTTTATTTTAGTTCAAAAATCTAACAGGGCAATTTACGTATTTTTGCTATGTTTCATGCCGCTTTAGCAGCTTCTTTCAGCATTTTTTATTAACAAATTTTTAGTGTACTTTAGTTAATAAGTTCATTATTTTGAATTTTGATTAATGGAAGTAATTTCGTCAATTAGCTTACGACTGATCTTAGGTACAGTTTTTGAATTCTAATGATTAGTAATTAAAAGAGAAGGAAAACAACATGGATGATAATTTTTCACCAAGAGTAAAAGATGTTATTTCTTATAGCAAAGAAGAAGCATTACGACTCGGCCACGATTTTATAGGGACAGAACATCTAATGCTTGGTTTGCTGCGTGACGGTGATGGTAAAGCAATAGATATATTAAATGCACTGGATGTAGATCTTAGTCATTTAAGAAGAAAAGTAGAAATTTTAAGCCCTGCCAATCCTGGTACGGGATCAATTTCTAATGAAAAGAAAAACCTGCATTTAACGAGACAGGCAGAACGTGCTTTAAAGACCACCTTTTTAGAGGCAAAGCTTTTTCAGAGTACGTCTATAAACACAGCACATCTGTTATTATGTATTTTAAGAAACGAAAATGATCCTACTACTAAGCTTTTAAACAGGCTGAAGATTGATTATGATGGAGTTAAGGATCAGTTTAAATACATGATTGCCAATGATGAGGATGATTTCTCTGATATTCCCTCAGCAGAATCCTTTTCTGATGAAGGTGATACAGATGATGCTACCAAAGACAATCCGTTTAGTGGCGGTGGAGGCAGCGGACCTGGAAAAACTTCAAAGAAATCAAAAACTCCGGTGCTTGATAACTTTGGTCGGGATCTAACTGCAATGGCTGAAGCTGATAAGCTTGATCCTGTAGTAGGAAGAGAGAAAGAAATTGAGCGTGTCTCACAGATTTTGAGCAGGCGTAAAAAAAATAATCCGCTTCTTATAGGAGAACCCGGAGTTGGTAAATCTGCCATAGCTGAAGGTTTGGCTTTGAGAATTGTAAAGAGAAAAGTATCACGTATACTTTTCGATAAACGAGTAGTAACACTTGACCTGGCAAGCCTTGTTGCGGGTACAAAGTATCGTGGACAATTTGAGGAGCGAATGAAGGCGGTAATGAATGAGCTGGAAAAGAATGAGGATATTATTCTTTTTATAGATGAAATTCATACCATCGTTGGAGCTGGCGGGGCTACAGGTAGCCTGGATGCAAGTAATATGTTTAAGCCGGCTCTTGCAAGAGGGGAAATCCAGTGTATTGGAGCTACTACTCTGGATGAGTACAGGCAGTATATTGAAAAGGATGGTGCCCTGGAGAGAAGATTTCAGAAAGTTATTGTTGAACCTACCACTGTAGAAGAAACAATTGAAATCCTGAACAATATAAAGGACAAATACGAAGAACATCACAATGTGGTTTATACAGATGAAGCGATAGAAGCCTGTGTAAAACTTACCAATAGATATATGACCGATCGATTCCTTCCAGACAAAGCTATAGATGCTTTGGATGAAGCAGGATCACGGGTCCATATTATTAATATAGATGTACCTAAGCAGATTCTCGATCTGGAGCGCAAACTTGAAGAAGTTAGGGAGAATAAAAATTCTGTTGTTAAAAAACAGAAATATGAAGAAGCTGCCAAGCTTAGGGATGACGAAAAGAATTTGGAAAAAGAGTTGAGCCTGGCTCAGGAGAAATGGGAAGAGGAATCCAAGAAGCATAAAGAGACTGTTAGTGAAGATAGCGTTGCCGATGTTGTTTCTATGATGACGGGAGTTCCTGTAAATAGAATTGCACAGACAGAAAGCAATAAACTTGTTGAATTACCAAACAAAATTAAAGGTAAAGTAATAGGGCAGGACGATGCGGTAACGAAAGTTGTAAAAGCTATTCAAAGGAACCGTGCGGGACTTAAGGATCCAAACAAGCCAATTGGCTCCTTTATCTTCCTGGGTCAAACAGGTGTTGGAAAAACTCAATTGGCAAAAGTACTTGCCCGGGAATTGTTTGACAATGAAGATACTCTTATCAGGATTGATATGAGCGAATACATGGAGAAATTTGCTGTTTCAAGATTAATTGGAGCACCTCCGGGATATGTAGGATATGAAGAAGGTGGCCAATTAACCGAGAAAGTAAGACGTAAGCCTTATGCTGTAATCCTGCTTGATGAAGTTGAAAAAGCTCACCCAGACGTATTTAATATGTTGCTCCAGGTTCTTGATGACGGATATTTAACCGATAGCTTAGGACGTAAGATTGATTTTAGGAATACTATAATCATAATGACTTCTAATATTGGTGCAAGAAAACTGAAAGATTTTGGCCAGGGTGTCGGTTTTGGAACTTCTGCAATGAAATCTCAGGTAGATCAGAACACGAGAGGAGTTATTGAAGGTGCTTTAAAAAAAGCTTTTGCTCCGGAATTCCTGAACCGTATTGATGATGTGGTGATATTCAATTCTTTAGAACGAGAAGATATTCATAAAATTATCGATATCGAATTGGCCAAACTATATGGGCGTATTGGAAGTCTTGGATATACTTTAAAATTAAGTGATAAAGCAAAAGATTTTATTGCTGAAAAAGGATTTGATAAGCAATATGGAGCAAGACCTCTTAACAGGGCCATCCAAAAGTATATTGAAGATGCGCTTGCCGAAGAGATTATTACTGCACATGTAAACGAAGGAGACACCATTGTGATGGATCTTGATGAAGAGAAAAATGAGCTAACGATAAATGTTGATAAAACCGTAAAGGAAACTAAATCCTAATCATAAACTCATTTGGAATTAATAAAGCCGTTTGTTTTAACTAACAAGCGGCTTTTTACGTTTTACAGCTTAAGGAAGTTAATTAACCAGCACCAGAATCTGTTTCATTTTCTGACATTAAATCACGAAAAGCCAGCCCCATATTTTTGGCAATATCGCCTGAAATTATTCCTTCATAGCCCAATTTCTCTGCTGAAATGTCACCGGATTTGCCGTGCAGATAGACTCCCAAAACTGCTGCTATAAGTGGTTCGTACTTCTGGGAAATAAGTCCGGCAATCACGCCAGATAATACATCCCCGCTTCCGGCGGTTGCCATACCCGCATTTCCCGTATTGTTCACGTAAATATTTTCCTGTTCAAAAACGAAGGTATGTGCTCCTTTTAAAACTAAAATGATTTTGTGTTTTTTAATGAATTCCTGGACTTTTTCAATTTTATCAAAATCATCCTTCCACTCCCCTATTAATCTTTCCAGTTCTTTGGGGTGCGGAGTTAAAACAGAATTTTCAGGTAAATCCTGAAGCAGCTCATTGTTTTCAGAAAGAATATTGAGTCCGTCGGCATCTATTACCATTGGCTTGTTTGTCTTCTTCAGTAATTCTTTAAAAGCACCTACAGTACTTTTATCTCGCCCCGCTCCCATTCCGAAGCAAACCACATCTGCATCCAGATCTGTCTTTATATCAGTAAGCATTTCATAATTTACATCTGTTAGCACCATAGCTTCGGGCAAAGCAGTCTGTACAATTTCGTATCCGCATTTAGGTATAAAAACAGTAGCAAGACCGGCACCGGTGCGCATAGAGGCCGTTGTAGCCAAAACTATACTTCCAATTTTACCATAGCTTCCACCCACTATTATTACATGTCCATAACTTCCTTTATGGGAATTTTTGTTTCTGGGGTTGTAAAGGCTTCGGGCTTCCTGTCTGCCTATTAACTGTGCCGCCGGAGTAACTTCTGATAAAAACTCTCTGTCCAGACCTATTTCCAGCACTTGCATATCCCCTACAAAATCCATTGTATCAGGTAAAAAGAAAACCAGCTTTGGAGTTTGAAAGCTAAGGGTGAAATTTGCCATTATTACGGCATCACCTTCTTCAGGAATTTTATCTGTAAATAGTCCGGATGGCAAATCAACAGACAAAACAAAGGCTGAAGAATCATTAATAAAATTGACCATTTTCGCCACCCAGCCTTCCAGCGGGCGGTTAAGGCCAATACCGAAAATGGCATCAATTACAAAGTCCCCTCTCTTAATATCAGGAAAGTCGTCTTCCCCCTTTAATAGTACAGGCCAGTCCCGGGAGAGATTCTTTATTTTGTCATAATTCGATAAAAAGTCTTTTGATCTGTTATCAGAATAATTAACAATAAACACTTTTACATTGTAAGAATGCTCAATGAGCAACCTGGCAATTACAAGACCATCACCACCGTTGTTTCCTATTCCGCAAAATACCTTAATTAGGATATCTGCTCCCTGAAGCCTGGTATGGATTTCATTAAAAACCTGGGTAGCTGCTCTTTCCATAAGTTCTTCCGAAGAAATATTCTGCTTTTCTATAGTAATTTCATCAGCCTCTTTAAGCTGGGATGCGGTGAGTATTTTCATAAAAACATATTTTAAGTAAAGGTCAAAATTTGGCAAATATCGACCTATAGTAAGAAAATCGCTTCTTTTTCAGTTTACAATCGATCTCCTTTTTGTTCTAAATAATGATAAAGCTAATGTATTTCTCACGCTCTTCATAAAAACACTTAATTAATATTGTATTCGAGGTGAAATCGATAAATTTGCGCAAAATTTCAGAATAAAATGAAAGACATTGCACTAATAGAGAGGCATAAATCTCTTAACGCTAAAATTGTTCCTTTTGCCGGCTATAATATGCCCGTTTCCTACGAGGGTGTGAATATTGAACATCAAAATGTAAGGGAAAAACTTGGTGTTTTTGATGTTTCTCATATGGGTGAGTTCCTAATTTCAGGAGAAAATGCACTGGAGCTTATTCAAAAAATAACCTCTAACGATGCTTCTAAACTTACAGATGGAAAGGCCCAATATACCTGCATGCCTAATGAAAACGGCGGTATTGTGGACGATCTTATCATTTACAGGATGAATGCTGAAAAGTATTTATTGGTAGTAAACGCTTCTAATATTGAAAAGGATTGGAATTGGATTTGCCAATACAATACTATGGATGCAACGATGAAAGATATATCTGATGGAATGTCTCTTCTTGCTATCCAGGGCCCAAAAGCTGCGGAAGCTATGCAATCTTTAACTGAAGTTGATCTTGCTAATATGAAATTTTACACTTTCCAGCTGGCCGATTTTGCCGGTGTGGAAAAAGTAATAATTTCGGCAACTGGATATACCGGAAGTGGCGGTTTTGAAATTTACATTAAGAATGAAGATGCAGAAAGAGTCTGGGACAGAATAATGGAAGCCGGAGCAGATTATGGAATTAAACCAATAGGCCTGGCAGCCCGTGACACTTTAAGGCTGGAAATGGGATACTGCCTGTACGGAAATGATATTGATGAAACCACTTCTCCTATTGAAGCAGGACTGGGATGGATTACAAAATTCAGCAAAGATTTTGTGAATTCTGAAGCACTTAAGAAACAAAAAGAAGAAGGTCCAAAAAGAAAGCTTATTGCATTTGAACTGGATGAACGGGGAATACCGAGACAAGGTTATGATATTGTAGATGATAATGGCATTGTTATTGGCGAAGTATCTTCGGGCACCATGTCACCATCTTTGGAAAAAGGAATAGGTTTAGGATATGTACCTGCTGAAGTTGCGGGAATTGGAAATAAACTTCATATCAGGATCCGTAAAAAAGATATTCCGGCCACTCAGGTGAAGCTGCCTTTTTATAAAGGATAATTTTTTTGGAAAAAATTTTAATTTTAGGAGCTAGCGGCTTTATCGGGAACTCCCTGTATAAGGAGTTACGCTCCTTTTTCGACACTTACGGAACCTATCATTCGGAAAATAATACCTTTAGTAAAAACAATCAGTTCTTTCAATACGATCTGGAAACAGAAAACATTTCTATTTTACTGGAGAATCTGCGTCCTACGATAATAATTTCGGCCGTACGCGGTAATTTTGATGCACAAATTGCTGCCCATTTTTATATGATAGAATATGTAATGCGCAGTGATTGCAAGCTTATTTTTCTTTCTTCTGCAAACGTTTTTGATGCTTTTACAAATTATCCTTCCTATGAATATGATAAAACTTTATCACAGAGCATTTATGGACGGTTTAAAATAAAGATTGAAAACGCTCTTCTACGCCTTCCTAACGAAAAGTACAATATTGTAAGATTGCCAATGGTCTTTGGTTATAATTCCCCCAGAATTAAAGAAATTAAGACACTTATTGATCTTGGGCAGGCCATAGAAGTTTTTCCTAATGTGGTAATTAATGTGACCGAAATCAAGAAGGTCACCCAGCAGATCCATTACATTATCAATAGAAAACGAGAAGGTGTCTTTCACCTGGGCACAACAGATCTCGTCCATCAACGGGATTTTATAAAAGATGTCTGTGAACTATTAGGTATTGAAAATCCTCTCTTTAAAAATGTGTACGATTCCAATTTCGACCGTTTCCTTGCTGTGCTTCCAAAGGATAATTTACTACCTGGAAATCTTCAGATTACGGTACAGGACGTTTTGCAGGGCTGTAGAGATTTGTAGTAGCTTAACTTTTTGCAAACTGGTTTTCAAAACCTTTAATTTTTCGCTTTAGTTCCTTACCTTAATCAAATTCTAAATTTAAAATCATGGGAAAACTAAGCGAAGATCAAATTAATAAACAACTGGAAAAACTTGATGGCTGGAAATATTCAAAAAATGCCATTCACACTTCTTTTCAGTTTGAGAACTTTAAAGATGCATTTACTGTAATGACGCGTATTGCTTTTGAAGCTGAAGCACAACAACATCATCCCAACTGGGGAAATGTTTATAATGAACTGGAAATTTCCCTGTCCACACACGATGCAGGTGGTGTGACTGAAAAAGATTTTAAGCTTGCACATGCCATTGAAGAAATTGTTGAAGCAGGTTAAGCACTACATTAATAATTTTTACCAAGGAAGCTTCTGATTTTTAAAACCTATTAGAAGCTTTTTTATATTTTTGCCCCGATTTTATTTTTTATACCATGGGAAGAGCATTTGAATTTAGAAAAGCAAGAAAAATGAAGCGCTGGTCTGCAATGGCCAAAGCTTTCACCCGTATTGGGAAAGATATTGTAATGGCAGTTAAGGAAGGCGGGCCAGATCCCGACGCCAACTCCAGACTAAGGGCGGTGATCCAGAACGCGAAAAGCGTAAACATGCCCAAGGATAATATCGAGCGGGCGATAAAACGAGCTTCAGATAAAAGCCAGGGAGACTATAAAATTGTGCTTTTTGAAGGTTATGCACCGCATGGAATTGCAATTCTCGTAGAAACTGCTACAGATAATAATAACCGGACTGTTGCCAACGTACGGTCGCACTTTAATAAATGCGACGGAAATTTAGGAACTTCAGGCTCTGTTGAATTTATGTTTGACCATACCTGTAACTTCAGAATAAATGCTGAAGGTCTTGATGCCGAAGAAATGGAACTTGAGCTTATAGATTTTGGAGCTGAAGAGGTTTTTGAAGATGAAGATGGCATTCATATTTACGCACCATTCGAATACTTTGGAAGCATTCAGAAGGAATTGGAAAACCGAAATATCGAAATAATATCTTCAGGATTTGAAAGGATTCCGCAGGTAACAAAGAATTTATCTCCGGAACAGGCTGAAGATGTGGAAAAACTACTGGAAAGACTTGAAGAAGATGATGATGTACAGAATGTATATCATACTATGGAAGAGTCAGAATCTTAGGCTACAAACGAAAAAATTAGCAATTTTGATCTTATTCAAAGAGAAAATTGCTAATTTTTTGAAATTGTTTCTTCAGAATAATTATTCCCGGTGCGCTTTATTAGGCTCTCCCTTCCTACGTTTTCTTTCTTCCATTAAAAGCGAAAGTTCCCTCCCGGTTTGTCCTTTTACTGATGTATTTTCCTGAGCCCTTCTTAATAAATAAGGCACAACATCCCTTACAGGACCAAAAGGCACCAACTTTGCAGCATTGTATCCTCTTCTGGAGAGATTATAGCTTATATGATCACTCATCCCAAAAAGTTGGCTAAACCAGATTCTTGGATCATCTATAGCTATATTTTTATCTTCCATAATTTGCAACGCCAGGTAATTACTTACTTCATTATGTGTTCCAATGAAAACAGAGATATCATCAAGGTTATTTAAACAATAGGACATTACGCTATTAAAGTTAACATCTGTAGCCTCCTTACTTTCACAAATGGGAGTGTGATATCCAAGTTTTTTTGCCCGTGCATTTTCCTTCTCCATATAAGCGCCTCGCACGATTTTGGCTCCTATTTTAAATCCGTCCTTTTTACCTTTTTCATGTAGGTTTTTGAGATAATCCATTCTATCCCATCGGTAGCATTGAATCGTGTTGAAAATTAGCGCCTTTTCTTTATTGTACTTACGCATCATCTCTTCCATAAGTTCATCTGCTGCATCCTGCATCCAACTTTCTTCACCGTCTGCATAAAGCCTTACATTATGATCATAAGCTGCTTTGCAAAGTATTTCCACTCGCTCTTTCACCCTCTCCCACTCTTTTTTCTCTTCTTCGTCAAGATTTACTTTTTCAGAAACTTTCTCCCATATCGAAAAACGACCAATCCCTGTTGGTTTAAATACTGTAAAGGGTAATTCTGCCTTTTTGTCTGCAAATTTTATCAATGACAACTTTTTCTCCAGAGCGGCATCAAATTGCTCTTCGGTTTCTTTACCTTCAACAGAATAATCCAGGATACTGTGTAGTTTCTCCTCATGCATTTCCTGGATCACCTCGTTGCAGTCTTCTTTATGGACACCTCCGCAAAATTGTTCAAAAATAGTTTTTTTGATCATTCCCTCCACCGGAAGGTGAAATTTCAAGGAAAATTTCGTTAAAAAAGAACCTGCCTGTACAAGCTTTTGTCTGTTCATCATGCTGAACAAAAATATAGCACGATCTAATTCCAGATCAGACTTTAGTTTAAAGGCTGTAGCTGTATTGTTAAAAATTTTTTTTCTTATCATAGGTACCTGTTATTGAGCAAATATAAATATTGAAGTTTGATTTCATTAAATAATAATTCTCCTTATTTTCGAAACCGCTAAAAACACCATAAACTATGGCAAAACCGTCAAATAAAGGAGTTGTTTATTACAGCGCAGTAGCTTACACCAAACTTAATGAGTACTTAGATAGCAATAAGCCTTCCAAAGTTTTTGTTCTGGTAGATGGAAACACCCATGAGTTCTGCTTATCAAAATTTTTATCAAAACTAGAGGAAGTTTCAGGCTTCGAAATTATCGAAATACCGGCAGGTGAAGAAAATAAAAACCTGGAAACCTGTAGCGGAGTGTGGAATGCGCTTTCAGAATTAGGTGCAGATAGAAAGAGTCTCCTGATAAATGTTGGAGGCGGCGTGGTGACCGATCTTGGTGGATTTGTAGCCTCTACTTTTAAAAGAGGAATTGAATATATAAATGTACCTACGAGCCTTTTATCCATGGTAGACGCATCGGTTGGTGGAAAAACAGGAGTTGACCTGGGAAACCTTAAAAATCAGATAGGTGTCATTAACTACCCGGAAATGGTTATTATTGACAGTGATTATTTGGATACTCTGCCAAAGAATGAAATGAGGAGCGGATTGGCGGAAATTCTAAAACACGGACTAATAAAAAGTGAGTCTTATTGGCATAAGGTGTCAAATTTGGCAAATCTTGACCTTCAGGATCTGGACGAAATAATTAAAGAATCTGTAGATATAAAAGCGGAAGTTGTCACTAAAGATCCATTTGAGAAAAATACTCGGAAGACATTGAATTTCGGGCATACCCTGGGACACGCTATTGAATCTTACTTTTTAACACACAACTCCAAAGAAAAATTACTTCATGGAGAAGCTGTTGCCGCAGGGATGGTACTGGCAACGTTTATTTCACAAAAGTTAAAAGATTTTCCTAAAGAAAAATTAAAGCAGATTTCTTCTAAAATTTTTGATATTTACGGCAAAATTGAAATAGACCAAATGGATATCGCACGTATCATAGACTTAATGAAATATGATAAGAAGAATGAACGGGGAAATGTAAATTTTGTACTTCTGAAGGATATAGGTGAACCTGAGATAGATTGCCTTGTCGCAAATGAAATTATATATGAAGCTTTCGAATTTTATCAAAAAACTTGATTTTTATATTTAAAAGATTACATTTAAAAAAACTAACTCAATAACGACAAAAATTGTTTAAATCGTTCTACCTATGAAGAGGATAATTGTAGACTACAAAAAATTAACTCCGGAAATTCTTGGTCTATTAGTGGAGAAATACCCTGACGGATATGATGATGACCAGGTAATTTCTTTTAAAAATGCTAAAAATGAAACTGTAGATGCTGTTGAAGTGAGAACAGCGGATACTATTTATTTGGTAAAAGTAAGTACAAGACTGGAAAATACAATGGCCAGTTTTGATGAAGATGATTATGATGATTCAGATTTTAATGAGCCAATCGTCGAAATCCCTGAAAAAGGAGATGACGATGCTATAGAAGATGAAGAAGATGATGAAATAGACGAATAATTAGTTAATAGAAAGCATAAAAAAAGGAACGCTCACGCGTTCCTTTTTTTATGCTAATCCAAAGAAATTAATTAAGCATGTTGTAAATCATGCTTACCTTCTTTGATTTCCTCAATTACCTTTGCATTAAATGCAGGTAAATCATCAGGATTTCTACTTGTAACAAAAGCTTCGTCTACCACTACTTCTTTATCTACCCAAAGTGCTCCTGCATTCTCCAGATCTTTCCTAATAGAAAAGAAAGAAGTCATGGTTCTGCCTTCTACCACTTCGGCACTAATAAGGGTCCATGGTGCGTGGCAAATAGCTGCTACCGGTTTGCTCTGTTTAAAAAAGTCTCTAACAAAGACAAGTGCATCTTCACTTCTTCTTAATTTATCGGGATTTATAACTCCTCCCGGAAGTACAAGTGCATTATAATCTTTGGCAGATACTTCATCTACTGTATAGTTTACTTCAACTTCTCCAGACCAGTTTCCATCTGCCCAGCCTTTAATTTTTCCTTTTTCCAGGCTTACAATATCAACTTTAAAGCCTTCTTTTTTCATGGCTTCCAAAGGAGATTCAAGTTCACTCTTTTCGTATCCGTTTGTTGCCAAAATTGCTATTCTCTTTTCCATAATTCTTCGTCATTTTTTAATTCAATCCAAAGATAGTAACAGAGCATGCAAATTTGTATTAACATCCTTATAAAAACCGGGCAGCGATCGTTAAACCTTTATTAAGCTTACTTTTTCTTCTCTTTCTTAATTCTTTCTTTCTCCTGGTTGGCTAATTCTTTTTCTTTCCGGGCTTTTTGCTCCTCTTCTTCTATATCTGTATGTGCCTGTAAAGTGTCCAGAATACGTTTTTCGTCTATTAACTGTCCTCTTTTCTGCTCCAATCGTTCCAGTTCACGATAAATCGCAGGTTCAGCATATTCATTTGGTTCCACTTTCTCTTTTTTGTAAAGGGCATATTGCACGGTAAATTCAGCTCCAAAAAAGACAATTAGACACGTATAATAAACCCATAAAAGGATAAGTACTACTGAAGAAGCTCCACCATATATTGATCCGGGATTACTCTGGCCAAAGTAGAGCCCTATAAGAGATTCGGCTATTAAGAAAAGAATCGTGGTAAGCATAGCACCCAAATAAGTAGTTTTCCATCTTAATTTTACATCTGGAAGCCATTTAAAAATTGCAGCAAAGAGAGAAGTAATTATTACAAGAGAAATAAGAAAATTCAGCACCCGCAGCATAAATGAGGTGAATGCCGGAGCCATGGCAGCAATAGAATCACTTATTGCAGTAAGAACTGTTGAAATCACGAGAGAAACCAGAAGTAAAAGCCCAACAACCAGAACCATTCCCAGGGAGATTATCCTGTTTATAACTACCCGCTTAATATTATTATTCTTGGCAGTTACGTTCCAGATGTTGTTCATTGCCGCTTTTAATTGAAAGAAAACACCGGTGGCACCAAAAATCAGGAAAGCAAATCCAAAAATTAAAGCCACTGTTGAACTACTGGTGAGTGCTGCATTAGCAATCATTTTCTCAATAGCCTCTGCCGAGTCAGGGCCAATAAAGTCACTTATTTGCTGGGTGATTCTTCCCTGCACAGCCTTTTCACCAAAAAAATATCCGGCAATGGTTACTACAATAATTAATAAAGAAGGAAGGGAAAAAAGAGCGTAATATGCTATTGTAGCGCTTCTAGCCCATGGGTCATTCCTGTCCCAGCTAAAATAAGCCCTCTTTATCAGTTTCCAGAATGTCTTTATTAAATGCATTTATAAATATTTTTCCTGTAAGATGTTAATGTGGTGCCTTGTATGTCCAACAATTATAAAGCCAATCGCCCGAACGCTTGCCGGAGCATTACTCATTACCCCCTTACGCTTAAGAACAACTTCAGAAAAAGTACTGAATAAAGCTATACCTGAGTTCCTTACAATCTCAGCTTCTTCAGTAAGGCTCTTCAGACTGCGAGCACCTGCTTCAGATTGTATGACATATTCATCATGATCAAATCCCGGTAAAGATGTTTTATCATCTCTTGCAATACAAAGTGCTCTATATTGGAAAATACGTTCTACATCAATAAGGTGCTGAAGTATTTCTGCGACACTCCATTTTCCTTCTGCATATCTATATGATAAATTTTCATGAGATATAGAATTGGTAATTGTCTTTAAGTCCTGGATATTGCTCTTAAATAACATCCCCAAAGATTGTCCTTCGGGGATGTTGTTTATATAACCCTGATAAAATTCAGAGTATTCTTCAGATGTTAAATCATCTACCTGCATTATGCGGAATTTCTACTTGCATTAATGTTACCATATAAGGAACGGGTTACCATTTTCTCATATATTTCCAGTAATGCAGCTTTATCCTCACTGTCCTGCAACTCCTGAACTTTTCTAAGAGCATGTTGCTGAATAGTTAGTAACGGCAGAACAATTTTTTCCCTGGCTTCAATAGAAGCACGCCCTGCAGGTTCATTTTCCATTAATCTTTTGTAACCTGTTACTTTCAGGATCATCGCTTTACTACGTTGGAATTCAGCATGGATAAGTTTCCAGAATTCCCCAAACTCTTTATCGTCCTGCATATATGAAGTTAATTCAAAGAAAGACTTCGTAAGGCTCATCATACTGTTTTCCAGTAAGGTTTTGAAAAAGATAGAATTGTTGTAAAGCTGAATCACTTTATCAAGATTCCCTTCTTTCTCATAATGTTCTATCGCAGTACCTACACCAAAGAATCCGGGAACATTCTGCTTTAATTGGCTCCAGCTACCTACAAATGGGATAGCACGAAGATCTTTAAGATTTAGTTGTGCAGATTTATTTCTCTTGGAAGGGCGGCTACCAATATTTGTTTTAGCGTAATATTTAAGCGTACTCATTTTTTCCAGGTAAGGAATAAACTTTTCGTGCTGCTTAAAATCAGTGTACGTCTTATAACTCAATTCAGCTAAACTGTTCATGGTTTCGCGGTCTTCATCAGAAAGGGTGTTACTTCCTTTACTGAATATTTCGTTAGAAACACCAGAACTTAATAGCTGCTCCAGGTTGTATCTGCAGGAATCTTTAGTTCCAAAATTTGAACTAATGGTTTGTCCCTGTACGGTTAACTGGATCTCTTCATTTTCAATACCTGAGCCAAGGGAAGCATAGAACTGGTGCGTCTTTCCTCCTCCTCTGGCTGGTGGTCCACCTCTGCCATCAAAGAAAATAACTTTTATTCCATATTCCCTGGATACCTGAGTAAGCATTTCTTTTGCTTTATAAATACTCCAGTTGGCCATAAGATAACCTCCATCTTTGGTACCATCGCTAAAGCCCAACATTATTGTTTGCTTGTTATCCCTTCTCTTTAAATGCTCACTGTAAACAGGATCTTTATATAAGACCTCCATAGTTTTGTGTGCAGACTGAAGATCTGGAACAGTTTCGAATAAAGGGATAACATCCACACTTGGTTTCTCCCATCCACATGCTTTAAGGAAAGCAAAAGGAGTAAGTACTCCCTGTACAGATCCACAGTTACTTATAATATAGCGGTTGGCTCCATGCTCTCCATTCTTCTTTTGAATTTCCTGCATTGCATAAACTGACGATATTGTGGATTTTGCGATACCCTCTTCAAAATCTTCAGGATCGAGTTTTCCATTGGCGTTTTTCAGGACATCAATCTGTTCCTGGTCTGAAAGCTCATTATAATTTTCAGGGAAAATATTGGCACCTTTCTCATTTGAAACCTTAATGACTTCATTTAAAACCTCTTCATGAATACTAGCATCCTGACGGATATCAAGGGTCGCAAAATGGTAACCAAATAATCTTACTTTATTTAATAGATCATCTACTTCATCCAGGAATAAAGAATTATGTCTTTCAATTATAATATCCTTGATCTTCTGTAACTTAGACTTAAAATCCTGAATAGTTAGTTTAAGATCGTCTTCTCTGGAAACAGCTCCTTTATAAAGTGCAGATTCCAGTTCTGACATGATCTGGTCTACTTCTTCAAAGGTCACCCTTCGCTTTAATTTTCTTACATCTCTATAGTAATTAAGAAGAATGGTCCTTTTTAAACGTCTGGCTACTTTTAAAGTGATTTCAGTAGTGACAAAAGGATTTCCATCCCGGTCACCTCCCGGCCAGAAGCCAAGATTAATTACCTGATTGCCTACATCCTCACCTTCAAATATATTCTGCTGGATATAGTTGTAAATTTTACTTGTGCTTTGATAGAAAACATTTTCAAAATACCAGATTAGACTTACGGCCTCATCGTACGGAGTTGGCTTCTCTTTCTTAAAAAATGGTGTCTTGCCTAATTGAGCAAGTAATTTCTTAATACCAATTACATCATTTTGCTGAACAGCCTTATCTAGATCTGTAATTATTCCCAATACTGCTCCGGGGTAAAACTGTGTTGGGTGCGCCGTTAAAGTAGGGCGAACTTTAAATCTCTTCAAATAGTCACGCAACTCCTCTGTTTTATTTTTAGCTTCTGCCTCTTCCTTTACATTTCTAAGGGTACCGCGTCCATCCATGTTATTAACAATAGGAAAAGAAGCATCTTCGATAGCATCAAATAACACTACCTGTCTTTCTATAAATTGAATAAAACGGAACAACAGATTATTTTTCTCCTCTTCAGAAGGATTTTCATGATACTTCTTGAAAAAGCTCTCGACTATTTCTGAAGGGTTCTTATTCTTCTTGAAACCCTTTTCGCAAATATCCTGAAAAAGAGGCAACAAGGCTCCCGTTTTGCTAATATCGTTAAATGGAAGGGTCAGAAAAATACTATTGTACACCTGGTATTTCGCAAGTACACTTTCATTAAATCTTTCTAATTTTGGTTCTCTGTGCATAATTATTTTTGGTTTAACTTAAAGTTATTAAAAAACCCTTTAAACAAGGTAGCCTAAAGGGTTTTTATAAAAAGTTTAGGATACCCTACATATCTTGAAAAATGGAGTGCATTAAACGTTTTTTATCATTAATACTTTCCTCAAGGGAAATCATAGTTTCTGTTCTGTAAACACCTTCAATATCATCTAATTGGAAAATGATTTCCTTAGCGTGTTGCGTATTTCTAGCTCTTATTTTACAAAACACATTAAATTTACCTGTTGTCACGTGGGCAACGGTAATAAAAGGAATTTCATTTATACGCTCCAGAACAAATTTTGTCTGCGAAGTATTTTTTAGAAATACTCCCACATAGGCTATAAAGGCATAACCCAACTTTTTATAATCCAGAGTTAGCGAAGAACCTATAATTATTCCTGCTTCCTCCATTTTTTTTACTCTTACATGAACTGTACCGGCCGATATTAAAAGTTTCTTTGCAACATCGGTAAAAGGAGTTCTTGTATTCTCGATAAGCATATCAAGAATTTGATGATCTGTTTCGTCTAATTTAAACTTGGCCATTTCTTTAAACTTCTAATTTATTTGAAATTCAAAAATAATACAAAATCATTGAATTATTGACAAACAATTGAAGAATTTCTAAGGTTTAAGGCTTAATTCCTTTTCATTTAAGAATATATTTTCAACTAAAACGTTTTCGCTTAATGTTTTCTGCCCCTCTGCCCTAATTTTACCTCCTTTACAGTCCACTTCTTTAAGTCCGAAACTTTGAATCTTTGGCTGTATTTTTTCCACATTTAACCTAAAAATTATCTTATCCTGTTCCAATTCTTCTTTAAACTGAATAGAAACATCTACGTTTTCACCATTGACCCGGCAATTTCTCAGGATTACATCATTGAATAATTTCTCATTTTCAGGTATTTTTTCATAATTTCTGAAGTCTATAGTTTTGTATTCTCCGGTTGTAATTGTATGTAAAGCTGAAATTAACGCAGCAAATACATATTTTCTCGTGATTTCACGATTATAATCATTAGGATAGTGACCTGCTTCAAAAAGTATTGTCGGCACTTCCTTATTTTGAAATGTATCTCCCGTACAGTTTAAGTTGAAAGCATCATCATAACGCCCAATTTGTTCTGATAGTTCCTCTTTAAGATCCTTCGCTATAGCCGAAATTACTTTCATGCTTTCCTTGCGACTCTCTGTTATTTTCCGCTCTTCATCCATAGAAGGGGTGAGAAAAGATAAAGTAGCTGATTTTGCCTTAGGCCCGGCAGTAAAAATAGTTCTTTGGTCATGGAGGTTTAGACAGAAATGTGGAGAAAATTTCTCGAATTGCTTGCGTAAAATCTGACTTTCAACCTCCTGAAGATTTTGAGAATCCCTGTTTAAATCCACATTATTGGCATTTACACGGGTGTAAGCCCGGGCACCATCTGGATTAAGCATAGGGATAACCCAAATTTGACAGTTTTCAAGAATATTTTCTACTACTGGAAAATCATTCTGCCGTCCGAAGGCATTTAGGAGATCAAAGACTGCTTTGGTTGTGGTCGATTCATTTCCGTGCATTTGCGACCAGGCCAATATTCTAATTTTTCCTCTTCCGGTTTTAATTACAGAAATAGATTCTCCTAAAGCAGATTTTCCAATTTCTTCAATAGTGAAATTTCCGGTAAGCTTTTTCAACTCTGGAACAATGTGATCCAGATTCAAATATCTTCCGGCGATATTTTGATTTTTAAAAGCAGGATAATCCTGCATTAACTTTTGTAAATGTGAGGGATAGTTATTCATGTTTACAAAAGTAAATATTATAGATTTTACAATTGTAAACATGTAAATTTACTTGTATCAGTTACAATTGTAAACAATCTGCATGATTCCCACTATAGTTGGATTGGAAAAAATCCTACAGCTCAAAATATGTTATATAATTATCTTATTTTTATATACTTAAGACACCTTATCTAAAGTGATAGATGTAGTTTAATAAAACTATTTACAATTGTAATTTGTAAAGTCGGGACATAAGTTTTACATTTGTAAATACCTTTTAGAGGTTGATGATTTTACAATGGTAAACACCGATAAATTCGCTTCAAGACTTAACAAGATCATTAAATTCTATGATCTTTCTGCCGCATCTTTTGCAGATAAAATTGAAGTTGGACGCTCGTCTATTTCTCATATTTTATCTGGCAGAAACAAACCAAGTCTGGATTTTGTGATGAAGGTTGTAAAGACTTTTCCTGAAGTGGAACTTTATTGGTTGCTGAATGGTAAAGGATCTTTTCCTAAAGAAGATATGGATGATCGCTTGCCTCCTTCCGAAGAAAAAAAGCAAATAACAGAAAAGGAAATACCGCAAAATAATCAACCTTCAAAAATGCCAATTATCGACCCTGAGCAACAAAGAAGAACCGGCTCATCAAAAGCAATTAAAAAAATTGTGATTTTCTATGAGGATGGAACATTTGACGCCTTTGAAAATTGAATAATCCTGCAAAAAGAATTTACTTTGCAGTATGCGGAAATTCCTATTTATTGCAACGTGTAGTTTTTTAATGACAGCCTGCTTTCAACCAGAAAGGAACTGTGAAGATTACAGAACAGGCACCTTTGAATTTGAATCTTATCTTAACGGAGAAATTGTTACCTCCCGATTTATTAGAAATGATTCAATAGAAATAGACCAGTTCCAGGGAAAGGCAGATACTTCTTCTGTACGATGGATAAATGATTGCGAATTTATTTTGAAGAACCTCAATCCCAAAAATATGGCTGAAAGAAAGCCAATTCATATGAAAATACTCACCACCAGCAAAAGCGGATACACTTTTGAATATGGCGTGGTGGGAGAAAATCGGAAAGAACGCGGTTCTGTTAGAAAAGTAGAGTAAATAGCCTAATTACCTCTTTCGCGAAGTAGTTTATTCTGCTCCTCCATTAAATCATTTAGATTTGAAAGTAATTCAATATCTTTTGGAGTAACAACAGTTGGATTTTTTGGATCTTCTGCTTTCTTTTTAAACCGATTGATAAATTTTACTACAATAAAGATTGTAAGGCCTATAATTAGAAAGTCTATTAGGGCCTGCACCAACATTCCGTATCCAATCGCGACCTCTTCTACAGCAACAGTACCATCGGCAGCTGCTACCCCCTCTTGTAGGACAAGCTTTTTATCTGTATAATTAATATTTCCTGTAAGTATACTAAGCGGCGGCATAACCACCTGCTTTACAAGAGCATCAACAACGCGGTTAAAGGCGGTACCAATAATAATACCTACCGCCATGTCTATCATGTTGCCTTTTACAGCAAATTCTTTAAATTCCTGAATAAAACCAGCCATTACTCGTCAAATAATTTTGTTTGATTTTCTGAAGACAAAGAATCGTTGTCTTTATCTTTTACCTTTTCCGGACCTTTTCTATTATCCGCAACAGTTTCATCATCTACAACATCCATATCGTCCGCAGGAGTTTCCTCTTCCTCTTCATAAGGCAGTGGATCGAGAATGTTTATCTGTTTCACTTTTTCTGTAGTTAACTGATTCCCGAGTGCTTTGATTCCTTTTACAGAGATAAATTCTTCAATATTTAATTTTTCACTTGGCCGCTGATCTTTTCCTCTTTGTTTTCCGTAAATAATTTCTGCTACAGGAAAATAATCTGTAGAAACTACTTCCAAAAAGGACTTCTCATGTTCACTTATAAATTTCTCTTCTTTTTCCGGATTTTCTATCAAAAAACGTTTTACATAATACCGCTCCTTTTCGGGTTCCCAGTAAATAGCTGAAATTGGTTTTTTTGGGGACCATTTTTCAAGTACTACCATCTCGTCATCAAAACGATTGGTGAGCTCTGGTATTACTGTTTTGGCAAAACCATCCTGGGTAACAATTAAAAGACGATCTTCCCCCTTAAATTCTCCAAGAAGTTCCCCCCTACCATCTACGTTTAGCCTGTTTACGGTATCATCAAACCAGATTCTACGGGGTTTTAAAGTAGAAACACCTTCCTCTTTAAGTTCAATTCTTTTTACAGAATATTTAGTGACGATATTTCCTTTTACATTTCTTCCTTTTATAAGGACATCTGCAAAATCAACATCAAATTTTACTTTACGAATGCTTCCTACCTGTCGCAGGAACACCGTAATAACTTCTGCCTCACCATTGGGGTTAGAAGAAAAATATAAAACTCTTGAATCTTTTTTCCCCTGCGTTAAATCGTATTCCCGGTCTCTGGTTACCGATGTTACAGCAAATCGCTTCACATAAGTGCTACCGCCTTTACCATCACGATAAACCATATTATAGATTGTACGTTTATCCTTCTTCTTAAAAATAGCAACATGAATAATATCTTTACCAATAAAAGTTTTGGTGTCTACCTTAGTGACCATCATTTTTCCATCGGCCGTAAAACAGATAACATTATCTATATCTGAGCAATCTGTTACGTACTCATCCTTCTTTAAAGCGGTTCCAACAAAACCTTCTTTCCGGTTTACATAGAGTTTTGTATTTCTTATTACAACCTTTGTAGCTTCAATATCTTCAAATATTCTAAGCTCGGTTTTGCGCTCTTTTCCTGTTCCGTAGTCTTTTTTAAGTTTTCTAAAATACGCTACAGCATAATCCACCAGGTTATCCAGATGATGCTTTATATTGGCTATCTGATCTTCCAAAGCATCAATTTTCTGCTGTGCTTTGTCGATATCGAATTTGGAAATTCTCTTGATTCTGATTTCCGTAAGCCTTACAATGTCGTCTTCGGTTACTTCGCGCTTAAGATGTTTGATATGAGGCTTTAGCCCGTCTGCTATTGCTTTTATAACCCCCTCCCATGTTTCCTGCTCTTCAATATCCCGGTAAATCCTGTTCTCAATAAAAATCCTTTCCAAAGAAGCAAAATGCCACTGCTCCTCCAGCTCATCCAGGTTAATCTCCAGTTCACGCTTAAGTAAGTGAAGCGTATGATCTGTAGACTGACGCAAAATTTCAGATACCCCAAGAAAAATAGGTTTATTATCTATAATCACACAACCTAACGGCGAAATAGAATTTTCACATTGCGTAAAGGCAAATAAGGCATCTATTGTTTTATCGGGAGAAATATTTGGAGGAAGATGAATAAGAATTTCCACTTCTGCAGCGGTGTTATCTTCAATTCGTTTTATTTTTATCTTCCCTTTATCATTCGCTTTTAGAATAGAATCTATTAAAGAAGTAGTATTGGTTCCGTAAGGAATTTCGGTAATGGCAAGGGTATTCTTGTCATATTGAGAAATTTTCGCCCGCACCCGTACTCTTCCGCCACGCAAACCATCATTATAATCTGTAATATCTGCTTCTCCCCCGGTAGGAAAATCGGGAAAAATTTTAAACTTTTTTCCCTGTAAATGTTTTATAGAAGCATCTATAATTTCATTGAAGTTATGCGGTAATACTCTTGTGCTTAAACCAACAGCAATACCCTCTGCGCCCTGGGCGAGCAGCATTGGAAATTTCACCGGAAGATTTACAGGTTCCTTTTTACGTCCGTCATACGATAGCTGCCATTCTGTAAGCTTCGGATTAAAAAGAACTTCCAGTGCAAATTTAGAAAGTCGTGCTTCAATGTAACGCGGTGCTGCTGCCCGGTCTCCTGTTAAAATATTTCCCCAGTTTCCCTGGGTGTCGATAAGGATATCTTTCTGCCCAATCTGCACCATGGCATCTCCAATACTGGCATCCCCATGTGGATGGTATTGCATAGTATGACCCACAATATTGGCAACTTTGTTGTATCGGCCATCGTCCAGGTCTTTCATCGAGTGCATGATCCTGCGCTGTACAGGCTTAAAACCATCTTCTATTGCAGGTACAGCCCTCTCTAAGATAACATACGAAGCATAATCCAGGAACCAGTCTTTGTACATCCCGGTTACCCTAATAAGCTCTTCTTTAGGTTGTTCAAAATGTTCTTCCTGAGCTCCTTCTTGGTTTTCTTCCATTAGGCGGTTGCTTTATTAGCGTTGTACTCCAATACTTTCTGAAGAGAAGCAATCATACCTTTCTTCTTTTTTCGGGATAAAAATGTAGTATTAAATGTGTACTTTTTAAATCCTGATCTTCTTCTGGACTTTATAGATATTGTTAAAGAGGAATAAATTCCGTAGTCACTAAAACGGAATTTACCCAATTTCCTCTTCGGAAATTCAGCCTTCTTCACGCGGTATTCCATAAATTTTGAAAAGAAAACGCCGTTATTTTTGAAATTCAGCGTCTCCCCGTCACTGTCAAAATCAAAAGTCTGCCCTATTCTATGGACATAGAGGCCGATTAAAATAGTGACGATATTTGGCAAATAATGACTAAAGCCTATTGGCTCTTCATTGCTCATCAATTCTATATTTACAAAAATATTGGTTACAAATACGGCTACCAAAACTATATAAATAGAAGGGATAATTTTTACTTCGTTTTTATTGGTGAACCTCATATCCCCAGCTCCTCAATAAGATCAAGTTCAACCTTAAGGTTGTCGATAATAAATTCCTGCCTGTCTGGTGTGTTTTTGCCCATATAGAAACTCAGCATTTCTTCAATGGACTTGTCTTTATCCAGCATCACCGGATCCAGCCGAATATTATCCCCAATAAAATGAACGAATTCATCTGGAGAAATTTCACCCAGTCCTTTAAACCTCGTGATTTCGGTTTTCCCCGGAAGTTTTTCCAGCGCCTGCTTGCGTTCCAGTTCGCTATAGCAATAAATGGTTTCCTTTTTATTCCGAACCCTGAATAACGGAGTTTGCAGGATATACAAGTGATTCTCCTTAATTAACTCCGGAAAGAACTGCAAAAAGAACGTAATTAGCAATAACCGGATATGCATCCCATCTACATCGGCATCTGTGGCAATTACAATATTGTTGTACCGCAGGTCTTCCATAGATTCCTCTATATTAAGAGCTGCCTGCAGCAGGTTAAATTCTTCATTTTCGTACACAATTTTTTTGCTGAGTCCGTAACTGTTTAGCGGTTTCCCTTTTAAGCTAAAAACTGCCTGTGTATTTACGTCCCTGGACTTTGTTATGGATCCACTTGCCGAATCTCCCTCTGTGATAAAAAGCGTGCTCTCCAGGTATCGTTCCTTTTTACTATCGCCTAAATGAATACGACAATCCCGCAATTTCTTGTTGTGAAGGCTTGCTTTTTTCGCACGATCCTTAGCCAGTTTCCTGATTCCGGATAAATCCTTTCGTTCTCTTTCTGCCTGAAGGATTTTACGCTGAAGCTGCTCTGCAGTTTCTGTGTTTTTATGTAAGTAATTGTCAAGATTTGTTTTTACAAAATCGTTGATATAAGTTCTCACCGTTGGAAGTTCACCTCCCATATCTGTAGAACCCAATTTGGTTTTCGTCTGACTCTCAAAAACAGGCTCCATTACCTTTATGCTGATTGCCGCAACGACCGATTTTCTGATATCGCTGGCATCATAATTCTTTCCGTAGAATTCTCTAACGGTTTTGACTATTGCTTCTCTAAAGGCCAAAAGGTGTGTTCCTCCCTGCGAGGTATTTTGTCCGTTTACAAAAGAGTGGTATTCTTCGCTATACTGTGATTTACTGTGAGTTATGGCAACTTCAATATCGTTTCCTCTCAGGTGCACGATAGGATAAAGTTGATCGTCTTCGTTTATGCTGTCTCCTAAAAGATCTTTTAATCCGTTTTCTGAATAGAATTTCTCTCCGTTGTAAACTATAGTCAGTCCGGGATTTAGATAAACATAATTCTTGAGCATCTTTTCGATGTACTCATTCCGGAATTTAAAATTCTTGAAAATTATTTCATCAGGAACAAAAGTTACTTTTGTTCCTCTTCTTCGTGAAGTTTCATCAAGCGTTTCCTCCTTTACCAGGTTCCCCTGCTCAAATTCCGCCGAGGCAGATTTGTTATCACGTGTAGATTCAACCCTAAAATAAGAAGAAAGTGCATTTACAGCCTTGGTACCAACTCCGTTAAGACCAACGGACTTCTTGAAAGCGCGGGTATCGTATTTTCCCCCGGTATTCATTTTGGACACAACGTCCACTACTTTCCCTAATGGAATTCCACGACCATAGTCACGCACAATCACACGTTGATTTTGTACAGAAATTTCGATAGTTTTTCCCGAGCCCATCACAAACTCATCTATCGAGTTGTCCAGTACTTCCTTGAGAAGGATATAGATTCCATCATCTGCACTGGATCCATCCCCCAGCTTCCCGATATACATCCCGGGGCGCATCCTGATGTGCTCTTTCCAGTCTAAAGACCGGATATTATCCTCGGTATACTTTGTTTCATCGCTCATAAGTAGTGAATGGAGTTTGCAGCTAATATAAGGTTTCCCTTAAAAAGCTGAAATAGTAGCAGCACAAAGTAATTAACAAACATTTCACAATGTGTAGAGACGTTCGATCGAGCGTCTCCACACATTCCCAATTGGGCGTATCTACACGTTAAACCTAAAATGCATCACATCCCCGTCTTTTACGATATATTCCTTTCCTTCTACTTTCATTTTTCCGGCTTCCTTCACTTTTGCTTCGCTTCCGTAGCCAACAAAGTCTTCATAAGAAATAACTTCGGCACGGATAAAGCCTTTTTCGAAATCAGTATGGATAACTCCGGCAGCTTGTGGTGCTGTAGAACCCACGGGAATAGTCCATGCCCGCACTTCCTTAACTCCGGCAGTAAAATAAGTTTGTAAATTCAGCAGACTGTAAGCGCCACGGATTAGCTTTGCAGAACCCGGCTCTTCAAGTCCTATATCCTGAAGGAACATTTGTCGCTCTTCAAAATCATCTAATTCTGTAATATCAGCTTCAGTACCTACAGCGAGAACTAAAACTTCAGCATTTTCGTCTTTAACAGCTTCTTTGACCCTGTCTACATGCTTGTTGCCATCAACCGCAGATCCTTCATCCACATTACAAACATACATTACAGGTTTATCGGTAATAAACTGAAGCGGCTTTACAAATTCCTTATGTTCATCTTCTGTAACTTCAATAGCCCGCACAGATTTTCCTGCTTCCAGGCCTGCTTTCAATTTTAATAAAGCAGCTTCTTCTTTTTGAGCTTCTTTGTTGCCCGTTTTTGCAGCTCTTTTTACTTTTTCCAGCTTTTTATCAACTGTTTCAAGATCTTTTAGCTGAAGTTCAATATCAATGGTTTCCTTGTCCCTGATTGGGTCTATAGAACCATCTACATGTACAATATTTTCATTTTCAAAGCATCTTAATACATGAAGGATTGCATCGGTTTCCCTGATGTTTCCAAGAAACTGGTTTCCTAAACCTTCACCTTTACTGGCACCTTTAACGAGGCCCGCAATATCCACAATTTCGACCGTAGCTGGTTGCACACGCTCCGGATTTACCAGGCTTTCCAGTTTTTGTAAACGGCTATCCGGTACGTTTACAACCCCAATATTGGGTTCTATGGTACAAAAAGGAAAGTTTGCACTCTGTGCTTTGGCGTTGGACAAACAATTAAAGAGCGTTGATTTTCCAACATTAGGTAATCCTACAATTCCGGCTTTCATATGCTATATTTTGATGCAGTAAATTTTGCGGCTGCAAAGATAGCAATTAGAACCGAGAATTAATATTGGTGCGGTAAGAAGTTAAAAAACGGGATTTCCGCCAGATCCTTAGTTAAACTTAAGGTCGAAAATTGGCATTTTAGAGACTCACCTTAAAAAACTGAATCAGGAAACAGGAGACAAGAAGCAGGATGCGCTGAGAAACTTTTTACGGAAGCACTTAAAAATTATTCGTGGATTCGTGGTAAAACTTATTGCCGATAATTGCCGTTTTCAACGCTTCGTTAAAGAAAAAGGAGGAAAGTAGAAAATACCAAAGAGGAAAAAAAGAAAACTTTTTCGTACTTCCCACTTCTTACCTCGTACTTTAAAGCAGGGCGATAAATGCCATTTTAGAGACTCCCCTTAAAAAACTGAATCAGGAAACAGGACACAAGAAGCAGGAAAAAAGAAATCAAACTACAAAATTGCCATTTTCAGGCACTCCCTTTTTCTCTGAATTTTTTAATGCTGTTCCTTTTTGCGTATATTAAAACCAAATGCTGATCCTTATCAGTTTTTACAGGAATTTAACCTGTAAAGACAGGATCATGTATTTTTATCAGCTTAATTTTGCGCCCATAATAAATTCAAACATGAATAAAGGAATATATATTGCCACATTAGAATCTCATAGCGGGAAATCTATGATCTCCCTCGGACTAATGCGTACTCTATTAGGTAAAACTGTAAAAGTTGGATACTTCAGGCCAATTATAAACGATGTGCCAGAGGGAAAAAGAGATAATCACATAGACACAATCCTCTCCTATTTCGATCTTCAGATGCCTTATGAAGATGCTTTTGCTTTTACAAGAAATGAGTTAATTCAGAAAAGAAATGAAGGGAAATCGGGAGAAATAATCGATACGATTATCCGTAAATATAAAAAGCTGGAAGATGAATATGACTTTGTACTCGTGGAAGGCAGCGACTTTTCCGGTGAAGGAAGCGTATTTGAATTTGATGTTAACGTAATTACCGCCAGAAATCTGGGAATACCGGTTATTATTATTACCAGCGGTAAAGATAAAAGCTGGGAAGAGCACCTTGGGAGTCTAAGAATGGCTTACAACGCCTTTATAGAAAAAGATGTGGATGTACTTGCCATGGTGAGTAATAAGATGCTGGAAGAAAATCTGGAAGATGCTAAAAAGTATATGAGGGAGTTCCTTCCGGAGCAGATAGACGTTTTTGCCATTCCGTTAATAGAAACGCTGAACAATCCAACGCTCAAAGAAATTGTAAAAGCTTTAGACGGAAAGATTTTATTCGGACATGAATTTCTAAATAATCAAACCGGAAACTTTGGAGTTGGTGCAATGCAATTACGAAATTATCTTACCACCCTTAGAAATGAAAGTTTAGTGATCACTCCAGGTGACAGGGCAGATATTATTTTGGGAGCTTTGCAGGCTAATATCTCCAGTAATTATCCTCGTATTTCCGGAATCATCCTTACCGGCGGACTTACCCCTGAGCCTTCAATTATTAAATTGATCGAAGGTCTTTCTGAAATTGTTCCGATAATTTCTGTGGAAGAGGGTACCTTCAATGTCACAAATAAGGTTGGTGCAATTAAGTCTAATATCTACGCCGACAGTATTCAGAAAATTGAAACCACCATCAGCACTTTTGAACGCTACGTTTCTTTTGATCCTTTAGTTGAAAGGCTTATCAATTTTGAACCTCACGGAATTACGCCACGTATGTTCCAATACGGGCTTGTAAAGCGAGCGCAGCAAAGTAAAAAACACATCGTTTTGCCTGAAGGTACCGATGACCGAATATTAATGGCAGCAGGAAGACTGGCGGCTATAGACATTGTGGATATCACTTTATTGGGAGATGAAGAGGTGATCAAACAGAAAATAATGAAGCTGGGCCTTAATATAGATACTGAAAAGATCCAGATCATAGATCCGGTTAATTCCGAACGATTTGAAGATTATGCGCAGACTTTATATGAACTCAGAAAGCACAAAGGAGTAAACATGGACATGGCCAGGGACTGGATGACTGATGTTTCTTATTATGGAACGATGATGATTTACAAAGGACATGCCGACGGAATGGTTTCTGGTGCGGCACATACCACCCAACATACTATTCGTCCTGCGCTGCAGTTTATCAAAACCAAACCCGGGGTTTCAGTCGTTTCTTCGGTGTTCTTTATGTGTTTAGAAGACAGGGTTTCGGTTTTTGGAGATTGCGCTATTAACCCGAATCCTACTGCGGAAGAGCTTGCAGAAATTACCATTTCTTCCGCAGAAAGTTGCTTTGCTTTTGGAATAGATCCAAAGATCGCCATGCTCTCCTACTCTTCCGGAACCTCCGGAAAAGGAGCCGATGTAGATCGCGTACGCCAGGCAACCGAGATTGTGAAAAATAAACGTCCCGATCTTAAAATTGAAGGACCAATTCAGTACGATGCAGCCGTGGATATCACCGTCGGAAAAAGCAAAATGCCAGATTCTGAAGTTGCAGGGCAGGCAAACCTGCTTATTTTCCCAGACCTTAATACCGGAAACAACACTTACAAAGCAGTACAAAGGGAAACAGGTGCACTCGCGATCGGCCCAATGTTACAGGGACTTAATAAACCGGTAAACGATCTTAGTCGTGGCTGTACTGTAGATGATGTTTTTAATACTGTAATCCTTACCGCGATCCAGGCACAGGGAATGTAATATGTAGTGAGTAGTGAGTAGTGAGTAGTGAAAAAAATATTTAAAATTTAAAATTTAAAATTTAAATTTCTTTAAACTTGAACAATATAGAATGAAAAATATACTGGTTATAAATACTGGAAGTTCTTCCTTTAAATTTCAATTAATCCAAATGCCTACAGAAAAGGTTCTCGCTTCAGGGCTTGTAGAGCGAATCGGGCAACAAAATTCAGAAATTCACTACTCTTCTCAGGGATATTCGGGAACAAGAGAACAACAAGTTCCAGATCATTCTATAGCTTTGAGAGCTGTTACAGATCTTCTTATGAGTCCGGATAAAGGCGTGATAAAAGATGCTACAGAGATTACCGCCATAGGACACAGGGTTGTTCATGGTGGCACAACTTTTTCTAAAACCACGATTATAGACAAGAAGGTAAAAAAGGAAATTAAAGCACTTTTTTCTGTAGCTCCGCTCCACAATCCGCCAAACCTTACGGGAATAGAAGTTGCAGAAGAAGTATTTCCAAATGCCCGGCAGGTAGCGGTTTTTGATACTGCCTTCCATAGTACTATTCCGGCAAAGGCATACAAATATGCGATTCCGAATCATTTAACTGAAGAAAACCACATCCGGCTCTACGGTTTTCATGGGACGAGTCATAAGTATGTTTCAGAAAAGGCCGCGCAGAGTATAAAAAGAACAGATTCTAAAATAATCAGTGTTCATTTAGGAAACGGATGTAGTATTACGGCTGTGGAAAATGGAAAAAGTGTAGATCATTCCATGGGATTCACTCCGCTTTCCGGATTAATTATGGGTACCCGCAGCGGCGATTTAGATCCCTCAATTATATTTCATTTGGTAGATAAATTAGGCTATAGTTTAAAAGAAGTAAATGAACTGCTTACCAAAAAAAGCGGAATGCTGGGCTTAACCGGCTACAGCGATTTGCGCGATATTGAAACAGAAGCGCAAAAAGGAAACAGGGAATGCAAGCTGGCCTTAGAAATGAATGCCTACAGGATCAAAAAGTATATTGGCTCCTACATTGCAGCAATGAACGGTCTGGACATTCTTGTTTTTACCGCCGGAATTGGTGAAAACAGTGGTACTATGAGAAAGCTGGTTTGTAATAATATGGACTTTATAGGTATCGAGCTGGATGAAATCCAGAATAACCTGCGCTCTAAGGAAAGTCGCGTGATTAGCACCGAAACTTCTAAAGTAAAAGTGATGGTCATTCCCACTAATGAAGAGCTGGAAATCGCCAGACAGGTAGATAAACTGGTTTAATAGAATGAAAAAGAGGTTGTTGTATTAAAATTCAGCAACCTCTTTTTTTGTTGTCTATTGCTTGTTGCTCGTAGTCTGTTGAAAGCAAATGAACTTCACTTCACGCTTCACTTTTTTACTTTAAAACTTTAAACATTTAAACATTTAAACCTTAAACTTTACTCAACAACATACATCTCATTAGATGCCTTGATATATTCCTGCGGATTAAAAGTGGATTCAAAACTGTTTCTTACCAGGTCCAGCTTTAGTTTTAACTGCGCCATTTCCTCTTTCAGATATTTATCATTCTGATATTTTTGGATCAGTCCTTCATATTTATTTAGATTTTCAAGGATCCTGAACGTAATTGTTCCGAAGCGGATTTTCAGATTTTGAACGGTCATCATCTGGTCGTAATAAGCCTGTTTCCAGTTTTCCGGATTTTTTGCTTTCTCCTCGGCTATTTTATTTTCAGCAATTTTAGAAATATCCAGGATATACTGCGTTCTTTTTTTAGCATCGGTTTCGTTGGTGAATTTTTCCTCAAATTTCTTCAGGTCAATACCCAGAATGTTCACAAGATTTTCCTTCATCGCTTTGTTCTGAAGTTCCTTAAGTTCATCCAGACTTTTATTAATCGCCTCCCATTCAGTTTCAATAAGATCTTTGTCGTGAGTAAACTGAGAAACGGTAGTCGTCAACTTCAGCATTTCCAGGCTTTTATTCTTCATTTCCCTGTCACGACGGCCAAGAGAATTCACAAACTGACTAATTCCGTCGAAAAGTGTTCCGGCAAACATTCCTGTAAAAGGCGTTCCCTGGGCAAGATCTCCCGTAACACCAATAATATGGTTTAGCGCTGCTAATTTCGCATCGTCTTCCTGTTCTTCTTCTATATACTTTTTGAAGTTCCCAAACCATTCTTTATATCCTTCATAATTCATGGGGTTGCTGACTCTGTCTAAGGTAGAATAAAACTCCCGCGAAGAATTAAATAGATTGAGCGGCTTTATTTCGCGCTCCATAGAGGCAAGGTTCAGGACGGCTGAACTGTAATTATACTTATAAACACCAACAGTATTTTTATCTATTTCTTCCTGACGTTCCTCCAAAAATTTTACACGTTCCACCAGCTTTTCTACCTTCTCTGCGGCAGAATTTGTATTTTTAATACTCTCATCCAGATTATTGATCTTGGAATCTATCTCCTTTATTCTGAAATCCAGGTTCTGGCTAAGTAGCGTTCTCTCCCGGTTCAACTCCTGAAGCACCTGTTGCGTCACCGATTGATCCCCTATTTGTGCTGAAATAATCGCCGGGTTCACAGTGAAAATCAGTAGTAGAATGATATATATTTTTTTCATAAACTATAACTTAAAATTTTGAACCGCAACAAAATATAAGCTGCGGGTTCTGGAAATTGAGGCTAAAGCATCAAAAATTCCGCCATATTTTTCAGCACTAAATATAGAATTTTTACTTTAATTTTACTCTTCCCCTATATTTTCTGAATATCTCCCGCACCACCATCCAATCACAAGTAAATCTATAAGATACCACTCGTCCTTGTCAGTGCTAACTTTCTGTTCTTCACATACATCACAATCCTTTTCTATTCACAATTTTACTTCCCGACTTTCTCACTATTTAACTCTTTTACTTCATTTATATCAATCTGATTGAATATTTTTACGGGATGAAAAAAATTGTGAGTCTTATAGCAGTTAGTCTTTGCCTTGCCTGCGCAGACAATGCAAAAACAACTGAAAGTATTAATACTTCCGAAGAAATTGTACAGAAAAATTCTTCAGAAAAAGAAGTTGTATCTTCAGCATTAGTGAGTTCTTTCGATTTTGAAGCTTTTGATTCGAAATATCTTCAGCAAAAAAATGATACTACCTATGTCATTAATTTCTGGGCAACCTGGTGCAAACCTTGTGTGGAAGAATTACCGGCCTTTGAAAAGCTGAATGAACAGCTTGCCAGTAAGAAGGTAAAGGTGGTTTTGGCCAGTCTCGATTTTCCTGACAAGATAGAACAGCAGGTAATTCCTTTTATGAAAGAAAACAACTTAAAGAGTGAAGTGGTACTGTTGGACGATCCTGATGCCAATTCCTGGATACCAAAAGTCTCCGAAGAGTGGAGCGGCGCTATTCCCGCTACTATTATTTTAAACCAACAGGAACGGAAATTTTATGAACGTTCCTTTAATTACGAAGAATTAAAGACTGAACTTCAATCATTTTTATAAATATGAAAACAAAAACATTTTTACCCGTTCTGGCTCTTATAGCCACACTTTCTTTATTTAGTTGTAAGGATGCAGCTCAAAAAGACATGCCTGAAAATTCAGAAAAAAAGGAAATGGCCATTCTTTCTGAAGAAGAAACAACTACAGCTTACGGTTACACAATTGGCGATGAAGCGAACGATTTTAACCTGAAGAATGTTGACGGCTCGATGGTCTCCCTTTCAGATTATCCTAATGCCAAAGGTTTTATAGTAATTTTTACCTGCAATACCTGCCCTTTTGCAATGGCCAGTGAAGATCGAATTGTCGCTCTGGACCAGGAATTTAAAGAAAAAGGCTATCCTGTGATGGCCATTAATCCAAATAATCCTGAGGTGCAACCAGACGACACTTTTGATAAAATGCAGCAAAAAGCAGATGAAGCAGGATTTACTTTTCCTTACCTGTTTGATGAGAGCCAAACGGTGCATGCGAAATACGGTGCTACAAAAACCCCAAATGTATATTTGCTTCAGAAAGAAGACGGAAAAAATATTGTAAAGTATATCGGCGCCATTGATGATAATGTGCGGAATGCTGATGCCGTAAATGAACGTTTTCTGGCCAATGCCGTAAATGAACTTTTAGCGGGAAAAGAAGTGACTACTAAAGAAACAAAAGCGATTGGCTGCAGCGTAAAACAGTAGTTTTACGTTTGATCAAAACCTTGCATTCTGATTTTAAGGAATTATACCATTCCAAATAAAAACCAGAATTCTTCTCCTGGACTTCAGGACAAGAATTTTGGTTTTTTTATTTTCAGTTGTAATAAAAAATACTGCTTTTGAGTAAAATGGAAGAATGACTACTGAAATTTCCCCATTCTAAATAAAATGGGATATGTAATTTCCCCATTTTCGCCAAAAGCTTGTTTCAGGTCTTCTGCAATAAGATCTACCGGATTTTTACCGTTGGCTTTTTCATAATGCTTTACTGCAGACCATGTTTTTAAGTAGCCGATGAGCTGATCGTAGCTCCATTTTAGCTCTAAGGTAGTTTTTGGGGTTTCAATTTCCTTAAAAGGAAAGGGAATCGTTCTATATTCCTCATCCAGATATTTTCTTTCCGGATCCCAGTATTTGCCGATGATATTTTCGTAAAAGTGATTAATAACTTTATTGGTTTCGGGGTTACTTTTAAAAAGTCCGTAGCCAAAAATGGCAATTATCGCCCCGGGTTTTAAAACACGTTCAACTTCCCTGTAAAATTTATCAAAATCAAACCAATGAATCGCCTGCGCCACCGTTACCAGGTCAAAATGATCATCGGGAAAATTGGTAGCCTCTGCAGGCTGTATAGAATAGTCGATATTTGCCATTTTTGGGGCATGGCTTAACTGTTGCTCACTAATATCTGTTGCACAAACCCTATCAAAGAATTTCGCCAGTTCTGCGGCTACCTGACCATTCCCTGTACCACAATCCCAGGCATTTTTCTTATTCCGAAGCTGCTTTTCAATAAAATGATATACTTCTGAAGGATAAGTGGGCCGGAATTTCGCATAATCACCCGATTTTGTAGAGAAATTATCTTTCATAGTACGTCGTTTGTTTAAAATCAATAAGAACTTAAATAATTAAAGTCTAGATTCTTCAATTTTCTTCTCTTACCACTCTTTGAGGTATTAAACTTCAAATTTCAATTGAAAGCTAGGTTATAAATTTCGCAATTTTAATCTTTATTCCTCTTTTTCAAATTTCCATAGCTTTTTCAGAATAAAAAGATCACTAATACCTAAACCTGATATTAATCATATTTTGTAATACTACAAGTAAATATATTCGGCTGGAAATGCATTCGGAAGTAACTAACCTAAGTAATTCTTCGGCATATATGAAAAAGTCAGTATTAGACATTTACCTGCTCCTTCCAATCAAACAATTTATTGAAAAACAGAGTTCCGTTGGTTTACTGCTAATTTTCTCTGCCATTCTTGCGATGATTTTTGCAAATAGCCCTCTTGCAGAAAGTTATCATAGTTTTTGGAAACAGTACATCCATATAGGCTTTAATGATTTTGTTCTTCGTAAGAACTTGCTTCACTGGATAAATGACGGATTAATGTCTATGTTTTTCTTTCTGGTCGGGCTTGAACTCAAGAGGGAAATCCTTCACGGCGAACTCTCCAACCTACGTGATGCTTTATTACCCATAGCAGCCGCTATAGGCGGAATGGTTTTTCCTGCGCTCATTTATTTTTTCTTTAATGGTGGTACAGAGGCGATCTCTGGCTGGGGGATTCCTATGGCTACAGATATTGCTTTTGCTCTTGGTATTCTGTATCTCCTTGGTGACAGGATTCCGTTGTCACTAAAAGTTTTTCTTACCGCCATTGCCATTGTAGATGATTTTGGAGCAGTTATCGTAATAGCCCTCTTTTATACCGCCAACCTTTCCCTGATGAGTCTTGGGGTAGGTGCTTTCTTCCTGGTGATCCTTTTAATTGCCAATTTTCTGGGAATAAGAAATACGCTGTTTTATGCCCTTATGGGAATTGGCGGGCTTTGGCTCGCTATCCTTCTTTCTGGCGTACACGCTACTATTGCTGCGGTACTGGCCGCTTTCACCATTCCAACCAGCAAGAAAATAGATACTACGCTATTTCTTAGAAAAGTGCGGTTGCTGTCTTCCAGAATAAGAAGAATCCAAAATGATCCAAAAATTAAAGGGGAACATGAAAAAGAAAGCATTACCAATACCATGGAAAAATTTTCTTCTCTTACCCAGGATGCTACTCCTCCCCTGCAACGCCTTGAGCATGCGCTGCATCCTTTTGTTAGCTTTGTAGTGCTGCCGGTTTTCGCTTTTGCCAATGCGGGGGTTACCATTGATGCTACTGCACTGGGCTTCTTTACAAGTCCCGTGACGCTTGGTATTATTTTCGGGCTTATCTTCGGAAAATTTTTGGGAATAGTAATTTTATCGCGATTAATGGTTTTTCTGAAAATCTGCAAACTTCCCAAAGCAGTAGAATGGGAACATATTTATGGAGTAGGATTTCTGGCAGCAATAGGCTTTACCATGTCTCTTTTTATTACTGAACTTGCCTTTATTGACGAAGATTACCTGATACAGGCCAAAATTGGTATACTTTCAGCCTCCTTAGTGGCCGGAATCATTGGCTTCTTTTATCTTAAAAAGTTTACCAGTTCAAATAGAGGAAAAAAGACCGGTAGTTCTGCAAAAACCACTCAATCAAAAGGTCCCATAAACAAAAACATTAAAACAAAACCCTCATTTTCGGAGTAATTTTAAAAATCTCCTTTTATGATCTTCATCATATTTTATACCCTCATATTTTTCAAAATTTGCCTGTAAATTTCAATATTTCAGGGATTAATGGAAAAATGTTTTCACTGCGGTGACGATTGCCGGGATGAATTAATTCTTCACCGGGAGAAAAACTTCTGCTGTACCGGCTGTAAAACCGTATTTGATATTTTGCAGGATAATGACCTCTCCTATTATTATGATCTGGAGAAGAATCCCGGTATTTCTCCTAAAGTTTCTGAAGATAAATATGATTTTCTTCAAAATGAATCCATCCAGGAAAAATTACTGGATTTTAACGATGGAAACCACCAGATTGTTTCCTTTGTAATTCCTTCTATCCATTGCAGTTCCTGTATCTGGATCCTTGAAAACCTGAATAAACTTAACAAAGCTGTAAATTCTTCGCAGGTAGATTTTCCGAAGAAAACGGTGCGCATAAGCTTCTCTTCCAAAGATTTTTCTTTGCGTGATCTTGTGCTTTTGCTCTCCCGCCTGGGATACGACCCATATATTTCGCTGGAAGATTACGATGAAAAAAAGGCAAATATCGACCGTAGCCTTATATACAAACTCGGCGTTGCCGGTTTTGCCTTTGGAAATGTGATGTTCCTTTCTTTTCCGGAATATTTTGAAGTCGAAGAATTCTGGCTGGAGCAGTATAAAGGTGTTTTCCGCTGGTTGATGTTCGCATTTTCGCTTCCGGTGGTGCTTTATTCCGGTTGGGATTATTTTACCACGGCATATAAAGGTCTGCGCTCCAAAATGCTCAATATTGACATTCCTATTGCCCTGGGAATTGCTGTTTTGTTCCTGCGCAGTTCTGCGGAAATTATCCTGGACCTGGGCACTGGATTCTTCGATAGTCTTACAGGTTTGGTTTTCTTTCTTCTCCTCGGAAGGTTTTTTCAGCAAAAAACTTACGCCTATTTATCATTTGAAAGAGATTACAAATCCTATTTCCCTATTGCCGTTACCCGGATTAATACTGAAGAAGGCAAAATAACCGAAGAGCAGGTACAGGTTTACGAAATTGAAAAAGGCGACCGTATCATCATAAGAAATGAAGAGCTTATCCCGATGGACGCCATCCTGATAAAAGGGAATGCGCTCATAGATTACAGCTTTGTTACCGGAGAAGCTGAGCCGGTGGAAAAAATTAGCGGAGATAAGCTTTTTGCAGGCGGACGCCAGCAGGGAGGAATCATAGAAATTGAAGCTTTAAAACCTGTAAAACAAAGCTACCTCACACAGTTGTGGAGCGATGAAGTTTTTAGTAAAGATAAACGCGGCACTTTCCAGACACTTACCAATAAAATTAGCCGAAGATTCACCACAGCGGTGCTGTCTATTGCTTTTATTGCAACACTTTTCTGGCTAATTTACGACCCTTCCAAAGCACTGAATGTCTTTACAGCCGTGCTTATTATCGCCTGCCCCTGTGCTATTGCGCTCGCGGCTCCTTTTACTCTTGGTAACCTGCTTCGGATTTTTGGCAGCAACAAACTTTATTTAAAAGAAGCTTCGGTAATAGAGCAAATTGCAGAAGTTGACACTATAGTTTTCGATAAAACCGGAACCATTACTTCCAATAAGAGAAACACTATTACTTATGAAGGCATAGAATTAAATCCTTCTGAAGAGGAAATGCTGGGAAGCAGTCTGCGCGCTTCAAACCATCCGCTAAGCCGCGCACTTTATGAGCTGCTTAAAAAGCACAATATCGCCACTCCAGACGAATTTAAAGAATTAACCGGAAAAGGAATTGAAAGCAGCTACAAAGGCAGCCGAATGAAAATTGGTTCGGAATCTTTTGTTCGGGAAAATGCTTCAGCTAATGTTGCTACCCTGGAAAAACCGAATAAAACCGCTGTTCACGTCAGTACTAATAATAACTATAAGGGTTGCTATGTTTTTCAGAATGCTTATCGGGAGGGGATTTCAGAATTATTTGAAGAACTGGGACAGGATAAGGAGCTGGTAATCCTTTCCGGGGATAACGATGGGGAAAAAGAGAATCTACAGAGATTTCTTCCGGAAAAAACACAGCTTTTTTTTAATCAGAAGCCACAGGATAAGCTCGATTTTATAAAAAAACTTCAGCAACAGGGAAAAAACGTGATGATGGTTGGTGACGGATTAAATGATGCCGGAGCACTTGCTCAAAGTAATGTTGGTTTTGTTGTTTCAGAAAACATCAACGTCTTCTCCCCTGCCTGCGACGGAATTCTGGATGCAGAAAGATTTAAAAGTTTTAGTCGTTTTCTTCAGCTTTCCACTAAAGGAATCCAGGTGATAAAATGGAGTTTTTTGCTGTCACTCTGCTATAATATTATAGGGCTTGCATTTGCGGTTACCGGGCACCTATCACCTATTGTGGCAGCTATTCTAATGCCCTTAAGCTCAATAAGTATTGTGGTATTTACAAGTATTGTCACTTACAGACTTGGGAAGAAATTAAAATCTGAATAAAATCTTAAAACCTGATAATAATCATTTTTTAAAGTAGCTGCTAAGGATAGTTTTACAGCATCAAAAACTTAATTATGGAAATTATATACATGTTACTGGCTATAAGTGTTGTAGTGGCGCTGATCTTTTTTGTGGCCTTCATTTTTTCGGTAAGAAAAGGACAGTATGATGATATGTATACACCTTCTGTACGGATGCTCTTTGATGACGAGTTAGTAAAACCTAAAACCGAGAATAATAAATCTACCAAACACGAGTAATTAAATAAATATGGAAGTACAGCAGTTTTATTACGATAACAAGATCGTAAAGAAGTTTATCGTAGCTACAATGTTTTGGGGCATTGTGGGAATGAGTGTGGGTCTCCTTCTTGCATTCATGTTTTTGTTCCCTAATCTTACAGACGGAATTTCCTGGCTTAGTTTTGGCCGTCTTCGTCCGCTTCATACCAACGCGGTAATTTTTGCCTTTGTTGGGAATGCGATTTTTGCCGGGGTCTATTATTCCACTCAGCGTCTTCTTAAAGCCAGGATGTTTAGCGATGTGCTAAGTAATATTAACTTCTGGGGCTGGCAGGCAATTATTGTTGGTGCGGCCATAACCCTCCCGTTGGGCTTTACCTCCTCTAAAGAATATGCAGAGCTGGAATGGCCTTTTGATATTGCCATAGCGGTAATTTGGGTTGCTTTTGGCGTTAACCTTATAGGGACGATCCTTAGAAGAAGGCAGCGCCACCTTTACGTTGCAATCTGGTTTTACCTCGCCACCTTTGTAACGGTTGCAGTACTTCACATTTTCAATAACATTCAGCTTCCTGTAAGTGCATTAAAAAGTTACTCTGTGTATGCCGGAGTTCAGGATGCACTGGTACAGTGGTGGTACGGCCACAACGCCGTGGCGTTCTTCCTTACCACGCCGTTCCTGGGGCTTATGTATTATTTTGTACCCAAGGCAGCAAACAGGCCGGTTTACTCCTACCGACTTTCCATAATACATTTCTGGTCGCTCATCTTTATCTACATTTGGGCGGGACCACACCACTTGTTATATTCATCATTACCAGACTGGGCACAAAATCTGGGGGTTGCTTTTTCTGTGATGTTGCTTTTCCCTTCCTGGGGAGGTATGATTAACGGATTACTTACCCTACGTGGCGCATGGGATAAAGTGCGGGTAGATCCTGTTCTTAAATTTATGGTAGTAGCGATCACCGGCTATGGTATGGCCACTTTTGAAGGTCCTATGCTTTCCCTAAAGAACATTAACGCCGTAGCTCACTTTAGTGACTGGATTATTGCTCACGTTCACGTTGGTGCTTTGGCATGGAACGGATTTTTGACCTTCGGAATGATTTACTGGCTTGTACCACAGTTGTTCAAGACAAAATTATATTCCATAAAACTGGCAAACGCCCATTTCTGGATTGGAACTGTTGGTATAATCATGTATGCTTTACCAATGTACGTTGCAGGTTTTGTTCAGGCTTCTATGTGGAAACAATTTAATCCTGACGGAACCCTTGTTTATGGAAACTTCCTTGAAACAGTAACCGAAATCATACCAATGTACTGGATGCGTGCTATTGGTGGAAGCCTCTTTATCCTTGGAGCATTTATAATGCTTTACAACATTGTAAAAACAGCGAAGAAAGGTAGTGAAGTTAGTGATGAATTAGCTGAAGCTGCAGCATTAGCACCTGTGACAAGTAAAAGAACAACAGGTGAGGCTTACCACAGCTGGTTAGAAAGAAGACCTGTGCAACTTACCATTTTTGCCACTATAGCTATTCTTATAGGAGGTATCGTACAAATTATCCCGTCGCTTATGGTAGATGAATATGTACCGAAGATCACCAGTGTAAAACCATACACTCCGCTGGAACTTGAAGGCCGGGATCTTTATATACGCGAAGGATGCGTTTCCTGCCACTCCCAAATGGTTCGTCCATTTAGAAGCGAAGTGGAACGTTACGGAGAATATTCTAAAGCGGGGGAATTTGTTTATGATCATCCATTCCTTTGGGGCAGTAAACGTACCGGACCCGATTTGCTAAGAATTGGTGGAAAATATTCAGATAACTGGCATTTAAACCACATGTATGATCCGCAAAGTACTTCTTCAGGTTCTATTATGCCGGCGTACCAATGGCTGGTTAAACAGGAACTTGACAAAAGCGATACTGAGGCAAAAATGCGTGCGATGGTTCAGCTTGGTGTACCCTATACTGAAGAAGAAATTGAAAAAGCACAGCAATGGATGACAGAACAGGGAACGCAAATCGAAGAGAACCTTTACAGCGATCCGGATTTTGTAAAAACCTATGAAGCCGATAAAAAATATGCAGCTGAAAATAACCTGGAATTTACAGAAATGAGAAACCGGGAAATTGTAGCCCTTATAGCCTATCTGCAACGTCTTGGAACAGATATAAAAGTTAAAAACGCAAAAGAAATTTCTAGCAACTAAAAACCGTTAATCATGTTAAAATTTATAAAAGGACCCATGGAAAGTATAGAAGGCGTAGCCATTTATCCTATGATTTCCCTGCTAATCTTCTTCTTCTTTTTCGCCGGATTGTTCTGGTGGGTCTTTACAGCTAAAAAAGATTATATAAACGAGGTGAGCAATTTACCATTGGACCTTAATGAAAACGAGAATTAAAATGAAAATAGCTCCGATTTTAAGAGTAACAGGACTGGTGCTTCTGGCGTATTTTCTGCTGGAAACCACCCTTGATACAGGAGATAAATATGCAATTGTAGAATACCCGGTAATCTGGCTTATTCTGGCCGTTATCCTGGTATTTGCCATTGCCATAGAACTTTCTGTAGGTGCACTGGAAAATGTTTTGTACAAAACTTTAAAACCAGATGCAAAAGTACGCTACGATCTTGCCGCACAGCAGCGTGAAGAGAATCGTTTCGCCTGGCTTAAAAAAACGTATAACAAACTACTGGATAAAAAACCTCTTGAAAAAGAGGCTGAGATTGTTCTTGATCATGATTATGACGGGATTAGGGAGTTGGACAATAACCTGCCGCCGTGGTGGCTGTATGGCTTCTATATCAGCATAATTTTCGCTGTGGTTTATATGGCAAATTATCACATTTTTGGCGGTACAAGCCAGCAGGAAGAATATGAGATGGAAATCGCTGCTGCCCGGGAAGCAGTAGAAGAATATAAACGTACAGCACCAGATCTTATTGATGAGAACACTGTAGAACTTCTTACCGGGCAGGAGGATATAGACGCGGGTAAAACTATTTTTAGCGCAAATTGTGCGGCCTGTCATAAAATGGATGGCGCCGGGGGTATTGGTCCTAACCTCGTCGATGATTACTGGATTTTGGGTGGCGGAATTAAAAATGTCTTCCATACAATTGCTGAAGGTGGACGTGCCGGCAAGGGTATGGTTTCCTGGAAAACCGATCTTAAACCTAATGAAATGGCACAGGTGGCCAGTTATGTTTTAAGCCTGCACGGGACAGAACCTGTAGATCCTAAAGAACCTGAAGGGGAATTATGGATGGATCCCGATGCTAAAATTGATGAGGCCGATGTAGATGTAGTTGACCCGAATGAATTGGAAATGGAGTTAGATAACACAGGAAGGGAATATTAAGATGACTAAGGAGCAGAAAGACGAGAAGTTCAGAGACAAAATTGCAACATTAGATTCCGAAGGAAAAAGATCCTGGGTGTACCCCAAGAAACCTTCCGGAAAGCTTTATGAATACCGCAAATATGTAAGTTATGTTCTTCTGGCGTTTTTCTTTGCTGCTCCTTTTATCCACGTGAATGGAAATCAACTCCTCATGTTTAATGTGGTGGAGAGAAGGTTCAATATCTTCGGATTTCCGTTCTGGCCTCAGGATTTTCATCTTTTTGTAATTGCAATGATCATAGGGGTGATTTTCATCCTGCTCTTTACCGTAGTCTTCGGAAGGATCTTCTGCGGATGGATTTGTCCTCAAACGATTTTTATGGAAATGGTTTTCCGAAGAATTGAATACTGGATAGAAGGAGATCGGGGAAAACAAATAAGACTGGACAAACAGCCGTGGGATGCGGAGAAAATCAGGAAAAAGGGAATTAAATGGAGTATTTTTCTATTGATTTCATTTATTATAGCCAACATCTTTTTGGCGTACCTGATTGGTAGTAAAAGATTGTTGCAGAATATAGCCGACGGTCCCGAAGCTCATGCCAGCACCCTTATTTCGCTTTTAATATTTACTGCCGTATTCTACTTTATTTTTGCCTGGTTCAGGGAACAGGTTTGCGTTATAGCATGTCCTTACGGCCGACTTCAAAGTGTGCTGCTTAATGATAAATCCATTGTAGTGGCCTACGATCACAAACGTGGTGAAAAGAAAAAAGGACGGGCAAAATTCAGTAAAAAAGAGAATCGTGCAGCGACTGGAAAAGGAGATTGTATAGACTGTTTCCAATGCGTGCAGGTATGCCCAACCGGTATTGATATTAGAAACGGAACACAGCTGGAATGTATAAACTGTACGGCGTGTATCGATGCCTGCGACAGCATGATGGAGGCTGTTGATCTTCCAAAAGGTTTAATTCGCTATGCAAGTGAAGAGAATATTGAGAAAAAGGTGAAATTTACTTTTTCTCCGCGTTTAAAAGGATATACCGCTATTCTCACTATTCTTATTGCTCTTTTTAGCGGAATGTTGTTTTTGAGAAGTGATGTGGAAGCAAGAATCCTGAGGTTGCCCGGGCAGTTATATGAGCATAAAGATGATAATATAATCAGCAATGTCTATACTTTTAAACTGGTAAATAAAACCAATGAAGATATTGCAGATATCCGGTTTGAACTCCGCTCCCATAACGGAACCATTAAAGTGGTAAAGCAAAATGAATTAATTGTACCGGGACAGGGATTGGCAGAAGGAACGCTTTTTATAGAAATTAATGGCGCTGCCCTGGAGGATGAAAAAGACAAATTAAAAATAGATGTTTACAGCGGCGACAGGTTTGTAGAAACTACTTCTGCAACCTTTATGGGCCCACGAAGCTATAATTAGAAGGAAGTTAACGAGTTAAAAAGGGAAAGAGTTAAAGAGGGAAAAATTAAAAAGAGGAAAGAAGAAAGAGGAAGTTCAGAAAAAATGTCACATCGAGCGAAGTCGAGATGTCACTCTCTTCACTACTCACTCTCCACTAAAAAATAAAAATCATGAAAATAAATTGGGGAACAGGACTGGCCATAGGAATGGTAGCATTTATAAGCTTTATCATGTACTTTGTGGTAACTATGCTTACCAATAAAGAGTTTGAGCACGATCTTGTAACAGAAGAATACTATAAAGCTGAATTGCACTTTCAACAGGATATAGATGCTGAAGAAAATGCCAATGCGCTTCCGGAAAATATTCAAAGCGAAAGAACAAAAGATGGGTATCTGCTGAAGTTTCCTGAAAGCCTCGTGATCTCTGGGGTTAAAGGAAACGTTTATATGTACAGACCTTCCAATGAAAAACTGGATTTTAATATTCCGTTTGTACTTGCAGGTACCGATTTGCTTATTCCGGACGAGAAAATGATAGGCGGTCGCTGGAATATACACGTAACCTGGGAACACCTCGGGAAAGAATACCTCTACAAAACCGAAATACTGTATTAAGAATGTTACTCTCCGCGCTAATATTTGGTCTTTTAGGCAGCTTCCATTGTGTTGGGATGTGCGGCCCAATTGCCTTTTTATTACCCGTGGACAGGAACAGTAAGTCGAAAAAACTTTTTCAGATTTTCATCTATCACTTCGGAAGAATTCTCGCTTACGCTATGATTGGTTTGGCTTTTGGATTGGTTGGAAAAAGTCTTTCCCTCTTTGGGATGCAACAACAATTGTCAATTTTAATAGGTGTCCTGATGATAATTGCCATTTTGATGCCCTCCCAAAAATTCAGCAAATACAATTTCTCCAAACCTGTTTTCAGGATAATCGGAAAGGTAAAAAGCAGCCTGGGCAAAGAATTGAAGAAGAAAACGCCGGACACTTTCCTTACAGTCGGTTTTTTAAACGGATTTCTTCCCTGCGGACTCGTTTATATGGCAATTTTCGGCTCTATTGCCAGCGGAAGTGTCCTGGAAGGCAGTCTTTATATGATTCTCTTCGGAATTGGGACTATTCCGTTAATGACAACAGCCATTTGGCTTGGAAATTTCCTTTCGGGGAAGGCCAGGCAGCATATAAGGCGTGCAATTCCGGTTTTTGTGGTCATTATGGGACTTCTGTTTGTGGTTAGAGGTCTTGGACTTGGAATTCCGTATTTATCTCCGCAACAAATGACAGATAAAGTAGATGCAAACTTTAATTGCCACAACTCTTCTCAAAACACTATGCCGAAAACTGCCATTTTCAGCACCTCCCATTAAAACCGGCTGATTCCTTTTGGCTTCTGCTCCTTTTTGGAAATTCCAAATTTATTTAACTAAAAATTTGTTAAGAAGGGAGTGATATTTATTAACTTAGGAAGCAAAAATTTAATGCCATGGAAACAATAATTTCAAACTTCGGTTTGCGCAAAATGTATAGCACGCTTCTTTTGCTCATTTTCGCACTTTCTCCCGCTCTTGGCGCTGCTTTTCAGGAACCTCAAACAAATTCTGAACAATTCAGTGTCTACAAAGGCATCGTTGTAAACAGCGAGTCTAATGATCCTATAGCTTCTGCTTCAATTGCTGTAAACAGGAGTAATATCTCCACCATAAGTAATACTGATGGTGAATTTTCTTTACGCGTTCCAGATAACCTTTTACCTGTAACCGTTACAGTCTCTATGCTAGGTTATAATAGTAAGAGTGTACCGTTATCCTACTTTCAGGATAATAACAGGATAGAATTGATAAATTCCGTAGAAGAACTTTCAGAAGTGAACATATTTAATGCCAATGATCCCAGGAGATTAGTGAATAAGATGCTTCAGAAAAAGGATGATAATTACTTTTCAGATGAAACCTTAATGACCTCTTTCTACAGGGAAACCATCAAAAGAAGACGTACTAATGTTTCTTTATCTGAAGCGGTTGTGAAAATTCATAAGAATCCGCATACTTCCAATAAAAAAGATCTCGTTTCAATCTACAAATCCAGAAAGAGTACAGATTACGATAAACTTGATACCCTGGCACTAAAGCTAAGGGGTGGACCATTTAATGCGCTTTATTTGGATCTAATCAAGTATACAGAATATGTTTTGCAGCCGGGAATGACTGACAATTATGAATTTAGCTTCGACGAACCCACCAAAATTGATGAACATTATATTTATGTAGTGAATTTTGAAGAAAAAGATAAATCAAAACCTTGGTACTTTGGGCAATTATTTATTGACGCCAATTCTTTAACCCTTGTGCGCGCAGAATATAAACTGAATGTAGACGATCGTCGCACCGCTACACAAATGTTTGTGAAAAAGAAACCATCGGGTTCCAAAGTCTATCCTGTTGATCTCTCTTATCAGGTAGATTATGTAAAAAATGACGACGGAAAATGGCATTACTCCTATGGAAACGCAGTTATGGAATATGTAGTGAACTGGAAGAGAAAAATCTTTAATTCCCGCTACACCGTGAATAGTGAAATGGTAGTAACCGACTGGGAAAAGTATACCGATAACGGAGATCAAAAAAATACAAATTATATTGATCCTTACGTGGTGATGAGCGATGATGATGCTGGCTTCTATGATGCTGAATTTTGGGGAAATAATAATATAATTGAGCCAGAAAAATCTATTCAGAATGCCATTGAGAAGATCCAGAAGAATATGGAAAATAATTAAATTACAGTAATTTTAAATCGCCTGTTGCCTAGTGCAACAGGCGATTTTTTTTGCTCGTTAATTATCAACACCAGCCATAACCATCTGTCGAAATTTCCAGTCGGTTTGATCTCCTGTACCACCAGAAGTTTGTTTCATTAAAATTCCAATGATATTTTCTTCAGGATCTGCAAAATACTGTGTATTGAAGTACCCTCCCCAATCAAAAGTTCCGGTGCTGCCAATACCTCCCATTGCCTCTCCTTCAGGAGTTACTACAGAAAAAGCAATTCCGTGGAATTTATCTTTTCCGCCAAAGAGATCACCCGAATGATTTTCTAAAATACTCTCTACAGTTGTACGGCTTAAAAGTCGGGTGCCATTAAGTTCTCCTTTGTTCAGATACATCTGAAGAAAAGTTGCATAATCTTCTGCTGTACTGGAAAGTCCGGCTCCACCGGAATAAAAAGTACGGGCACCTTTAACAGGATAATTAGGATCATAGAAACCTGGCTGAAGGTTCTTCCATTCCCCGTCTTCTTTGTATTGAACAGAAACCAACCTCTCTTCATTTCTTTCCGGTTGATAAAATCGCGTGTCATCCATTTCCAACGGATCAAAAATATGTTCTACAAGATAATCACTAAAAGATTGTCCCGAAACAACTTCTATAAAATAGCCCAGCACATCCAGGCTCATACTATAAGTAAATTTTTCACCTGGATTGTGATGCAGCGGAAGTTTTCCAAGCTTTTTAATCACCTCCTCAATTTCCACATTATCGGTAGTAAATAACTCTGTCACTCCGGCTTTCTGATAAATTTTTCTAATCCTTGCATCTGCATCTATCATTCCATAACCCAGTCCGGAAGTGTGTGTTAGCAAGTGCCTGATGGTAATTTCCTTATCTGCAGGTTTCGCAGTATATGAAGAATCTGCTTCGTTAAAACTTTCCAGCACCTGCGGGTCCTCAAATTCAGGGATATATTTTGAAATAGGATCGTCGAGTTGAAACTTTCCTTCTTCCCACAGCATCATAACCGCCGTTGCAGTTATGGCTTTGGTTTGGGAAGCAATCCTGAAGACATCATCTTTTTCCAGCTTTTCCCCTTCAGCATTTGCTTCTCCAAAAGCTTCGTGGAAAACAATTTTCCCATCCTTTACTATTAGCGCAACTGCTCCGGGAATTTGATTCTCATCTACTGCAGTCTGCAGCATATTACTAATCCTGTCCAGCCTTTCTGAAGACATTCCCACAGTTTCGGGAGCATCTTCAGAAAGCGGTTCTGAATGCTGTGAAGAAGCGGTTTGTGCATGAAACGCAAATGTAGAAGCAAAAAACAAGAGGCCCGTTAGCCCCTGTTTTAACTTTAATGGAAGTGGAAACAGCATAAAATAAATTTTTGGTTCAGGTAAAGTTAGAGAATTGTCATTTAAAACCAGAACCTTTTCTGCTGCTGTTCCTTATTTCTTTTTCTACACAGACTTCTTCACCTGTTTTGGCTCTTTAAACCTCCCAAAGAGAATATTTTGTTCCCTTAAATCCTTTGCCGCTTCCACTGGGATCTCATTCTCTTTAACACGCCAGGTCCAGTTTCCTTCAATACTTCCGGGTGTATTCATAAGTGCCTCTTCCCCAAGCCCGATTATATCCTGAAGTGGAAAAATGGCAATTTTCGCCACAGATCTCAGGACGATCCTGTGCAAAATTTCATGTACATTCTTCTCGGTTACCCGCTTATCTGAATAATTCTGTAAATGTCGTCTGGTAACCTTGTCGGAAGCCTTAAACCAGCCCCTGGTAGTGTTGTTATCGTGCGTACCGGTATAAGCGATGCTGTTGGATTTATGATTAAAAGGCAGGTATGGATTTTCTGCTTTTTCTTCACCAAAAGCAAATTGTAAAACGTTCATTCCGGGGAAATCAAATTTCTCCAGTAAGTCGTAAACCGGTTGATCCAGCTGTCCAAGATCCTCGGCAATAAAAGGCATTTCCGGAATTTCCTTCTCAATAATTTTAAAGAATTCCATTCCCGGGGATTTTATCCATTTTCCGTTTATTGCCGTTTCTTCTTCTGCAGGCACTTGCCAGTAGGCCGCAAAGGCCCGAAAATGATCAATCCTTACCAGGTCGAACAACACCAAATTCTGTGTTATCCGGTTTACCCACCAGCTGTAATTATCTTTTTTAAGTGTTTTCCATTCAAAAACCGGAGTTCCCCAAAGCTGACCTGTTTCACTGAAATAATCGGGTGGGACACCCGAAATATGGGTTGGCTTTTTGTCTGCATCCAGTTTAAAATATTCGGTGTTCGCCCAGCAATCTGCACTTTCATGGTTCACATAAAACGGAATATCTCCAATTAGCTGCACATCATTTTTATGTGCATATTCAGTGAGATCTTCCCATTGCTTAAAGAATAGGTACTGAATAAATTTTTCCTTTTCGATTTCTTCTGAAAGATCTTTTTCTGCCTTTTTTAATGCTGCAGGTTTCCTGTCCCGCAACTCTTCCGGCCATTCCAGCCAGCCTGTTTGGTATTTATTGGAAAGTGAATTATAAAGTGCAAAATCATCCAGCCACGCAGAATGTTTTTTAAAGAAGCTCTTAAAGTCCGGAAATTCTTCTTTTCGCTTTTTAAAATTAGTGTATGCCGAATCCAACAATTTAGTTTTATACGCTTCAACCGGCTCAAATTCCACCTTTTCATCTGAAATTTCCTTCGGAAGTGAAAACTTATTTAAATCAACCAGTTTTTCTTTCTCCAGCAACTCCGGACTAATCAACAAGGGATTACCCGCAAAAGCCGAATAACTGCTGTACGGAGAATGATGAAATGTGGCATGGGTAGGATTTAATGGCAGTAATTGCCAGTATTTATGCCCCGAGACTTTTAGAAAATCGACAAATTTATAAGCAGAAGTTCCTAAATCCCCAATACAGTATTTTGAAGGTAAAGAAGTTATATGCAGCAGAATTCCGCTACTTCTGGTTAATTCCATAGTTACTTTTTATTGATTAAAAGTGCCACCGGAAGATCCTGAAAAAGTTCTTTTAACTCGATCTTCTCCTGGTTTTCCATCACTTTTTCTGAAAATAGATTTTTCCAGTTTTCATTTTTTGGAAGTTTGAGAAAAGAATCACGTAGCGCCGTTTCGTCAAAGTCCATTAGTTCCTCTTTCAAAAGATTTTTCACCTGAACCGGGGCGATGGTAATAATTGTAGTGTCTTCAAAATTCCGTGCAAAAGCGATAATTTTATTTTCTAAAGGACCGGAAATCTCCAGAGGCTGATATTCTCCTTTTTCAAAGACTTCTCTATATTCCTTTCTTGCTGAAAGTACTTTGTGCAGACAATAGAATTTCAATTTTCCACTACTGAAGTCGTCCTTCAGACTTTTAAGAAAGTCATTGCGGTTTTCTTCTTTAAGAGAAGTAAATTCAGATAAGATTTCTTTTCTTAGATTATAATCCACCGGTCTTCGGTTATCTGGATCTACATAACTTAAATCCCAGAGTTCTGTTCCCTGGTAAGTATCGGGAATTCCCGGAACAGTATTTTTAATAAGCACCTGCGAGTATGATTTTACCGCTCCCAGTTGCGCAATTTTCTCCCAGAAAGGATCAAATGACTTCCGGAATTCTTTATTATTGAAAATGGCTTCAATAAATTCAAAAACAGCGTTTTCATGTTCCTCATCCGGCTGTGACCAGTTAGAATTTACTTTTGCCTCGCGCATTACTTTTTGCAAATAATCTTCGGTACGCTGCAAAAATTCCTCTTTATCAAAATCATCAAAAGGAAGCGACCCGATTAAAGCCTGGTAAATAAAATACTCCTCGTTTTTATCTGGTGCCTTGTCGCTTTTCCTGATATTTCCGTTTATTCTTCTCCATTCCTCCACTTTCTGAAACCATTCCTCCGGAAACTCACTTAAAACACTCAGTCGCATCCGCGCGTCTTCCCCCCTTTTCGTATCATGCGTGGCAGTTGCATTAAGGGTGTGAGGGAATGTCTTTTGCTTCTGAAGCATTTTGTTGTGGAAATCCTTTATTGAAATTCCGAAGTTTTCAGGGGAATCCCCTACTTCATTGTGCAAAATAAGCCTGTTATAGATATAAAAGCTGGTATCTTCCACTCCTTTTGCAGCAAGCGGACCGCTAAATTGCTGACACCGCTGAAGGAAATAGAAAGATTCCTCTTTTTTCTCTTCAATTTCGCCTAAAAACAGTGATTTTAGATAATCCAGCTCATTTTTAGCCTCTTTTGCGTGCTCTAAAGCCCATTTATAGGCAGTATTTATAGTTTCTACCTCAGAATTCTTCAGCGGAAAACCTTCAGGATAAATTCTGTAAACAGGAAAAGCAGCCAAAAGAGCGCAGAGCGATTTTTGCCAATTATCGTCCTGCTGTTTTCCTTCCGGCAGAAGATTTTTGGTCCTGAGATACTCCAGTAAGTTGTGAAGCTCCCCTCCCATTCTTTCTTGCAGGATAAAGAGCTTTTTCTGGTAAACCATTTCCTCATATTCCGGAAGATCTGGCACCAGTTCTTTATACTTTTCTGTAAAAACTGTTTTACTTTCAGAATTTGTAAAAAGGTGGTTTATCTGTGCCAGAAATTCATAGCCGCTCGTTCCCTGTACCGGCCAGTGAGCCGGAAGTTCTTCATGAGCTTCGAGGATTTTTTCGACTACTATATAGAAATCTTTTCCAACAAGTTTCCGAAGCTTTTCTGTGTAACCTTCAGGATCAAAAAGTCCGTCAATGTGGTCGATTCTCAAACCAGTGATCATTCCATTATCGCACAATTCCTTTATAAAATGATGATAGGTATTGAAAACCTCATCATCTTCCATACTAAGGCAAATCAGGTCGTTAATGGTGAAAAAACGACGGTAGTTTATTTCACTTTCTGTAGTTTTCCAGTGCACAGGTTTAAAGTATTGCAACTCCATAACCTGGTGCATTTTCTCTTCAGAATTGTTGATGTTTTCAACAGCTTCAGCAATATTTTTCTCTAAAACGGCATCTTCCTGAACTTCCCTAAAGAAGGAGATTTTTACGTCTGCCCATTCTTCAGCATTCCCAGAAAAATTCTTCAGCCTATCTGCTTTTTCAGAATTTATTTCAGCTAAAATATATTTGTACGATCTAACTGAAGCAGGATAACTGTGCTCGTAGTAATTAACAGAAAAACCCGTTTCATCATATTTCAGTTTTAGTTCTCCATTCTTTATTACCTCTTCAAAGGAATAACCTAAAAAAGGAGTCATTACTTTTCCCCATCCTTTGTAATTCCAGTCTATGTCGAAAAAATTATAATATCGGGATTCCGGACCAATTTCAACAATATCCCGCAACCACTGATTACTGCTATCGTAAGCCATGTGGTTTGGAACGATATCCTGAAGCCAGTCCATTTTCCGCTGCTTTAGATCCTCACTTAGCTTTTTAAACTGTTTAAGATTTCCAATGGCAGGATTGAGCGTAAAAGGATCTGTAACATCATATCCATGGGTGCTGCCCGTTCTCGCTTTAAAAAAAGGTGCAGAATAAACAGTAGAAACTCCAAGTTTTTCCAGGTAATCTGTGATTCTCTCCAGATCTACAAAAGTAAAATCTGGCGACATTTGCAGCCTGTATGTAGTTGATGGTACTCCCATTAATTTATAAGGTTCAGATTACGGGTGAGCCTGTTTAGCGCTTCCAGCCATTTATCCCCGTCTCCATCGTGAGATTCTTCAGCATTTTTTTCTATACGTGCAATTTCTTCTTCACGCATTGCAAAAATCACATTCTGCGCTTCCCATTTTTCAGGTTCTAACGTACTCTTATCCAAAGTTTCTACAAAATCGTTAATACAATTAAGAAGTTTCAGATCATCCGGATTTTTCTTTAATTTTTTCATTAAAGAATTCAGCTGAATATCGCCGAGGAAACTCAACGTTACTACGTCCAGGTTAACACCAATTTGTTTAGCTGAATGGAGCAGGCTTTTAAAGTTTTTGAGATTAAAATTATCATTTTTAAGTTCGGTTACAAGCTTTGTGTTTACCGCCAGTTCTGCCGGAAGTTTAAGCCTGTTTGGAACCTTCATATGGATTTCCTTAAAGGTTTGCAGCAACGGATAACTGTTTTCGTATACCTGCTGCATTGCACCTTCAGCACTTCTAAGCGTATTTTCCATCACAAGCTCCATGATGCTCTGCTGCTCGTCCCGGAAAAGGTGCCAGAACGAATAATTGTGATTTCCAAAGTAGGTGTCCATCATGTTGAAAATTTCATACACATTCCCTTTTTGGAAAAAGTCCGCAACATTTTTATGTAAATCTTCCAGAGCCTCTGCTCCTATATACTCACGAACACCGCCAAATAAATGGTGATCTCCCATGTGTAGTACGGCATAGGAAATATCTACTTTTTCCCAGGTAATATCAGAACGGAACTCGGTACGGCCAATCACCAATTTCTGTTTACCGGCCTCATAGAAATAGTTGGCTTTTGTTGTAGCACTAAAGTTATAGAGGCTAACTTCTTCCGGAAATTCCTCGAATAAGGAAGAAACCGCGTAATGCGCTCCAATACGAATCATATCAAGGGCCATCGGCTTCACATACTTAGTGTAAGCTCCAAGGGCTGAATCAAATTCCGGCATGTTACTCGGAATTTTAGCAAGATAACCTTCAAAGTTCTCTTCGTAATTTTTTCCGCTGATTTCTTCAGCAAGCTGAATTGCACGGCTGGCATAGAAGATATCCTGCATAGACTCTATTCCGGTGACTTCATCAAAAAACCATCCGCAACTGGTGTACATCAACATGGTGTGATATTGCATTTCCAGTAGCTTCAGCAATTTTATCTTTTCTTCCTCTTTTAATTCCGCACCAAATTGTTCCTGCAAGAATGCACCTACATTTCCATTGCTTCTGTCTAAAACAACTTGTATATATTTATTTCTTACTGTCCACGGCTCTTGAGTGTAAGCTGCCATTTCCTTTTCATACAAAGTAATAAGCTCTTCACGAACCCAGTCGAAACTATCACGCAAAGGACCACGCCATTTCTGGTTCCAGTCTCCGTTTCCCCCGGTATTACAACCGCAGTCACTTCGCCATCTTTCCACTCCATGATAACAGCTCCAGGAAGTATCCTCTATAATTTCCACTTCGTGCTGGGGAGGAAATTTTTCAAGAAACTCACCATAAATGGTAAGGTTGGCATCTTCATTTTCTTCTATATACTCAAGGCAATAAGAAAGTGCCATTTCACCAAGTTTGTGGTGGTGACCATAACTCTCTCCATCTGTTGCAATGTTTACCAGTTGTACATCATCTGTCTCTGTAAACTGTCCCTGCAATCGGCTGGCGAAACGCTCTCCATCATTTAAAAGTCCTTCAAAAGCCACACCTTGTGAAGCAGGACCATCATAAAAGAAGAGATTTATTTTTCTTCCGGAAGGCAGATTGCAAACATAAGCCCTACGAGGATCTACTTTTGCATCTGTAGCATCCTGCCATTCTTTACCGCCAATTTTTCTCATTCTCTTAGCCTGGTAAGGTGACAGAATGGTGAATTTTATATCGTGATCTGCCAGGACTTCCAGCGTCTCTGTATTCGCTGCGGTTTCCCCTAGCCACATTCCCTCGGGATGCCTGCCGAATCTGGATTTAAAATCCTGAATTCCCCAGATTACCTGCGTTTCTTTATCCTTTTTATTTGCCAAAGGCATTATCAGGTGATTATAAGCCTGTGCCAGTGCTGCACCGTGCCCCGAAAAGCGCTCCTGGCTTTCCTTATCTGCCCGTAAAATTCCTTCGTAAGTTTCGGGAGCTTCATTTTCCATCCAGGCCAGCAAAGTGGGCCCTATATTAAAACTCATCCAGGCATAATTATTCATTATGTCCACAATTTTCCCTTCGGAATTAAGAATCCTGGAAGAAGCATTCCTTATGTAACATTCAGCATTAATTCTGTGATTCCAGTCGTGGTAAGGATAAGCGGAATCCTGAATTTCAACTTTGTTTAGCCATGGATTCTCTCTTGGCGGCTGATAAAAATGTCCGTGAATACAAATATATTTTTCTTTCATATTATTTTTCTAAATAAGTGTACAGTTATATTCTACATCCACTCATTTTCAGACATTGAAAATTTGCTTCAGAGAAGTTCAAAAAGATAATTATAATTTTTGAGGTGTAGCGTGCTTTACTAACTTTTGCAAATAATTAATGATTCCGACGGAATATTAACAGCACCTGAAACGGTCTTAGGTAAATCTTCCGGTCCCTTCCATTTCTTATCTGCGGAAGCAAAAACTACTTGTTGTTCACCTCCAGGCAGGTCCAATTTTTGGTTTTCACTACTAAAATTATAAAGCGCCGTGAGGCCACCAGCAGAGAGTTTTATAGTTCGTTTTTCTTCATCAACTTCACTACTCTTTTCCTCATCATAAAAAGCCTGAAAAGCACCTTCTTTCCGCAACCTTATCAGCTCCTTATAATAGTCGAAAATTGCCATTTTTGAGGCCTCTCCTTTAAAAGCCCAATTAAGCTTTGAATTGTTAAAGGTTTCTTCAGATTGTGGGTCTGGAAATTCTCCGCCATGCTGATTAAAGTACTCGAATTCCCGTTTTCTTCCTTCCTGAACAGCTTTTACCAAATCGGGATCACCATGACTCACGAAATACTGAAAAACCTGATCTTCAGCAAACTCTTCACCCATAAAAAGCATGGGAACAAAGGAAGAAGTGAGCATTACCCCTGCTGCAAGCTTCAATTTTTCAAAAGAAACGAGCTGTGACAGGCGATCACCAAGCATCCTGTTCCCCACCTGATCATGATTTTGAATACAGACCACAAATTTTGAAGAAGGAAGCTCTTTGGGACTGTTCCCTATCGTCCTTTTCCTGAAATTAGAATAAACACCATCGTACACAAATGCCTGTTCCAGCGATTTGCCCAAATTTGCCATTTTTCCATAGTCTTTATAGTAGCCTTCATTTTCACCAGTAATTAACGTGTGTAAAGAATGGTGAAAATCGTCCACCCATTGTGCTTCCAGTCCGTAGCCTCCTTTTTTATAGTCGTTTATTATTTTTGTATCGTTAAGATCACTTTCAGCAATTAAAACATATTTTCGTCTGGTTTCCTTTTCAAGTGCATCTACCTCTTCACTTAATTCTTTCAGGAAATGCTTTGCACCCCGATCTATAATTTCGTGAATGGCGTCCAAACGTAAACCATCAAAACCGAATTCTTTCAGCCACATTAAGGCACTCTGCAAGAAGAAATTCCGCACGTGATCTGATTGGCGGTCGTCAAAATTAATTGCCTTTCCCCACGGTGTCGTATATTTATCTGTAAAATACGGACCAAATTCGGCTAAATAATTTCCTTCCGGTCCCATATGATTATAAACCGCATCCAGAATAACGGCAATTCCTTTCTGGTGACAGGAATCTATAAGTTTTTTGAGCGCGTTTATTTTTCCGTAGCTTTCCTGGGTCGCATAAGGATAAACGCCGTCGTAGCCCCAGTTACGGTTTCCGGGAAATGCAGAAATTGGCATTATTTCTATAGCTGTAATCCCAAGCTCCAGCAAATAATCCAGCTTTTCTTCTATTGCAGCAAAAGTACCTTCCTTTGTAAAAGTACCCACATGAAGTTCGTAGATAATCATCTGCGACATGGGCAAACCTTTCCATTCACTGTCTTTCCATTGATAATCCTTATGATTTATTACCTGCGACCAGTTATGCACTCCTTTAGGCTGATATCTTGATGCAGGATCGGGAAGTTCTTTTTCTCCATTTAGCCTGAATTTATAATGACTTCCTGCAGGCAAATCGTTTACTTCTTTACTCCAGTAGCCTTTTTCTTCACTTTCTAGCTGAACCGGCTTTTTTCTATCCTTTATAACCACTTCAACCTTTTCGGCAGAAGGTGCCCATACCCTAAATTGACATTTTTCATCCTCCACATAATGTGCTCCTACTTTTCTCTGCATATCGTTTTTATACTTTAAAACTTAACCAAAGCTAATGATGATAAATTATAATTATTGATGTTTAATAATTATTTAACTAGCTGTTTTAACATGCTTAATTACCTTTAAAAGAGTTTTAATTGAAAAATTCATACTTCATCGGGGGAAATGAAGTGCAAAAAATATAAATATTGATGAAATTGGAAGGGCAAAAAAGAGTAAGTATTCAAAATGTAACACCACAAATTGAATGCGGCAAATATCCTGTAAAAAGGATTATTAATGAAAGAATTGAAGTTGAAGCCGATATTTTTGGGGATGGACATGATAAAGTAGATGCCGTACTTCTCTACAGGGAAGTCAGGAAAGGCAGTGGTAAAGATAAAAAATGGGAGGAGTTGCCAATGATTTTTGAAGGTAACGACCATTGGTCTGCTGCTTTTGAAGGTTCTAAACTGGGGATGTACGAATATACTATTGAAGGTTGGATAGACCACTTTTCTACCTGGAAGTACGGACTTAAAAAGAAAATTGAGGATAAACAGAATATCAGGACTGAACTGCTGATTGGCGCCGAACTGATGGAAGACGCTTTAGACAGAGCTAACGCAGCTCAGAAAAAGCAATTGCAGAACTGGATAAAGCTTATTAAAGATGAAGACAAGGAGTCTGAAGCTATTTCCAAAGTTTTTGAAGATGCTGTAAAGCAGGTCATGTACCAGGCAAGGGATCGTGAGAAGGCTACACAATACCATACGATCCTGAGAGCCAAAATAGAAAGAAAGAGAGCGCTGTTTAGTGCCTGGTACGAATTTTTCCCACGGTCTACTGCTGAAAATCACGGCGAACATGGAACGTTTAAAAGTTCGGAAAGAATCCTTCCGGAAATCGCAAATATGGGATTTGATGTTGTATACCTCCCTCCTATTCATCCTATCGGAAAAAGCCATAGAAAAGGAATAAATAATGCTACGGAAGCAAAACCAGGAGAACCCGGGTCCCCGTGGGCAATAGGTTCTGAAGAAGGAGGGCATAAAGCCATTCATCCTGAACTTGGGACATTGGAAGATTTTACTTCCTTCGTAAAAAAAGCGGAAAGCCACGGGATTGAAGTGGCCATTGACTTTGCTATACAGTGCAGCCCGGATCATCCCTATGTGAAAGAACATCCGCAGTGGTTCAAATGGCGACCAGATGGGACAGTACAATATGCAGAAAACCCTCCGAAGAAATATCAGGATGTTTTACCTGTAAATTTTGAGACTGAAGACTGGGAGAACCTCTGGAAAGAATTAAAAAGTGTGGTGGAATACTGGATTGATAAGGGAGTAAAAATCTTCCGTGTAGATAATCCGCATACCAAATCTTTTATTTTTTGGGAATGGTTAATTAAAGAAATTGAAAAAAAACACCCGGATATTATTTTCCTTGCAGAAGCCTTTACCCGCCCGCGTGTAATGGAAGAACTTGGAAAAGTCGGTTTCACCCAATCCTATACTTATTTTACCTGGAGAAATACAAAAGAGGAATTTGAAGAATACCTCACCGAACTTACAAAAACAGAATTAAGGGAATATTTCAGACCAAATTTCTGGCCAAATACGCCTGATATTTTACCGGTATCCCTGGAGGATAAAGGTGAAGCTTCCTTTTTGATAAGGATTATTCTTGCTTCCACTTTATCTTCAAACTACGGAATTTATGGTCCGTTATTCGAGTTTGGAGAAAATGAAGCCTATCCCGGAAAAGAAGAATACACCCGTTCAGAGAAATACGAAGTAAAGAACTGGGACTGGTACAGGCCTACACGGATTAAAGAATTAATTAGCCAGCTAAACAGTATCAGAAATGAAAATTCGGCGCTACAAACCACCTATAATATTGAATTTGCAGAAACCGATAATAACCAGCTAATCTGCTATACAAAAGTTGACAGGCAAACCGGAAACAAATTAATAATTGTAGTGAACATTAATCCAGATCACACACAATCAGGTTGGGTAAAAGTGCCTTTAAAGGAACTGGATATCCAGAGCCATGAACCTTTTGCCGTTAATGATTTACTTACCGGCTCCAGGTATATCTGGCAAAACGAATGGAACTATGTAGAACTTCATCCACAGGCACTGCCTGCACATATATTAAGAGTAGAAGCGGTAACAGAGAGATAAAAAATTTAAAAATTTATGATCAACCAGACAAATATTGACGATAACGTGCATTGGTATAAAGATGCCGTAATTTATGAATTACATATAAAAGCCTTTTTTGACAGCAATGGCGACGGAATTGGTGATTTTGAGGGACTTCTTCAGAAACTGGACTACCTGGAAGACCTTGGTGTAACAGCAATCTGGCTGTTACCATTCTACCCTTCCCCGCTAAAAGATGATGGTTATGATATTGCAGATTACTACAACATTAACCCATCTTTTGGAGATGTAAAAGTCTTCAAAAAACTTATAAAAGAAGCACATAAGCGCGGACTAAAAATTATTACCGAGCTTGTAATAAACCACACTTCAGACCAACACCCGTGGTTCCAGAGAGCGCGAAAAGCTCCTGAAGGATCAAAATACCGGGATTATTATGTGTGGAGTGATGATCCAAACAAATACAAAGATGCCAGGATAATTTTTACAGATACCGAGCCTTCGAACTGGTCCTGGGATCCCGTTGCAAAATCCTACTTCTGGCACAGGTTCTTTTCTCACCAGCCCGATTTAAACTTTGACAATCCTGAAGTTCAGGACGAAGTATTAAAAGTTATGGATTACTGGTGCAAAATGGGTGTCGATGGATTTAGACTTGATGCCGTTCCATATCTATTTGAAAGGGAAAACACCAATTGTGAAAACCTTGATGAAACCCATGTTTTTCTGAAAAAACTAAGGGCGCATATCGATAAAAACTACGACAACAAACTTCTTTTAGCTGAAGCAAATATGTGGCCGGAAGATTCCGCTGCCTATTTTGGGGATGGGGACGAATGCCATATGAACTACCACTTCCCCATTATGCCGCGTATGTTTATGGCGGTAAAAATGGAAGACCGGTACCCGATAATTGACATTATTGATCAGACACCCGATATTCCGGAATCCTGCCAGTGGGCAATTTTCCTTAGAAACCATGATGAGCTTACGCTGGAAATGGTAACCGATGAGGAAAGGGATTATATGTATAAAGTATATACCAAAGATCCACAGGCAAAAATAAATGTAGGAATAAGGCACAGACTTGCTCCTCTACTCGAAAACAACAGGAGCAAAATAGAATTAATGAATGTGCTTCTCTTCTCTTTACCGGGGACGCCTGTAATTTATTATGGGGACGAAATTGGAATGGGAGATAATTTCTATCTGGGTGATCGTGATGGTGTAAGAACGCCAATGCAATGGACTGCAGATAGAAATGCAGGTTTTTCAACTGCGAATCCACACAAATTATATCTGCCGGTAGTTATTGATCCGGAATATAAATACGAAGCGATTAATGTAGAAGCACAGCAATTAAATTCCTCTTCCCTACTGTGGTGGATGAAACGGATTATTGGAATGAGAAAACGCTTTAAAGCCTTTGGGCGCGGCGATATTAAATTCCTTTCTCCTTCTAATGCAAAAATTATAGCCTACACCCGTACTTATGAGGAAGAAGATATATTGGTGCTTGGTAACCTTTCACGCTTTCCTCAAGCTGCTGAACTGGAATTGGAAGGCTACGAAGGCTACACCCCAATAGAAGTGTTCAGCCACAATAAATTTCCGAAAATTTCTGAAGATCCTTATTTATTTACCATGGGATCGCACGGTTACTATTGGTTTGTATTGGAAAAAGACAAAGAACGTTCTGAAAAAGCAGATATTCCTGCCCTTAAGGTTAAGGAATGGCCGGAATTACTTCAGCGTAAGACACAGAGTAAACTGGAAAATAAAGTTTTACCTTCTTACCTGAATTCCTGCAGATGGTTCGGCGGAAAATCAAGAGTGATCCAAAATATTGCAATTATCAACCAGATTGAAATTCCGGTGAAAGACTTACCGGCAACTTTGGTGACTATTGAAATAAATTATAACGACGGCCTGCCGGAAGTTTATCAGTTACCACTCGCTTTTGTTCCGTATCACAATGAAGATGATGTAAGGGATATTCCGGAAAAAGGAGTGATTACCAGGCTTACGGTAGGTAAAGAAGAAGGAATTCTTTTTGATGCCGTTTACAATGAAGAATTCAGAAATGCAATCTTTAAAAACATTCAGAAGAATAAGAAGTTGTCCAGCGGTAAAGGCAGCCTTAACTTCTATCACGGAGATCAGGAGATTACCATAAATTCTGAAGTTTTACATTCCAAAATCCTTAATGCGGAACAGAGTAATACTTCACTAATTTACGACAACAAGTATTTTCTGAAATTATACAGAAAACTGGATAATACAATTAATCCCGATTTGGAGATTACCCGATATCTTTCTGAAAAAACAGATTTTGAAAACTCTCCGCAATTTGTTGGTGCTATAGAATACAGAACAGGTGCTAAAAACATTATTGTTCTGGGAATGATGCAGGATTTAATTCCTAATCAGGGAGATGCATGGGATTACACCAAAGATTCCATAAACCGTTATTTTGAAAATGTAATGACCAGGTCGAAGGAAGTAAAACTAACGCCCAAACAAACGGATCTTTTACTTACACCTCTAAATTATACAGATATAGCGGTAGATATGAAGAATCTGATGGGAGCAATTTTTCCGGAGCGGATTTCCCTGCTGGGGCAACGTACTGCAGAGATGCACAGAGCGCTTGCAGAGCATCCTGAAGAACCAGATTTTGAGCATGAAGCTTTCTCCCTGCATTACCAGAGATCACTTTTCTCTTCGTTGCAATCGCTTACAAGGAACAGCTTTACCAACCTTCAGAAGAACCTTAAACATCTTCCGGAGGAAGTTAAAAATGAAGCTAAGGAAGTTCTGGATATGAAAGGCGAAGTCCTTAATTGCTTCAAAAGGGTATTTGATCATAAGATCCCTACCATGAAAATAAGAACCCACGGGGATTATCACCTGGGTCAGGTTTTATGGACAGGAAAAGATTTTATCATCATCGATTTTGAAGGGGAACCTGCAAGGGCATTTAGTGAAAGACGTTTAAAAAGGTCTGCATTAAGAGATGTCGCAGGGATGGTTAGATCCTTCCATTATGCAGCTTACAGCAGTATTATGGAACCCGAATTTGACCAGCAACGCCGGGAAGGTGATCTTGAAGACTGGGCAGAATCCTGGTATTATCATGTAACACGACTATTCCTTCAGGGTTATGCTGAAAATGTTGGAGAAAACAATTTTATTCCGGAGGATGAAGAAGATTTCAAAATTCTCATGGATACATTTCTGCTTGAAAAAGCAGTATACGAACTGAATTACGAACTTAATAATCGTCCTGACTGGGTATTAATTCCATTACGGGGCATAAAAACAATTATAGGGAGGTATAGAGATGGCAAATAAAGAGAATAAAGATATAGACAAGGACAAAAAACTAACATCAACTCCAAAAGGCAAAGGTGTTAAAAAGACGGCTGAAGGCCCTACAAAATCTGGCAAAGTAAAAGGGCCTAAAGGGACTGGTGAGAAAAAACCGGATACAGAAAACACAAAAAAAGAATCTACTAAAACCGCCATAAAGCCTACGGCAAAGGCAAACGCGGCAAAGGGTACTACAAAAAGAAAGCTTCCGAAGCCAAAAAAGGCTATTCCTGAAGAAACTTCGGCATCAGAGAAAAAAACTGCTGCCAAGAAAACTTCTAAAGCCAGCACAGGAACAAAAAAAACATCTAAACCTAAAGCCGGTACTACTGCAAAATCTGCAGTTAAGGCCAGTGGAGTAGAAAAGAAAGTGGCTAAAAAGAATGCAGAAGAAAAGAAGGTAGATCCTTCTAAAACAGGAAAATCTGTGACATCTGATAAGAAGAAAACCACAGGTAAGGATTCTGATGATCTTTCTTCTACTGTAAAAGACTTTGCTGAAAAAGTTTTACCAGATGAAGAAACACAAAAAACCCTGGGAGATACCGCAAAGGCTATACTTCCTGATCAAAAAACGGTAAAGAAAACTGTGAAGAAGACAGTAAATAAAGCTGTTGACACGCTGTTACCAGATGAAAAAGAGGATGCTGCAAAGAAGGCAAAAGAAAAAGCTAAGAAAGTCGCTTCTAAGGCAACTCCTAATAAAAAAAGCACTAAGAAAAGTGAAGTGGCAGAGGGAGCAAGCCTTCTTTCTGAATATGATGTGCACCTTTTTAGAGAAGGAAAACATTATCACCTTTACAAAAAGTTTGGCTCCCACCTCATGGAGTACCAGGGTAAACAGGGAGTTTATTTCGCTGTCTGGGCTCCGAACGCCGAAACTGTTTCGGTGATTGGTGACTTTAATGGCTGGGACAGGCAAACCAACCCTATGAAGCCGCGGAATGATGAATCTGGTATTTGGGAAGCTTTTATTCCTGAAGCAAAGAACGGGAGTATGTATAAATACTTTATCCGTTCCCATAACAACGGTTACGAAGCAGAAAAAGGAGATCCGTTTGCATTTAAGTGGGAAACTCCGCCTAATACGGCCTCTGTAGTCTGGGATCTGGAAGGAACCTGGAATGACGGGGATTGGATGAAGAAACGTAAAAAGGAGGCTCAGAAAAAGAAACCTTATTCGGTTTACGAACTTCATGTTGGTTCCTGGAGAAGAAAACCCGAAGAAGACAACCGCTCTCTTACATACAGGGAACTGGCAGAAGAATTACCTGCTTATCTAAATGAAATGGGCTTTACCCACGTAGAATTTATGCCCGTTATGGAGCATCCGTTCTTCGGATCGTGGGGTTACCAGGTTACAGGATATTTTGCTCCATCAAGCCGTTTTGGTAGTCCGCAGGATTTTATGCATTTAATAGATGCGCTTCACCAGGCAGGAATTGGTGTAATCCTGGATTGGGTGCCTTCACATTTCCCTTCAGATTTACACGGGCTCCACTATTTCGACGGAACGTTTCTTTACGAACATGCCGACCCAAGAAAAGGATTTCATCCCGACTGGCAGAGTTATATTTTTAACTACGGAAGAAATGAGGTACGCTCATTTTTAATAAGTAATTCGGTTTTTTGGCTTGATAAATTCCATGTAGACGGATTACGTGTAGATGCCGTTGCTTCTATGCTTTACCTGGATTACTCCAGAAAAGAAGGAGAATGGGAGACTAACGAAAATGGCGGAAACGAAAATCTTGAAGCAATAAGTTTCCTTAAGGAATTTAATGAAACTGTTTATGGCGAATTTCCGGATATTGTAACTATTGCTGAAGAATCAACCGCCTGGCCAATGGTTTCCAAACCAACTTATATGGGAGGCCTTGGATTTGGACAGAAATGGATGATGGGATGGATGCACGATACGCTCCAATACTTTCAGGAAGATCCTATCCATAGAAAATACCATCAAAACACCATTACCTTCAGTACAACCTATGCATTTACAGAAAACTTTATGCTACCGCTAAGTCATGACGAAGTGGTTTATGGTAAACAAGCTATTCTGAATAAAATGCCGGGAGACGAGTGGAATAAATTTGCCAACCTGAGGAGCCTTTATGCGTATATGTACGGACACCCGGGTACAAAGTTGCTCTTTATGGGTGCTGAATTTGGGCAGAGAACAGAATGGGACCACGATTCCAGCCTGGACTGGCATGAAACCAATAATGCTCCAAACAGGCAAATTCAGGAGACCCTGAAGGCTCTAAACAGGTTATACAAAGAGGAACCTGCACTTTACGAAAAGAGTTTTGAGAGTGAAGGTTTTGAATGGATAGATATTAATGACCATGAGAACAGTATCATTAGCTTCCTGAGAAAAGGTGAGAAAGAAAAGGATACGATAATGGTGGTTTGTAATCTAACTCCTGTTCCAAGGGAAAATTACCGCATTGGAGTTCCTGAAACAGGAAAATGGAAAGAAATTTTCAACTCAGATTCAGAAGAATTTGGAGGAAGTAATGTAAGTAACAGAGAGCCTGTAGAAGCCAAACCTTTGCCAACACATGGTAAAGACAATTCTATTGCGCTTACGCTGCCACCAATGGGAGTTGTTTATCTTAAAAAGCAATAATCTTGAACGAGCTATAAAGCCGTAAATTAAAATGAGAAACCCTTCCGCGGAAATTGCGGAAGGGTTTTCTATTGTCCAATTAATTCGTCTTTCTTTTATTTCTTCTTTTTGAACTAAAAATTCAAGACATTCGTCCATTTTAAAAGAACTAAGATTAGAAATGTAATTCCGGTACAAATGTACAGTGCATCCTGCCAGTAGAAAGCTCTCGCTCCCCATTTTTTCTGATTGTGCCCGTATTTGGTCTTAATACTCTTACGGGTAAACTTCCAATAAATAAAAGTAATTATTAGAAAAAGCGATATTGTTATTACTATTATCCAGGTTTTCTCCATTTGAAGATTTTAGCAACAGATCATTTTCTCCATTTCACAGATTTTTAATCAACTTCATTACTTCCGATCTGGCATTTTGTTTAGCCTTAAAATCTCCTGCATTTGTTCCTCCATAGTCATAAGAGTACTGGTTTCCGTGGATGGTCATTGTACCGGTTCTTGCTTCGGAATTTGATTCCGGGTTGCCGGATATTAAATGTCCCGCATCATCATATTGCATATTCTTAAACTGATATTCAAAATTATTTTCTTCTAAACGAGTTTCTATAAGGTCCGCCATTTGGGAAGAAGGCCATACCTGGTCATCTTTGCCTGAAAACATTAAAACGGGTCCTTTTATTTTTTCGACCTTTATTGCAGCATCTTTAACAAATTCCTCTTTATTTAAACCCTCCTCCCAATACTTCAACGTGTTGATGGTATTAGAATCACCACCGGAAATCTTGTTCATGGGCACATAAGGAATAGCTTCTCCTCTATACGTCCAACCCGGCTTCATTTCATCTGAATTATATGGTAAAACAGTATTAGCCCAGGAAACGGAACTCGGTGCATAGGCTATCACCCCACTAACAAGTTCAGGTAGAGAAGATGCAATTACTAATGCCAGCTCCGCATTTCGTGAAGCTCCCATTACAACTATTTTCCCCGGATTTACTTCAGGTTGCTGCCCTATCCATTTAATTGCATTTTCAAAATACTCTATGGGAATTTCTTCAGGCAGTTCGGGTAGGCCCTCTACATTTGTGTAGGGAATAGATAAACCTACAAAACCATTCTTAGCTATTTCTGCTCCCCAGTATTCTCCCCATTGACCTCCACCAATTAAAACAACAGTTGTTTTATTCTCAGTCTCTGGGCTAGAGTAAAAATTTGCATGAAATTCATTTTCATCAATAACTCTCGGCTTTATACCATCAAATAGAAGGCTATCAATAATAAAATATCCTGCCACCACAATTAGAATTGCCGAAATACCAATTATTCCTTTTTTATTCATCTTGAAATCAATTTTATAATTGGTGCTGAAGGCTTGTGTTATAACAAAATATAGAATCGGCTATTATTAAATCTTTTTTTGTGCAAAGAGACGAATTAGTGCATAACTACTACCAAAGATTATTACCATAATTAAAGCTTTTGTAATTCCCGATAAATGGTCTACCAATATTAAACAAATTGTAGATCCAATAAGTAAAATTCCTAAACCTATAAGAATTAAATTCTTCATTTTAAATCGTGTTTTAAAGAGTTTGACCGACGCGGGTAGTATTAAGACAATTATATAAATTTTATTTCTATTCTCTGGTGTTGTTCCAAATTTTCTGAAGCTTACTGATTAAAAAGTGAAAGTTGGTGAATTGTCCGCAGGTTTTGACCTAAGGGAAGAGCGCAGCATAATTACAGCTTCTACTTAAAAAAAATCTATTACTCTACTTGTAGAATCGAATCTTTATCAACATATATTTTTAACCATTTTCGGTATTTTACAGGTTCCTCAAGATCCAGATAATAGTATTTTTCCCATTCTTTAATTTTTTCAGCTATTTCTAAAGCAGTTTTTTCTAAATCGGAATTTGGTTCTCTGTAAACGTTTTTAAACTGATTCATCCCAAAGATGGTATCTATTTCTTCGTATTCTAATTCCTGGTTAGGATGAAGATTAGCTTTCTTTAGATTTCCATGCTTGTCTATGTCCAACCATACGGAAGCAAATGTTTTTGAAGGTGCAAACTTCTGATTTTGATACTTTTCTAAAATAGAATCTACATTCGTTATTGGTTTTGCACTATAAGCTGTGTATCGGTACTGATTTAAATCCAGCTTATTTCCATTATCTAAAACTTTTTGTTCAGAAGGATATATCTTTAATCGACCCAGCGGCTTACTATTTGAACAGAAAAATTGAAAATCTAACTCTCCGTCTTTCTTTTTAGCATAAACCAACCATTTATCTCCCTTCTTGGCAGTCCAGTAACAGGAAGAATACAGCCCTGTGACCTCTGCTTCAGAATTTAATTTAAATTTTAAAAATTGTGGATTATCTCCGTCTTTATAATGCTTGCTAATCTCAAAAGTCACGGTATTGGTTAACGAATCTGAAGCATAGATCTTTTCAATTACCTCTCCTTCAAAAACATAATGAGACTCATAGAATTCAATGGCTGGTTTCGGAGTGTCACAGCTACAGGCAAAACTTTTGCCAACTATTAAAAGCATCGTTATTAAAATTAGTTTTGTTCTCATATTAATATTGATGTCCTGTATAAAAACATTGCAAACCGGCGAGCTTGATTGTCCACAGGTTACGACCGAAGGGAACAGCACAGCACAAGCAGACACTGCAAGCGAGCAAGAACTTTAGATTTAAGACTGATTTAAGCATTTTATTTGTTGTTATAAATAGTTTTTGTTAGATAACCATGTTGAACAAGCTCCTCTTTATCTTTTATCTCTTTTAAACACGCATTTTTAAGGAAGAAAATTCTATCTGTTACTTTCATTACATTCTCATAGTCATGATCTGTTATAATAAAGCCTTTGTGTGCTTTTTCATCGTTTATAATTTGGATAATTAAATCCTTAATAATCGGACCAACACCATTAAACGGCTCATCCAATAATACAAAATCAGCTTCTGAGTTTAATAATAAAAGTATTTCCAATATTCTTTTTTCTCCACCAGATAGAACATTAAATTTCTTTCCTAACAAAGGTTCAATAAAAACATTCCTGAGTAATTGAATCCGTCTTTTCTCTGGAAGAAATAATTTTATAATGGTTTGCACTTTAATTTCGCTGGGCAGGAAATTTTCTTGCGGGAGGTAATTTATAAACTTCTTAGAATTTCTAAAGCTCTTTAGAACTTTATAATCAACTCTTACAAATCTGTTTTCTGCACTTTCAATTCCAAAAATAATTTTTAATAAAGTAGATTTTCCTGAACCGTTTCTCCCAATTAACCCTACAATTTCTCCTTTTCTGCAAGACAAGAAAATGTCACTCAATATTAATTTACCATCATAATATTTTCGTATGCTATCTACATGAAGGTTTTTCATAGCATTGAAAAAATTAAAATATTTATTATGCCAAGAATTATTGTAGATAACCAAAGAATACTTCTACGAAACCCAAGATTGAAATAATAATAATATTCGTAGTTACCTCTTATCTAGTAGATTAAGTAATGAATTTTTGGACTGATAAAGAAATAGAATAATCCAATCCGTCCAAAATCACTACCTAAGGTTCCAATGACAATAGAGATAAATATTCCTATGAGGAAAATATTCCTTTGAAATAATAGTATGTTTTTAAAAAGTCTGATCTGGTGAATCTTTATGTAAAAATTACTTACAAGGTCCCGTCCTATGAAAAAGAGCTGGCGAGCTTAATTGTTCGCAGGTTCCGACCAAAGGGAACAGCGCAAGACAATCTCAGCTATTGCGCGATATGCGTTGTTGTGTGCTCGCTAAATTACTGATCTTTAGTTTCTTCAATTCCTTCAATTACCTTGGTCGGTAACACGTATAAAAATTCAGCTAATGCCATTGCAAAATCGACAATTCTTTGAGCATCTTTTTCAGTTGGTAAACTAGCATCTTCATCAGCGTGTCTTTGATCATTAGCTTCTAATCTTATTTGATGGGCCCATTCTGACATTCCTTCTGTAATGATGTTATCATCTGCAGCTTTTTTTATTCTTGAATATAAACTTCCATCTTTATATCCTTTATTTTTCAGCATAGCATCTATCGAACTGGCAGATAGCATAATTGAACCAGATGGAGCATGTATAGTATCAATAGCTTGGATTAGAAATTGTTTAGCTTTATTTGGTATGCTTTCATCAACAGATTTATTCGTGGGATATATTTCCAAAGCTCTTGAGAATTGATGATTTCTAGCACCTATAATAGCGCCTCCACATGTCTTACATACATATACTAACCAAATTCGTGAAACCGTTTTATTGGCATTTTGAGTATTAAATTGATGGACTCGAGTCACATTTGGATTAGCTATACTACAGTGAGGACATCGTTTTAAATCGAGACTTTCTGTTAAATTCATATCTTTTTATTTCTGCTTGGGCTTAAATTCTTTGCATGGGTCGCTATACTGTAGGATAGCTATGCATAATACATGTCGTTGTGTGTAGTTTTAATTTATCCATATAGAAAGGTCCAAGGTGCATCCCGTTCTTCTTCTATAATTTGCATGAGCAATTGCAATTCCAACACTTGATACCTCAAAATTTTTAAATCTTGAATTATTCCATGTTTTAAAGACCCTCTTCATACATGAATTAGTTTTAATCAACAAATTCTTTACCTCTGTAGCATTCATTGTTGATTTATTAAAAATCTGTTTAAATTTAAGTTTTTGGGCATCAGGAACATTCAATTTCCCCATTTCTTGGTCTAGAACTTCATCATCAATTGTAGAAATTTGGTATAGAGATTTATTATGCAAGCAAGGCATAATTAATGAAGGGAAATTATTCTTTTCACCTAATGTTTTTTCAATTTCTTCCATCGAAATTCCCTTTGAAAACAAACCCTTGTATGTCTTCTTCAAGTTATTTTCAAGGTTTCCAAATCCTCCCGTTCTAACATGACCACACCTGTGAAATTCTAAATAATTGTAGGTATTATTATCTGATAATAAATTATTTACAAAAGGTTCTATGTCTCTCTTAATCATAGCAGCCAAGTCATTAGAATCTCGAATACCTGTTGACTTAGTTCTTATTAATAAAAAATTCAAACTCAAGGTGTCTAGCTGCTCAACGGTTAAAGAAGGGGCAATTTTCAGTGATTCATCTAATACAAGTTGAAGCATATTTCTCTTGTTTGTTTGAGCTCTATCAACGAGAATATCTACCAGTAAGTCTCCTAAGTCAGAATCTCCTGATTTTGCAAATTCTTTTTGAGCCGTGAACAAGGCATCTTGCATTGCTGGCTCTTTGAATTCTTTAATCGACTCAGGACTTTTCGTATTTAAATTGTCTAAAAATTTACCTGTAATCTCTTCGGCTCTTTGTTGTGCCACATCTGCAGCATCATGTTTTAACTGGAGAAAATTAGATTTAAACAAATCATTAAAAATTTCTTTGGCATCTGAGTATGAAATCCCATTATAAATGTTTACGTTCTGTCCTTGAAGATTCGTAGACTGCTCGCCTCCCTCTTGTTTTAAATTCTTGTCGTTAATCATCTTTGCTATTTATTGTCATGTCTCCAGCAGACTGGTAATTTTTTGATTTTTTTCCACCTTTTTGCTTCATTTTAACACTTGACTGTGAGTCGGAATTAGAATAGATCAGAACTATTAAGCTTCCTATTAATCCAAAAGAAGTGACTAGAGGCTCCCAAGATTTTTCTTGCATTAGCCAGATTAGAGTACCAACAAGACCGGCAGTATTTAATATTATTAAAATTTTCTTCACGGCTTAATTACACAGAACAATGCACCAGTGCTTATTATTTTTAGCATAAAACGTATTAGTACCTTTAGACCTACTTTGTCTTTACTAATCTAAAAGAATCCCTCCAACAAACAACCTGAAACAGAGGATACTAATTAACAGACTTACCAACAGGCCGATAATTGTAAAAAATGAGACCTCATCTTGAAGCCGAAAAGCATCAGAAGAAGTACGGCAGGAACTTAATAGCCTAAAAAGAAAAAGGGCGAAAATTGCCATTTTCACCCTCTCCCCTAAAATAAATATATTTTATGTTATTCCTTTTCAGCAGCAGCCGCGGCTACTGTGGCAGATAATCTTTTATAGGTTCCGTTTTCCAAACGCTCCCTGATTGCAGAAAAAGCTTCCAGCGTTTCTTCAACATCGGTGAGGTTATGCGAAGCAGTTGGGATAAGTCTTAAGAGAATCATTCCTTTTGGAATTACCGGATAAACCACAATAGAGCAGAAAACTCCGTAATTTTCCCTTAAATCATGAACCAAAGCCATAGCTTCCGGAATACTTCCTTCCAAATATACAGGAGTCACACAACTTTGCGTGCTTCCTATATCAAAACCTCGTTCTCTAAGTCCGTTTTGCAGCGCATTTACGTTTTCCCAAAGTTTTTCCTTTAATTCAGGCATTGTACGCAACATTTCCAGCCTTTTTAAAGCGCCTACCACTAACTGCATTTGCAAGGATTTGGCAAACATCTGGGAACGTAAATTATACTTTAGATAATCCATAATTTCCTTATCTCCGGCAATAAAAGCTCCAGTACTTGCAAGAGATTTGGCAAATGTGGCAAAATATACATCTATATCGTCCTGTACACCCTGCTCCTCACCTGCTCCGGCCCCTGTCTTACCAAGAGTTCCAAAGCCGTGTGCATCATCTACAAATAATCTGAAATTGTACTTTTTCTTCAGCTCAACGATTTCCTTCAGCTTTCCCTGTTCGCCACGCATTCCAAAGACCCCTTCAGAAATCACCAATATCCCTCCTCCGGTTTGTTCAGCAATTTTAGTAGCACGCTGCAGGTTCTTTTCGATACTGGCCATATCGTTGTGCTTATAGGTAAAACGCTGACCAAGGTGCAATCTCACCCCGTCAATAATACAAGCGTGGGCATCTACATCGTATACAATAACATCAGATTTCGAAACCAAAGCATCTATGGTAGAAACCATTCCCTGGTAACCAAAATTCAAAAGATAAGCAGCCTGTTTATTTACAAAAGAAGCAAGCTCATCCTGCAATTTTTCATGAAGATCTGTATGCCCGCTCATCATCCTTGCTCCCATTGGGTAAGCAGATCCATATTGTTTTGCAGCTTCGGCATCAACTTTTCGCACTTCCGGATGGTTGGCAAGACCCAAATAATCGTTAATACTCCAGGTAATAACATCTTTTCCCCTAAACTTCATTCGGTTTGAAATCTCTCCTTCCAGTTTAGGAAATACAAAATAACCTTCAGCCTGGTCTGCCCATTTGCCCAAAGGCCCTTTGTCTTTGTATATTTTGTCAAATAAATCTCTCATTGATTCTTTTTTATACGAGCCACAAAAGTACTTAAAATCGCCTCAATTGCCCAAAGTTATTTAGCAGCCTTAGCAGAAACTTTTAAAAACAGAAACATCCGCACTTAGCGGATGTTTTATTGTTCTAATATTTAAAAAATGGATCTTATTTTATAAATTCTATTTGCTGAACAGAAATTTCGTTCTGCGTATCAAAGAATCCCTGTTCATTCATCCAGTCGTCACTGTAAATTTTACTCATATAACGCGAACCGTGATCTGGAAAGATTACCACAACCTTGCTGTTTTCATTAAACTCCCCATCTTCTGCTAACTGAAGGATTCCCTGCATCGCCGCACCACTGGTATATCCCAAAAAGAGGCCTTCTGTTTTTGCCAGTTTTCGTGCTGTATGCGCGCTCTCCTCATCTGTTACTTTCACGAATTTGTCGATAACATCAAAATCTGTAGCTGTGGGGATCAGGTTTTTTCCCAGGCCTTCAATCCTATAAGGATATATTTCTTCGGAATCAAATTCCCTCGTTTCGTGGAATTTCTTCAGAACAGAACCGTAAGCATCAACGCCAATAATTTTCACATTGGGGTTCTGCTCTTTCAGGTATTTTGCGGTACCCGAAATTGTTCCTCCCGTCCCACTACAGGCAACAAGATGTGTGATTTCACCTTCTGTCTGCTTCCAGATTTCGGGACCGGTAGTGTGATAATGCGCTTCCATATTAAGCTCATTAAAATACTGATTAATATAAACCGAACCTTTTGTTTCTTCATGAATCCTGCGGGCAACCTGGTAATAAGATCTTGGATCGTCTGCCGAGACGTGCGCCGGACAGACGTAAACTTTAGCGCCCATAGTCCTTAGCATATCGATTTTATCCCTGGATGCTTTGGAACTTACTGCCAGAATGCACTCGTAACCTTTAATTATACTTACCATAGCAATACTAAAACCCGTATTACCAGATGTGGTCTCCACAATGGTATTTCCCGGTTTCAGGATTCCTTTTCTTTCAGCTTCTTCAATAATATATAGTGCAATCCTGTCTTTGGCTGAGTGTCCCGGATTAAAAGCTTCTACTTTAGCGTAGTATTGGCCTTTAAGTTCTTCAGTAATTTTATTGATTTGTACAAGAGGTGTATTACCAATTAGCTGTAACACATTGTCGTACACTTTCAAATCTTCTTTCATAAACGAAGTTGTTTTACAGAAAAAGATTTTATGAAAAATCAAATTAGGTCAGGCAAACCGACTAAATATTCCATAAAATCAATCAAAGTTAAGGCAAAAATTTTAATTATTTATTAATTCCCTCTAAATCGAGAAGAAAAGCATACTCTTCTGCGACTTCTTTTAAAGCTTCAAACCTTCCGGAAGCACCTCCATGTCCCGCATCCATATTGGTATGAAAAAGCAGGATGTTGTTATCTGTCTTTAGTTCCCTTAGCTTGGCGATCCATTTTGCCGGTTCCCAGTACTGCACCTGTGAATCATGCAACCCAGTAGTCACCAGCATATTGGGGTAATCCTGCGCCACCACATTGTCGTAAGGTGAATAGGACTTCATATATTCATAATACCCTTCTTCGTTCGGATTTCCCCATTCGTCATATTCCCCTGTAGTAAGCGGAATGCTGTCATCCAGCATCGTCGTCACCACATCTACAAAAGGTACTGCGGCAATCACTCCTTTATAAAGGTTTGGCGCCATATTAATCACGACTCCCATTAAAAGGCCGCCAGCAGAACCGCCCATGGCATAAAGGTGATTTGCTGAAGTATATTTTTCATTAATAAGATGCTTTGAAACATCTATATAATCTGTAAAAGTATTCCGTTTATTGAACAGTTTACCGTCTTCGTACCAGCCTCTACCAAGATATTCCCCTCCGCGAATATGGGCAATAGCGTAAATAAATCCGCGATCCAGAAGGCTTAACCTTACGGAAGAAAAATAGGGATCGATAGTTGAACCGTAGGAACCGTAGGCATATTGAAGCAGCGGACTTTCTCCGTTTCGTTCCATTCCTTTCCTGTACACCATCGTGACAGGAATTCTTGTACCGTCTTCAGCAGTGGCCCAGATGCGTTCAGATTCGTAATTGTCTTTATCAAAATCTCCAAGCACTTCCTGTTCCTTTAAAACCGTTTTTTCACCGGTTTCCATATTAAAATCTACTACTGAAGTTGGAGTGGTAAGCGAGTTATAGGTATAGCGAAGAATGCTGGTATTAAAAGCAGGATTTATTGAAGTGTAGGCAGTATAAGTTTCATTATCGAAAGGAATATAATATTCTTCATTATTTTCCCACCTGATGATCCTGATCTTATTCAGCCCGTTGTTCCGCTCCCCTACTACAAGAAAATCCTTAAAAATATCGATGTCTTCCAGCAAATAATCCTCACGATGCGGAATTACATCCACCCAGTTTTGCATCCCTGTGTGATCTACCGGGGTTCTCATCAGTTTAAAATTAACTGCCTTGTCTTTGTTCGTCAGAATATAAAAATGTCCCTCATAATGCGAAACGCTATATTCGATCCCTCTTATACGAGGCTGAAATATTCTGAATTCCCCTTTCGGGTTATCTGCTTCAAGAATCCTGTACTCCGTAGTCAACGTACTGCTGGAGCCAATGATGATGTATTTTCGTGATTTTGATTTGTAGACGTAAGTACTGAAGGTATCGTCTTCCTCTTCAAAAACCAGCTGATCATCCTTGGGATTTGTGCCTAAAATATGCTTATAAATCTGAAAAGACCTCAGCGTCTGTTCATCCTTTTTTGTGTAGTAAAGCGTCTTATTATCATTCGCCCAGGTAGAACTTCCTGTGGTGTTCTTTATTTCTTCTGAAGAAAATTCTCCGGTTTCAAGGTTTTTAATCCGGATAGTATATTTCCGGCGGCTGACAGTGTCGGTGGCAAAAGCGACCATTTTATTATCGGGGCTCACGTTAAGTCCGCCAAGTCGGTAATAATCGTAACCTTCAGCCATTTCATTAACGTTAAACAGAATTTCTTCCGGGGCATCTAACGTCTCTTTTTTTCTGGAGTATATTGGATAATCCTTTCCGGTTTCAAAGCGGGTAAGGTACCAGTAGCCGTTCAGCTTATAAGGAACAGATTCGTCATCTTCCTTGATGCGGCCCTTCATTTCATTAAATAACTGAAGCTGAAAATCCTTTGTATGAGCAGTCATCTCATCATTGTACCGGTTCTCTTCTTCAAGATATTGGATAACTTCAGGGTTTTCCCTCTCATTCATCCAGTAATAATTATCAATCCTTACGTCTCCGTGTATTTCTAATCTCTTTTCAATCCTCTTAGCTCTTGGAGGCAATATCTCTTTCTTCAATTCAATTTTATTTTGTGTGCAAAGGTAATCATCCTGACAAAATAATTAAGATTAGCCGCTTAAGATCATTATTGACCGGGTAATTTATTAAATTTGTGTTTAACCATTTTTAAAAAAGAAGACTATGTTTGGAGATATGATGGGTATGATGAATAAGATCAAGGAAACCCAGGAGAAAGTAGAAGCTACAAAAGAACGACTGAAAACCGTACTTATAGATGAAGAATCCAGCGATGGATTATTAAAAGTAACCATCACCGCGACTAGGGAAATCAAGAATATTTCTATTGCAGACGAGTTGCTTGAGGACAAAGAACAACTTGAAGATTATCTTGTGCTTACCTTAAACAAAGCTATTTCAAGAGCTTCAGATGTTAACGAAAATGAACTTGGAGCCGTTGCCAAAGAAGGAATGCCAGATATTCCAGGAATGGATATGTTTAAGTAGAGTTAAAGTTTAAAGTTTAAACTTTAAACTTTAAAGTGAAATAAAGAGAAAATCCCGCGATTTGAAAATCTGCGGGATTTTTATTTTACCTTAACTCTTTAACTTTTTTCCTCTTTAGCTTAGAACTTTCCACTCTCCACTTCTACCCTCTAACTTTATACCTCGTACTTCCAATCACGCTTCTCCCCTTGCAGGATAGTCTTTTTCAAGAACAAAGTCTATAGCTTTTAAAAGTTCATCAAATTTTGGTCTAGCGAAAGGCATGCTTTGGATGGAAGCTGCGTAAAGTGTAAAATCAGGTTTTATAAGGAATAGTCCGGGTTCAAAGAAAACTTCCGGTTCTTCAGATTTAACACCTTCAGAAATGTATAAATCCCATTTTCGGGCATCTTCAGAAACCAGGTCGTATCCGATAGTAAGATTATCCACATCCCAATCCTGAACAGTCTTTTCTGCACGCTCTTTACTATCACCACTCACGCAAATCACGCTCACTCCCTTATCCCGAAATTTATCAACTTTCGTGTTTAGCTCTTCAAGATATTTTTTACATACGGGACAATGGAGTCCGCGGTAAAAAATGACCATTATAAAATTCTCCGGTTTCTGCTCCCGCAGTTTCCATTGCATTCCGTTGGTGGTATTAACAATAAGTCCGGGTGCCTCTTTGCGAGGTAATGCATTTTTCATTTTCAATTATTTTTGATTTTCTTCAAAATACATAAATGCCCATTCGAAATTTATTAAAAGCCCTATAATCTTCTGTTAAGGTTGCTCGAAGTTTGGAGTTTGGAGTTCGGAGTTATGCAATGCTGAAAGAAGTTCAGCATCTAAAATATACTACAGGCCGATAATTGCCATTTTTGACCTGTCGCTTTTAACGCTAATGCGAGAACTAAAAACGTCGCGACTCCGCTTGAAGTGACAAAACTCCAAACTACAAACCAAGAACTTTTAAAGCTCGATCATTTTTATCACTTCGAGAAAACGCTGATGCAATTCTTCAGAATAATCTAGGTGCGTTACAATCCGGAGCTTGCCCTGGCCCATATTACTTATCCTGATATTCTCCTTCTGAAGCTTTTTCAGAAATTCTGCTTCATCTGAAGGATTTTTTAGGTAGAAAATGACAATATTGGTTTCTACCGGCTCTACTTCGCCAACATAATCCTGCTTTTTCAGTGTCTCTCCTATTTCCGAAGCTCGTTTATGATCTTCAGCAAGACGCTCCACCTGGTGATCCAGGGCATAAACTCCTGCAGCTGCCATAAATCCGATCTGTCGCATGCCGCCACCAAGCACTTTACGAACCCTAATCGCATTTTTCATAATATCGTGGTTACCAATAAGTACTGTACCTATTGGTGTTCCCAATCCTTTGGAAAGACAAACCGAAATAGTATCGAAAACTTTTCCGTATTCCTTTGGATCTTCATTTTTTGCCACGAGAGCGTTAAAAAGCCGCGCCCCGTCCAAATGAAGCCCCAAATTATGCTCGTCACAGACTTTTCTGATCTTTTTAAACTCTTCAAAATCATAACAGGCTCCGCCGCCTTTATTGGTTGTATTTTCCAGGCAAACAAGCGTAGTAAGCGGACTATGATAGAAATCCGGGGGATTGATGTTTTCCTCAACCTGAGCTGCGGTGATCATCCCGCGGTGGCCGTCTACAAGCTTGCAAGAAACTCCGCTGTTAAACGATGCACCTCCGCCTTCATAATTAAAAACATGCGCCCATTTATCACAAATTAACTGATCTGCAGGTTGGGTGTGTAATTTTATCGCTGCCTGGTTAGCCATACTTCCTGTTGGGAAAAATAAAGCCTCGTCCTTCCCGAACATTTCGGCTAATTTTTTCTCTAATTTATTTACCGTAGGATCTTCTTTGTAGACATCATCCCCCACTTCTGCAGACATAATTGCCTTCAACATTCCTTCAGTGGGACGGGTAACCGTATCGCTCCTTAGATCTATTTCCTGCTCTTTCATTTTACATTTTCTTTTTCCGTAGAATTTATTTTAATGCGGAATCTCTTAAAAACCCATTTCTACTGCGGAAATTTCACATCAAAGTTAGAGAAAAATGTTTATCCCGCAGAAGGACATTTTCGATAATTGGAAATATAATAATCGCAATAAAGCCGTGCCTGTATTGAAGTATAGACTTTTATTAACTGCAAATATTATCATAATAGCAGCTGCTAAAAGACTGAAAATTCGTAAATTATGTAAAAAGAAATATATGAAAGCAAAGCAAAACGAACCTACCTTCTCTTCTTATAAAAATGATCCAAAATTTTACGATGAAATTTTTGATGAGAATAACAAGGTAAAGGATGTTTATAAGACATTATTAAATCTCTACAGCGAACATTCTCCACAGGATTTTGCGATGTTGAATAACAAAGCAAAAGCTTCTTTTTTTAACCAGGGAATAACGTTTCAGGTATATGGGGAACATGAGACTAAAGAGAAAATTTTTCCTTTTGACCTCTTTCCAAGGATTATAGACCCCGATGAATGGGAACATATTGAAAAAGGTGTTCTTCAGCGGAGTAAGGCTTTAAACGAATTTCTCTGGGACATTTATCACGACAAAAAGATCATTAAAGACGGAATTGTTCCCCTTGACCTTATAAACTCTTCAGAAAATTTTTTGGATCAAATGATTAATCTTGATCCACCTGGCGGTGTTTATAATCATATTTCCGGAACGGATCTCATAAAACATTCCGACGGAGAATATTACGTACTGGAAGATAATATTCGCTGTCCTTCTGGCGTGAGTTATGTTATTTGTAATCGTACAGCGCTAAAACGTGCGCTATTCGGGGTGTTTAACCATTATCAGACGCATACGGTCACCAACTACGCCGAAAACCTGCTGGAAATTATGGAAACCGTTAAACCACAAGGGGTAGATAGCCCAAATTGCATTGTTATAACACCAGGGGTTTATAATTCGGCATATTACGAACATTCTTATCTCGCCAAAGCTATGGGCGTAGAACTTGTGGAGGGTCGGGATCTTTTTGTCGAGAATGACTTTGTGTACATGAAAACCATTAACGGACCTCAAAAAGTGGACGTTATATACAGGAGGATTGACGATCAATTTATTGATCCGTTGGAATTTAAACCTGATTCTGCCCTGGGTGTACCGGGATTACTTGCGGCCTATCGCAGAGGAAATGTTACACTTGTGAATGCTCCTGGTACAGGAGTGGCCGACGATAAAGCGGTTTATACGTATATGCCGCAAATCATTAAGTATTATCTCGATGAAGAACCAATACTTAAAAACGTCCACACTTACCACTGCAGCCGACCCGACGAGTTAAAATATGTGCTGGAGAATGTAGATAAACTGGTAGTTAAACCGGTAGATGAGTCCGGTGGTTATGGGATTTCCATTGGAAATAAACTTACCAAAGAAGAAATTGAAAAAGTAAAGGAAACCATACAGGCAAATCCGCGAAAATATATCGCACAACCCATTATGTCTTTGTCTACACATGCTACTTATATAGAAGATGAAGAGTGTTTTGAACCCCGGCATGTAGATCTAAGAACCTTTACACTTTTGGGTCAGGAAAAATCCTTTGTTCTTAAAGGCGGACTTACACGCGTAGCGCTTCAAAAAGGAAATTTAGTAGTAAATTCTTCCCAGGGAGGCGGATCAAAAGACACCTGGGTTCTAAAAAAATAAAAAAATTATATGTTAGCAAGAGTAGCCAATAACCTGTTTTGGATGGGACGTTATATAGAGCGGACCGAACACGTAGCCAGATACTTAAATGTAAATTATTTTTCTTCACTGGATGCACCTAATGAACTTTCACAATCCCGCCAATTTGTCTTAAAATCTATGCTATTTATGGCTGATGACGAAGTAGCAGATCCTGAAAAAATATTAAACGAAGAAGAAGTTCTCTATAATATTGGGCTAAATCCTGATAAGAATTATTCAATTATAAATTATGTGCAGTACGCAAGGGAAAACGCCAATAGTGCGCGTGATCTTATTTCTACAGAATTATACGAAGCTCTCAACCGGTTTTATCACTATGTTTTAAAATATCCGCGGGAAAAATTCACTCAAAGCGGTTTATATGAGTTCACTATCAGCGTGTCAGAATCTACTTCTATCCTTCGCGGAAAAATAAGAGGCACCCTTCTACATGATGAGGTTTACGCAATCATAATGCTGGGAATTAACATTGAAAGGGCAACGCAGGTTACCAGGATCATAAATGCAAAGTATCATGATGCTGTTTTGGCACAAGGGAGCTATGGTGACGGGATTAAAAATAGTTATGAATGGATTACACTTTTAAAGTGTATAGAATCCTATGATATGAACAGGCGATTTTACCGGAAAACACCAACAAGCTTTACTACTTTAGAATTTCTTATCCTTAACCCAGATTGTCCCCGCTCAATTATGAATAGTCTTAACGAATTGAGCCGACATATTCAGGTTCTTACGCAAGAGAAAAATCCTTCAAAGGATTCTGTTGCTTTTCTTGTGGGTAAGGTAAAAGCTGAATATGAGTATAAAATAATTGAAGAAATTGAGGACGATTTTCAAACTTTTATAGAAAAAATATTGAACTCTCTGGTACTCATAGGTCAAAAAATGGAAAAGGAATATTTTAACTATTAATTCTACAGAAGATGGCTAAATTTGCAGACCTTAAAATCACACCTTGGAATACATTATAAAATACAAAGCGCAAAACACCTACGAAGCCTCTGCTAATGGCGCTTTGTGGCAATTTCTTATCACTCCGGAAGACAATGATAATCAAACATTGGAATATGCTGATTTTCGAAATTCCCTGCAGGTGATAGTAGAGAATTCTATTAATGGCTTTGGCTTTAAAACCTATAGAATTCAACCCAAACAAGTATTTAAAGAAATAGAATTTGAGGCAGAATTTAAACTTTCTAAGGAGGTCGTAAATCCCTTTGAAACTATTCCTTCTACAAGTGACGAAGACGCATACCAGCTTTTAGAAACACTTGAGTTTAAGGTAGAACACGAACAGTTCCTAAGAAAAACCCCTCTTACCTCCATCCCTGCAGAACTCAAAAATAATTTTAGCTTCGATTTGTCCCTGGGTATCTTTGAAAATCTTCAAAAGCTTAATGCATGGATATACAATAATTTTAAGTTTAAAGCAGACGTAACAGATGTAGATTCAGATTTAACGGCAGTACTGCAAAATATGAAGGGTGTATGCCAGGATTTTACGCATCTCTTTTGCGCTTTAGCCAGGGAAAATAAAATTCCGACGCGCTACGTGTCAGGGTATTTGCACCAGGGTCAGGGTTATGAAGGTGATTCCCAAATGCACGCGTGGGCAGAAAGTTTTATTCCCGGCACCGGCTGGGTGGGATTCGATCCAACCAATAACCTTATAGCAGTAGAAAATCATATAAAAGTTGCACACGGTAAAGATTATTCAGATTGTCCTCCTATAAAAGGTCTTGTGTATACTACCGGGGATAATGAAACCACCTATACCGTAGAAGTATCTTCAGAACAGCAACAGCAACAACAGCAGCAACAATAATTTTTCTGATTGGGCTTTATATTTTATAAAAAAGAGTTATACTTTCGAATAATAAATTTGAATTTATGATTACTACCGATCAGGTAAAACTTATTAAAGAAAGACTTTCTGCTTTACATACCCATTTGGATATCGAGCAGAAACAAATCGAAATTCAGAACGAAGAAGAAAAAACCTTTGATCCTGATTTTTGGAATGATCCCAGAGAAGCTGAAGCTTTTATGCGGACATTGAGAGGGAAGAAAAAGTGGGTGGAAGAATATTTACAGGCAAAAAGCTGGCTTGAAGAATTACAGGTTTTGCTGGAGTTTCACGAAGAAGGAGAAGCCTCAGATGAAGATGTAGAGAAGCAGTACAAAAAAATTATTGACCTTCTGGAAGGTGTGGAATTCAGAAATATGCTCTCTGAAGAAGGTGATGATTTAAGTGCTGTACTACAAATCACTGCCGGTGCCGGTGGTACCGAAAGTTGCGACTGGGCACAGATGCTTATGAGGATGTATATGATGTGGGCAGAAAAGCAGGGCTATAAAATTAAAGAACTTAATTACCAGGAAGGTGATGTGGCCGGAATTAAGACTGTGACCCTGGAAATTGATGGTGAATATGCCTTTGGATGGTTAAAAGGAGAGAATGGAGTCCACAGGTTGGTGAGAATCTCCCCATTTGACAGTAATGCAAAGCGCCATACATCTTTTGCTTCAGTATATGTTTATCCCCTTGCAGATGAAAGTATAGAAATAGAAATTAATCCATCAGAAATTTCATGGGAAACTATGAGATCTTCAGGAGCGGGAGGACAAAATGTGAACAAAGTGGAAACAGCAGTACGTCTTCGACATGCACCCACAGGGATTGTGGTGGAAAATTCTGAAACCCGTTCTCAGCTGGAAAACAAGAATAAGGCCATGCAGCTGTTAAAGAGTCAGTTATACGAAATAGAACTTCAAAAGCAACAGGCACAGCGAAGAGAAATTGAAGATTCCAAAATGAAGATTGAATGGGGATCTCAGATCAGGAATTATGTTATGCATCCTTATAAACTGGTGAAAGATGTGAGAACTGCAGAAGAAACCGGAAATGTAGACGATGTGATGGACGGCGAAATTGATAATTTCCTGAAGGCTTTTTTAATGATGACCGGACAACGGAATGATCATTGATAATAACTAAAAAACCTTTTGATATTAAATTGAATTGTTTATTTTAAACAGTGAAAATTAAATAAAGAATGATTACGGTTTACCACAATACAAGATGTAAAAAATCCCGGGAGGGTTTAGAAGTTGTAAAAGACTCTGGTAAGGATTACAGAGTCAGGGAATATTTAAAAGTTCCATTAACAGAAGAAGAACTTTCAGCACTTATTGATAAAATGAACATCTCACCTATTCAGCTTGTGAGAAAGAATGAAAAAGCTTGGAAGGAAAATTATAAAGAGATAGATCTAAGTGACAGGGAGCTTATTTCTGTAATGGTAAAAAACCCTAAACTTATAGAACGACCCATTGTGGAGAATGATCGTAAAGCTGTAATTGGAAGACCAGCATCAGATATTGAGGAGGTTTTGTAAGAACAGTCAGAAAACAAAAAAAATATAACTATGAAACTGCAGCAAAAAATAGGATTTTTAAGCCTGGCAGGTGTATTGGCCGCCGGCTATTATTTTTATACCAAATTATATATTCAGGAACAACAGCGTCAGGAAATTAAAGACGTTGCCGAAGAACTGGCTTATGCATGGAGACCAAAGCTTGGCCTTACCATAGATCAGGTTCATGGATTCGAGAACCTTATTATAGAATACACGATCAAGAAGAACGAAGTTCTTAGTTCTTCACTTAATCACGAAAAACAAATCAGGCAACTTAAAGCGATTCAGAAAGAAGAACATTTAAAAATGCAGAAACTCTTATCTGAGGATCAATTCAACACCTATTTGACAGTAAATAGAAATTTAACTAAAAAATCTTAAACTGTTATCAACTTAAACAGAAGCTTTTAACATAATTCCCTGCTGCTTTAACGGAAACTTAACCCTTGTTGATTAAACTATTTTAATCCTGCACGGTCAAAGGGTAAAATTTATCTAATGACCACCAAAGTTTTATCACCATTCGGCTTACTGCTGATTTTCTTATTTACATTTCAGTTTCAGGCATATTCTCAGCAAGAAGAATTTACCATTTCGGGAAAAGTAATTGATAACGATCTGGAAGTTCCACTGGAATATGCCACAATTTCTGTTATTAATGCTAACGATCCACAGGATCTAACAGGAGGAATTACCGATATAGACGGTAATTTTTCAATCGATGTGCCTGAAGGCACCTATGATATTCTTGTAGAGTTTATTTCTTACGAGTCCAAACGCTTTAATGATCGTACAGTAGATTCAAACACAGATCTGGGAACAATTCCTTTGGGAGTTAGTTCTGCCAGCCTGGATGAGGTCGTTGTAAGAGCAGAAACCACTCAGGTAGACGTAAGGCTGGATAAAAAAATATACAATATTGGCCAGGATCTTACTACAGCCGGAGGAACTGTTAGTGACGCTCTTAATAATGTTCCCTCAATCTCTGTAGATATTGAAGGTGGAATAAGCCTTAGGGGTAACGACAATGTCAGGATACTTATTAATGGAAAACCTTCTGCTATGGCTGGGTTTGGTGGAACCGACGTTCTTGGACAACTTCCGGCAGAGGCTATTGAGCGTGTAGAGGTGATCACCTCTCCTTCTGCCCGTTATGATGCTGAAGGAACAGCAGGGATTATCAATATTATTCTTCGGAAAAAAGAAACACTTGGATTTAACGGTTCGCTTACTTTAAATGCGGGACATCCTGAAAATGCCGGGGTTAATGCAAACCTTAATTATAGAACCGAAAATTATAACCTCTTTACCACTACCGGTTACCGCTATTCAGAATCTCCGGGAAATGCCTTTTTCGACACCAGATATTTTGAAAATCAGCAAGATGCTTTTCTGGACAGCATTCCCTATAATAGAAATGTAGAGGATCGGCAGATGGATAGGATTAATCGCGGATTTAATACCAACTTTGGAATGGAATATTATATAAATGATATGTCTTCCATAACCGGTGCAATATTCTACAGGAAGGGTAATGACGAAGATCTTACAACCAATATAAGTGATTATTATCTTAACAACAGTCCTCAAATAGGTACTGAAAGGTATGAAAAAGAGACTGAGGAAGATGATAGCTACCAGTTCTCCATAAACTATATCAACAAGTTCGATAATGAGGGACATGAACTAACTGCAGATGTTCAGTATGAAAATGATCAGGAAACACAACAAACCCTAATAAGGGAACCGGTCATGTACAATAATTCAGATCAGGACAATATCTTTCTGCCAAGAGAGCGTACAAACACCCTTGAGAAGCAAAAAGAGTACCTAATCCAGGCAGATTATGTAAGGCCTATAGGTGAGAATTCTCAGTTTGAAGCAGGGTATCGCGGAAACTTTGAAAATGAAGTGACTGACTATAAGCTCTTTCAGGAGAATGTTAATAATGAGCTTTTACTGAATGTAAACCAAACTAATATTTTTGATTATTCTGAAAATGTTCAGGCTTTATATTCTCAGTACGGATCAAAATTTGGAGACTTTAGTTTCCTTTTAGGTTTACGCCTGGAGAATACACAATTAAAAGGACAAATTGATTCTGAATTATCTGAAGAAGAGTTACAGGAAATATATTCATTCGATATCGATACAGATTTTGACAACAATTACCTAGGCCTCTTTCCTACCGTAAACCTAATTTATGAATTAGGCGAAGAAGAAAATATTACACTTGGTTATAACAGAAGGATAAACAGGCCACGTGGCTGGTTTATTAATCCATTTCCTTCAAGAAGTAGTAGAAATAACGTTTTCCAGGGGAATCCTAATTTACAGCCGGCATTCTCTAATGCTTTTGATTTGGGATATTTAAAAAGATGGGAAAAACTTACTCTTACTTCTTCTGTATATTATCAACGTGAAACTGATGCTTTTTCGAGAGTTCAGGAAAATGTAAATATTTCGGTAACCAATCCTGATTATGTTGAAGGTGATCCAATTTCAGAACAATATGTGGAACAGCGTGTAATTAGAAATATCCCTTTTAACCTGGCTACAAATGATCGTATGGGTGCTGAACTTGGTTTCCTGTATAATCCCGCAGATTGGTTAAGACTAAATGGTAGTTTTAATTACTTCAGGTTTGCATTGGATGGTTCCTTTAATGGAGTAGATTACAGTCAGGAAAATACCAGTTATTTTGGTCGATTCAGTTCCAAAGTAACCTTACCAGGAAGCATCGACTGGCAAACCAATGCTTTTTATCGTGGTCCATCAGATGAAGTTCAAGGTACACAGGAAGGAATTCTTTCTATAGATCTTGCCTTAAGTAAGGAAATATTAAATGAACAGGCAACCATTTCATTAAATGTGCGTGATTTATTAAATTCCAGAAGAAGGAACGCTTACACTCTTACAGACAATTTTGAACAGGATACAGAATTTCAGTGGAGACAAAGACAAATAAATGTTTCTTTGATATACAGATTTAATCAGCAAAAAAGACAACAACAAAGGGAGAATGCAGAAAATGGAGGTGAAGATATGGATGGCGAATTCTAGAAGCAAAAGAAAAATACATAAAAAAAAAGGGACAAAATTTGTCCCTTTTTTTATGCGTTTTTTACATCTGCTTCTTTAGCTTTTTTCCTGGCAGCCTGTTTTTCTTTAAGAAATTCTGTTAAGGAACCTCCAATCCAATAAGGAACAATTGCAACTAGAAATATCATTAGCCAAAATCCCATTGTTATTATAATTAGGAAAGCTAAAAACCCAAGATACTGATCGAATTCGAACATAATTCTAAATTTTGAATCTGGTCAAAGATATAAACTATCAATGGCTTATCACAATTAAAATTTAAATTTTTGGGCCTACAGTCCATATTAGGATCGATATTGTTAAAATCTGGAGCCTCATTTGGTCAGGAAATTTAATGGTTTTTTTAGCCAAAAGAAGCGGCTAAAATGTAAATTTGTAAGGCAATCAATTATAATGTTATGGATTACAGAATAGAAAAGGATACTATGGGGGAGGTAAAAGTTCCTTCAAATAAATTATGGGGAGCTCAAACAGAGCGTTCAAGAAATAATTTTAAAATTGGCCCTTCCGGCAGTATGCCCCTGGAAATAATCTACGGCTTTGCCTATCTTAAAAAAGCTGCAGCATACACCAACTGTGAGCTTGGCGCTTTACCAGTTGAAAAAAGAGACTATATAGCACAGGTATGTGACGAAATTTTAGCTCGAAAGCATGATGACCAGTTTCCGCTGGTAATCTGGCAAACCGGTAGCGGTACGCAGAGTAATATGAATGTGAATGAGGTGATTGCCAACAGGGCGCACCAGCTTGCCGGGAAAAAAATTGGTGAAGGTGAAAAAACTTTGCAGCCAAACGACGATGTGAATAAATCGCAATCTTCTAATGACACTTTCCCAACAGGAATGCATATTGCCGCTTATCAGAAGATTATAAAAATTACCCTTCCGGGTCTGAGGAAACTAAGGGAAACCCTTAAGAAAAAGTCAGATGAGTTTAAGGAAGTGGTGAAAATCGGCCGTACGCACTTTATGGACGCCACTCCTTTAACCCTTGGCCAGGAATTTAGTGGATATGTGGCGCAGCTGGATTATGGCATTAAAGCCCTTGAAAATACCTTACCACATTTAGCAGAACTCGCTTTGGGTGGTACGGCAGTTGGAACCGGACTTAACACTCCTAAAGGATACTCTAAACGTGTGGCAGAATTTATCGCTAAGTTTACCGAACTTCCATTTACATCTGCCGGGAACAAATTTGAAGCCCTGGCTGCACATGATGCTCTCGTGGAAACCCATGGTGCACTTAAACAGATAGCTGTTTCGTTGAATAAGATCGGAAACGATATTAGAATGCTTGCTTCCGGACCGCGAAGCGGAATTGGTGAAATTAACATTCCGGCCAATGAACCTGGATCTTCTATTATGCCGGGTAAAGTAAATCCTACCCAGTGTGAAGCTCTTACGATGGTTTGCGCCCAGGTAATTGGTAATGATGTTAGTATGAGCGTTGGAGGTATGCAAGGGCAGTTTGAGTTGAATGTCTTTAAACCAGTTATGGCTGCCAACCTGCTACAAAGTGCAGAATTGTTAGGCGATGCCTGCCAATCTTTTGAAGAACATTGTGCAAGGGGAATTGAAGCAAATACAAGCAGAATTCAGGAGCATTTAAATAATTCCCTGATGCTGGTAACGGCTTTAAATACCAAAATCGGATATTATAAAGCTGCCGAAATTGCAAATACAGCCCATAAGAATGGTACTACTTTAAAAGAAGAAGCCGTAAACCTTGGCCACTTAACAGCTGAAGAGTTTGACGAATGGGTAAAACCTAAAGATATGGTTGGAAATCTGAAATAATTCAGTTTTCTCATTATAAAAAGCCACGAATACTATGAAAGTGTTCGTGGCTTTTTATTTTTATAAGGATGCCTAAAAATGCCAATTTTCGCTACTTGTCGAGCGGGAAGCCTCTTGCATCGAAGAGCGTCTTAAAAACTTCTTAATCCCAAAAAATTACATACTATCCTCTTCCCTTGCTGCTGGCGATTTCTTCGCATAATGCTTCTGATATTTCCAATAAGAAACTGCTCCCAAAACTGCTACCGCAGCAATCGTATAATAGATAAAAGTCGGAGTAATTACTTTATCACCACTGGCATAAGAATGCAATCCACTTAGGTAGAAATTTACCCCAAAATAAGTCATCATAATACTTGAAAAAGCTACGATTGCCATTAAGTTGAAGAACCATCTGCTTCTTAAGCCTGGTACCATTCGCATGTGAATAACAAAAGCGTAAACCATAATACTAATCAGCGCCCAGGTTTCTTTTGGATCCCATCCCCAGTAACGTCCCCAACTTTCATTGGCCCATTGCCCACCCAAGAAGTTTCCGATGGTAAGCATTACCAGACCTACGGTTATGGCTAATTCAGTAATAATGGTAATTTCCATTATGTTAAGCTCCATCCTCTTTTTATTTTCAGAAGTGGTAAGGATCATTAAAAGTAACGAAACTACTCCCAGGATCATTCCTAATGTTAAAGGGCCGTAACTACCTACAATTACTGAAACGTGGATCATTAACCAGTAAGAATCCAACACGGGTTGCAGGTTTGCAATAGAAGGATCCATCCAATTCCAGTGCGCAATCATCAGGATCATAGAAGTTACAAACGCGGTAGACGCAATGGTAAGATTACTTTTTCTTCCGAAGGCAAGTCCAAAAAACATCGTGGCCCAGGCAACATAGATCATCGACTCGTAAGCATCACTCCAGGGTGCGTGGCCAGAAATATACCATCTCGCAGCCAATCCGAGGGTGTGAAGAACAAAAAGAATGATAATAATCACAACACTGCCTTTAATAAGGCCGCGCATAAATTTATTATCTTTAAAAATCTGTGCAATAACAAAAACGAGCATTGCTAAACCTGCAACCATATACATCCAGTATAGGTTCCGGAAAATGTCATATTTATTATAGGCAATTTCAGCTTCAATTTTATCCTCTGAAGGCATGACTTCAGAACCAAATTTCTTTTGAAAACTCTTTATACTGCCTAAAAATTCGTTTGCTCTTGCGTAGTCCCCGGTTTCCCTGGCATCCTGCAGTGCATTCATGTAAAGTGGTAATATCTGTTTAGCATAAACAGAATCCATTCCTTTAAAAGCTGCTTCTTCCACTTCGGGATAAGAAACCCACTTATTGTTTTCGTGGTTGGGAACAGGAAATATTTTAAGTACTTCCCCCTGCAAAGCCTGGTAAAGCAGATTGACTTTTTTATCGGTTTCGATGTAATCTTTCTGAAATTTATTTGGAACCGCGGCCTGATAGGCTCCTTCCAGGTATTGTGATAATTTATAGTTTCCGCTGCTGTCAAAGAAATCTGTAAGGGCTAGATATTTTTTTCCTTGTTCAACATTAAGAATTTTATGAAGACTGTCATTTTGCTTTTCTACAAAAATAAGCGGCACATTATACCAAACCATTGGGTTCTCTGTCATAGAAACAAGAACCTGATCTGAACTCAGCCCCTTATAGCTATCCTTCTTACTGAGCTTTCTAAGTAATTCTGAAGAATAGGTATTAGCCGGTTTCATACGTCCACCTGCATCCTGAATCACCAGTCGTCCAAATTCCGCAGCATGATCTTCTTTTACTGCATTTTTGACGATAAGAGAATCTATTTGCCTGCGAGTATTTTCAATGTGCTCATGATCTGTCTGCGCCTCCTGTGCAAATCCGCTAAAACTGGTTGCAAACAATAAAACTGCTATAGTAGCTAATTTCTTTTTCTTTTGTTTTATCTTATCGAGCCTTGCTTCCAGCTGTCCAAAACGGGAGCCTTTATCAAATAAGATCCACATTAAGCCGAGATAGAGAAGGAAATATCCAATGTAGGTTATCCAGGTTCCCCAGTAATCGTGATTTACAGAGAGTACTGTTCCTTTCTCATCGGGATCAAAACTGGACTGGAAAAAGCGATAACCTTCGTGGTCAAGGATATGATTCATATAAATTTCATATTCAAAATTTTCTTCACCTTCCTGGACTACTTCAACATTACTTTGAAAAGAAGAGTAACTTTTTTCTGTACCGGGATATTTTTCAGCAATAAAATCATTCAGTTTAAGTGCAAAAGGAAGTTCCTGTTCTATAGAACCATAGTTTAAGTAAATTTCCAATCCGGCCAGCTCAAGCTTTTCAGGTTCAGTTGGAATTCCTTTCCCACCAAGAAGCGTAACCGTCTCAGTCTTGCCCTGGGAACTTACTTTTAAAGTAACTCCGTCAGGATCACCCTGTATTTTCTCTTTTGTAGGCACTATATCATATTCTCCCCTTACCACAGGTTCTGGAACTACAAACTGCATTGTTCCTATGTTGTAAAGTGAACGAAGTACAAGGGTTTGTGTAGAGTCTGCTATTAACTCCCCTCTCGCCTGGTCTGCCATTCTCATGTAATCCCCTTCAAACGGAGAATCTATGGTGTATTCTCCATCTTCAGTTAGCTGAATATTTATAGCTCCTTCAGTAGGATTATTCAGAGTAAAGAGAGTGTTATGGATATTGCTAACCTGCCCTTCCTGAAGGTAATGATCGTGTCTTTGCCCACCTCCGGATTCTACTATTTTCAGGTATCTTTCTCCGTCTTCTGTTGGCACCAGTGTTTCTTCAGCACCATGAATAAAATTCGTGACTTCAAAAGTGACGGGCTGCCCGTTATAATCCGTATTCAGCTCATAATCATTTTCTGTCTCCGGGGCTAAGAGCACTTTTTCCTGAAGTATTCTTCTTCTTGGCTCTCCGTCTATTTCGCCGTCAAGAAAGAATGTAAAATAGGTTTCCTGAGTGAGATATTTATTGGTCGTCTCGCCTTCCCTTATTGGCATAATCCCCTCGTAACTAATATAACGGGTTACAAAAGCCCCTACGAGGATAAGAATAAAAGAAAGGTGCAAAACCAAGGTTGACCATTTCTCCTTTTTTAACAGCTGATAACGCTTAATATTCCCAAGGAAATTTATAACGAAAAAGACCATTATTCCTTCAAACCACCAGGTATTGTAGATAAGGACTCTAGCGGTCTCAATGGTATACCAGTTTTCAATAAAAGTTCCCAATGCCATGGCGATGGCAAAAACGATGAATAAAACTGCCATTATACGGGTAGAAAAAATGACAGAGGCTATCTTATTCTGCATGAATTGTTATCCTTTAAATCGGCTGCAAATTTAAGGAATTTTAACGGTTTTGTAAGACTTCCACCCTGCAATCTCCATACTTAAATGTTAATTTTACAGACGCATTTTTTTTGGTAATTTAGCCGAATGACTCAAGTGGTAATTTTAGGCGCCGGAAACGTCGCTATACATCTCTACAAGGCTTTTGAGAAAGCGGAAGATGTTGAAGTAATTCAGGTATACAATCACAGGCCAGAAAAACTGGTTAACTTCTCTGAAACCTCTACTACTACTGCTGTTTCTGAATTAAAAGAAGCCGATATTTATATTTTGGCCTTAAAAGATGATGCCATCCTTAAAATGGCAAATATCGTCCCTGACTTTGGTGCATTATACCTGCATACTTCAGGCGGAATAGGCATGGATGCGCTGTCAAAATTCAGGAATCACGGAGTTTTTTATCCGTTGCAGACATTTTCAGCGAAGAGAGCGGTAGATTTTAACCAAATACCTATGTGTTTGGAAGCAAATTCAGAAAAAAACCTTCAGAAGACAAAAAAACTGGCTGCAGGAATCTCAGAAAAGCTTTTGGATACCAATTCCACACAAAGAAAGGCGCTGCACGCTTCCGCAGTATTCGTTTGTAATTTCACGAACCACCTTTATACTATTGGAGCCGATATTTGTCAAAAAAACGACCTCTCCTTTGACATTTTAAAACCACTGATAAAAGAAACCGCTTCAAAAATTGAAGAATTATCTCCTGAAGAGGCTCAAACAGGACCGGCTATTCGCAATGATCGTGGCACTATCGAAGGACACCTTGAACTGCTAACTGAAAACCAGAAAAATATTTACGAACTGCTAACAGCATCGATTTACAAATTACATGGAAAAAAATTATAAAGAATACCTTAACCAGATTACCACTTTTGTTTTTGATGTGGACGGTGTCCTTACAGATGGCTCTGTACAGGTGAGCACTGCCGGGGAATTACTTCGCACAATGAATATTAAAGACGGTTATGCCCTGAAACTGGCAAAAAATGCCGGTTATACAGTTTGTATTATTTCCGGCGGAAAAAATGAAGGCGTCAGAATGCGGCTCAGGGATCTTGGGATAAACGATATTTACCTGGGGATTTCTGACAAAGTGGAGCAAATGGACGAATTTTTCGACATTTATGATATTAATCCCGATGAAGTTCTTTATATGGGAGACGATATCCCCGATTATTACCCTATGAAGCTAGTTGGGTTGCCTTGTTGCCCGCAGGATGCCGTAGCGGAAGTAAAAGAAATATCCAAGTACGTTTCGCATAGAAAAGGCGGAAAAGGATGCGTGCGGGATGTTATTGAACAGGTCCTGAAGGTACAGGGCAAATGGATGGAAAGGGAATGAACTGGCTTTTATTGATCTTCGCCGGACTCTTTGAAGTCGGATTTGCTTTTTGCTTGGGAAAGGCCAAATTCAGCACCGGCAATACCAGTACTTTTTGGTTAGCAGGATTTCTGTTTTGCCTCACTGCAAGTATGCTTTTGCTTTACAAAGCCACCCAGACCTTGCCAATCGGGACTGCTTATGCCGTCTGGACCGGAATTGGAGCCGCAGGTACAGCCTTACTCGGAATCCTTATTTTTAAAGAACCGGCGCATTTCTGGAGAATATTTTTCCTTAGCACGTTAATTATGTCTATAATCGGACTAAAATTTGTTTCCAATTAGGCTCATTTATGTACAAGTACTTAAAGCTCATCCGCTATAAAAATCTTCTTTTTATAGCTTTCACACAATTTCTAATAAAATACGGCCTGTTTGAAGCTTTAGGCGCCGATATTACTCTTAGTCTCTTTGGCTGTTCACTTCTTGCCCTGGCCACGGTTTCGCTTGCTGCCGGAGGTTATATAATCAACGATGTTTACGATGTAGAGACCGACAGGATAAACAGAGGGAAAAATACAATAATCGGCACTTATGTTTCAGAAAAAACAGGAACTACATTATTTATTATTCTTAATATAATTGGTGTGGCTATTGGCTTCTATTTGTCAAATATCACAGGTTGGCCGGCCTTTGCAGCTTTGTGGATCTTCGCCTCTGCTATTTTGTATTTTTATGCTACTTACCTAAAGCAACTGGCCTTAATTGGTAACATTATCGTGAGCTGTACCATTGCAGGAGTTGTGGTTATAGTGGGATTATACGACCTTTTACCTGCCATAAATGATCAAAATCAACCTACACAGGCGCTGCTATTTTCAATCCTGCTGGATTATGCTCTTTTTGCTTTTTTAATAAACCTTTTAAGGGAAATGGTAAAAGATCAGGAAGATATCAAAGGTGATTATAATGCCGGGATGAAGACCCTGCCTGTACAATTGGGAACTTCCCGCACCAACAAAGTAATTTTAGCGGTAGCACTGATTCCTGTAATTGCAATAGTTTATTACATTTACAACTACCTTTATGAAAATACTTATGCTACACTTTATGTATTGCTGCTAATCCTCGCTCCGCTTCTTTACGTGATGGTAAAACTACCTGAAGCTAAAAAAAAGAAGCAGTTCACGCATTTAAGTCTTATTCTGAAATTGATTCTTTTCTTAGGATTAATTTCCATTGGATTGCACAAATTTATACTTTAGATTATGCTGAAAAATTACCTTAAAAACAAAGAAATTATCCTTGCTTCAGGCTCTCCAAGAAGACAAAAATTCTTTAAGGAAATGGAAATTCCCTTTACTGCGGATGTACGCCCGGTGAAGGAGGTTTTCCCTGATCACTTAAAGAATGAAGAGATAACAGATTTCCTTGCAGAACTTAAAGCAGAGGCTTTTAATGATCTAGAACCAAAACAAATCCTTATCACCAGCGATACCATTGTTTACAACGAAGGTGTGGCAATGGGGAAACCTGCAGATGCCGAAGAAGCGGTTGCAATGATAACCTCCCTTTCAGGAAAAGAGCATCAGGTAATTACATCAGTATGTTTCACAACGGCAGAGAAACAGGAAACACTAAACTGTGTTACTAAGGTTAAATTTAAATCTTTAACTTCCGAAGAAATAGAGTATTATGTGCGGCAATATAAACCTTTTGATAAAGCAGGTGGTTATGCTATTCAGGAGTGGATTGGCTTAATTGGGATTACCAATATTGAGGGGAGTTATGTAAATGTAGTGGGTTTACCAACGCACCTTGTTTATAAAAAGTTGATGGAATTCGTTAAACCATAGTACCCTTCAATGTCTATCAAATTTTTATTAATTTAAGTTGATAAAGCTTTATCAAAGACGAATACAAGCATTCAAAAACAATTATATTTGCTAAAATCTAGAGTTTATTAATGAATAGAATAATCAGCGTAATTCCGGTAGAAGTAATTTACAGCATAGCCATTTTCCTATTGCTGCTGATTCTGCAATTTTTCCTGAAGCAAGCTGCAAAAAGGGTTGGCGAACGTGCCGAAATTAATATCACCAGAACAAGGTTGATGTTTAAATACATCAACATTCTAATCTTTATTCTCGCTGTTTTCCTTTTATCCATTGCCTGGGGGGTTGGCTGGGCAGAATTTTCCCTTATATTTTCTTCTGTTTTCGCAATTTTGGGAGTAGCACTTTTTGCTATTTGGTCTATCCTCAGTAATATCACTTGCGGAGTGATCATGTTTTTTTCATTCCCCTACAAAATCGGGGACAAAATAAGGATCCATGACAAAGACATTCCTATTGAAGCTATTATTGAAGATATAAAAGCTTTTCACCTGCACCTCAGAACTTTAGATGGGGAGTTAATAACCTACCCAAATAACCTGATCCTACAGAAGGCGGTATCGCTGGTAGAGAAGAACGCCCGGCTGGATGAAGGCAAGGATGCACTTTAAAAGTTAAACATGCTGAAACGCGGTAGAAGAGCCTGCAAAGTTTCTATATTTGATATTACTACCTCTAAAAATACTTGTGGGAATGCGGAAATTTCTATTTGCCTTTATATTCTTATCCTTATTTTCGGACATCCAGGCTCAGGCACCAGAAAAATTAAGTGCTTCGGAAATTTTTCACGAAATTGAAAAATTAAATTTTTTAGGATCAGTATTATATCTGGCTGCTCATCCCGATGATGAAAATACCAGGCTGATTTCTTATTTCTCGAACGAACAAAATGCAAGAACAGCATATCTTTCCCTAACAAGGGGCGATGGTGGTCAAAATTTAATTGGTCCTCAAATCCGCGAAGAACTGGGAGTAATCAGAACCCAGGAATTATTGGCTGCCAGGAGGATTGATGGCGGCCAACAATTTTTTACCCGTGCAAACGACTTTGGTTATTCCAAAACCGCTGATGAAACTTTGGAAATCTGGAACAAGAAGGAAGTACTCAGCGATGTAGTTTGGGTAATCAGAAAATTTAAACCAGATGTAATCATCAACCGTTTTGATCACCGCACCCGCGGCACCACTCACGGCCATCACACCTCTTCAGCAATTCTGAGTGTGGAAGCTTTTGAACTGGCAAATAATAAAGACGCTTTTCAAAATCAGTTGCAATATACGGAAACCCATCAATCAGAAAGACTGTTTTTCAATACCTCTCCCTGGTTCTACGACAACGAGGAAGCTTTTGAAGAAGCCAGCAAAATCAATTTTTTGAAGTTTGACACGGGAGTTTATTTTCCACTGAAGGGACTTTCCAATCCCGAAATTGCTGCTTTAAGCCGGAGTCAACATCGTTCTCAAGGTTTTGGAAGTACAGGTAGCCGGGGCACTCAGGAGGAATACCTGGAGTTGATTAAAGGTGAAATACCTGAAGGAAAAGAAGATATTTTTGAAGGTATTAATACATCCTGGAGCCGACTTGAAGGTGGTGCCGAAATTGGTCAAATTTTGAATAAGGTTCAGGAAGATTTCGATTTTACCAATCCCGCAGCCAGCCTTCCCCAATTAATTGCAGCCTATCAGCTTATTAATGAACTGAAAAACGAACACTGGAAAGAAATTAAGTCAGAACAGATAAAGAATATTATTGCTGCATCTGGAGGGCTTTACCTGGAAGCTGTTGCCGGAAGTTCCGCTGCAACACCATCACAAGAGGTGCCTGTAAAACTTGAAGCAATAAACCGAAGCGATTTTGCCATCACCCTGCAAAAAGTAGAATTATCACCCAACAATTCGTCCATCGAACCCGCTGTAACTTTAAAAAATAATAATGGCTGGAGCGAAGAACTGGCACTAAAAATTCCAGAGAGTACTAAAGCCACTTCCCCCTACTGGCTTAATGAAGAAGGAACTACGGGCATGTATAATGTGGAAAACAGGGAATTAATTGGTTTGCCGGAAACTCCCAACAGTACAAAAGCTGTCTTTTACCTGGATTTTAACGGAGTGCAGATTCCCTTTAGCAAAGAAGTGGTCTACAAGTACAACGATAATGTTTTTGGGGAAACTTATCGCTCTTTTGAAATCATCCAGCCTGTTTCTGTTGAGTTTGAGGAAAGTGTGATAATTTTTGACAATGCCCAAAAAAGGCAAATATCGGCAAAGATAGTTTCGGGTAAAGAAAACCTTCAGGGTACGCTTACTCTTGATTCCGGAGAAAACTGGAAAATCGAACCCAAATCCAGAAACTTCAATATTGCTCAAAAAGGTGGTTCTGTCACTTTAAACTTCAGCATTACTCCGCCCGCAAATGAGAGTGAAACTTATATTATTCCGAAGGCCAAAGTTGAAGATAAAATCTATTCAGAAAAGACCGTTCATATAGATTATGAGCATATCCCCTATCAAACATTGGTTTTACCTTCAAAATTAAAGGTTGCCAAACTTAATATTGAGAAAAAAGGGGAACAAATAGCTTATATTGAAGGAGCCGGGGATGTGGTTCCTGAAAGCCTGGAACAAATTGGCTATAAAGTTACCCGAATCTCCCCTGCCGGCATTTCGGAAGCTTCTTTAAAGAGGTTTGATGCCGTGGTTCTTGGAATAAGGGCTTATAATATTGTTGAAGAGCTAAAATACAAACAAAATGTGCTGTTGAATTACGTGAAAAACGGCGGAAATTTAATCGTACAATACAATACAAACCGTGGTTTGAAAACCGACAATATCGCCCCTTATCATCTCGAACTTTCCAGGGACCGGGTGACCGATGAAAATGCCGAAGTGCGTTTTCTTGCTGAAGATCACCCCCTGCTGAATTACCCCAATAAAATTAATAAAGAGGACTTTGAAAACTGGGTACAGGAACGCGGACTCTATTTCCCCAGTGCCTGGGCACCGGAATTTACTCCTGTACTTTCGATGAACGACCAGGGGGAAACACCCAAAGATGGGAGTTTACTCGTAGCAAAATATGGTGAAGGCTATTATATTTACACTGGAATTAGTTTCTTTAGGGAATTTCCTGCCGGGGTTCCCGGTGCGTATAAGCTTTTTGCAAACATGATCTCAATTGGTAAATAATGGAAAAACCTGAAAAATATATCTGGAAGAAAAGTTACACGGTGGTATTAGTGGCGAACCTGATATATATTCTTCTTTTTTACTTTATCATGAACTACTTCGGGTAATGGAATTAATTGACTGGTTTGTTCTTATAGTTACTATTACGTTTATTGTCTGGTACGGCGTCCATAAATCCCGTGGAAGCAAAAACGTTCAGGATTATATAAGAGGTGGTAACGATGCACAATGGTGGACGATTGGCTTATCTGTTATGGCCACACAGGCAAGCGCCATCACCTTCCTTTCTACTCCAGGCCAGGCTTATCACGACGGGATGGGGTTTGTTCAATTTTATTTTGGACTGCCCATTGCAATGGTTATTATTTGCATGGTTTTTATTCCCATTTACCACAGGCTAAAAGTTTATACTGCCTACGAATACCTGGAGACGCGTTTCGACAGGAAAACCAGGACCCTTACTGCCATTCTTTTTCTTATTCAACGAGGCCTGGCAGCCGGACTCACAATTTTTGCACCGGCTATTATTCTATCTGCAGTTCTGGGCTGGAACCTTAACGGGCTCATTGTGCTGATTGGTGCGCTCGTCATCATCTATACCGTTTCCGGGGGAACCAAAGCTGTGAATGTGACCCATAAGCAGCAAATGGCGGTGATCCTCACCGGGATGATTTCTACCTTTTTCATCATTTTGGCATACCTGCCCGAAAATATTGATTTTAGCTCTGCCATGGAAATTGCAGGGTCTAGCGGAAAAATGGAAATTCTCGATTTTTCTTTCGATTTCGAAAACCGCTATACAGTCTGGAGCGGACTAATTGGCGGGACCTTTCTTGCCCTCTCCTATTTTGGTACAGACCAAAGCCAGGTACAGCGCTATTTAACAGGAAGATCTGTAAGGGAGAGTCAGATGGGTATGATTTTTAACGGACTACTGAAAGTGCCGCTACAATTTTTTATTTTACTGGTAGGCGTGATGGTTTTTGTGTTTTATCAGTTCAATGAAACCCCGCTTAATTTTAATCCGGCAGCGACTAAAACTGTGCTGGAATCAGATTATTCAGAACAATATGAGGATCTTATGATGGAACATCAAGAGCTTCAGCAGCAAAAACACGAATTAACCCATAATTACGCAGTGGGCAGGCTGCAAAATTCGGAAGTTGAAAAACAGGAGTTTCACAATAAATTAAACAACCTGAATACCCGGGAACAGGAAGTAAGGGAGCAGGGAAAAGTCCTTATAGACGCTTCAGATAAAGATGCCGAAAGCAACGATAAAGATTACGTCTTTATTCATTTTATTCTGAATAATTTACCACGGGGAATTGTAGGGCTGCTGCTGGCGGTGATTTTGAGTGCAGCAATGTCTTCTACCGCTTCAGAACTTAATGCCCTCGCCTCTACTACCGCCATAGATATTTATAAAAGGGCCGTTAAAACCGATAGAAAAGAAGAGCATTTTGTAAAAGCATCCAAATGGTTTACCTTATTGTGGGGTTTAATCGCCATAAGCTTCGCGTTTGTGGCAGATCTTTTTGATAACCTTATTCAGCTGGTAAATATCATAGGATCTATTTTCTACGGAAATATTCTGGGAATTTTTTTGCTGGCATTTTTTGTAAAACAGGTAAAAAGCAACGCTACATTTATAGCTGCCATTATCACCCAAATTATTGTAATTGGTGTTTTTAGAATGGACATTATTCCTTATCTCTGGTTAAATATCCTGGGCTGCGGCCTTGTTATGCTTCTGGCTTTTATAATTGAAGCTTTTGTTAAAACTGAAGAAAAATAAAATGAACGAAAGAACCACGAAATGGGCAATTTTGGGCCCCGGAAAAATAGCTAAAAAATTTGCTACAGGTTTAAAATATGTTGAAGGAGCAGAACTTTATGCCGTTGCAAGTCGCTCCAAAGAAAGAGCAGATGCTTTTGCTGAAGAATTTAATGCTACAAATGCTTACTACAGCTACACAGATATGCTAAAGGACGAAAAGGTGGATGTGGTTTATATCGCCACACCACATGTATTCCATTTTGACAATACCATCCTGTGCCTGGAACATGGCAAAGCTGTGCTATGTGAAAAACCTTTTGCCATGGATACAGCGCAGGTAAAGGAAATGATTGGTCTGGCCAGAGAAAAAAAGATCTTTTTAATGGAAGCACTTTGGACGCAGTTTTTACCTCATTTTCAATTTGTGATGGATTTACTGAAAACTGAAAAATATGGCAAACTGAAGAAAATTAAAGCCGATTTTGGGTTTCATTCTCCTTTTAATGAAGACCACAGGCTGTACAACAAAGCCCTTGGCGGTGGAAGCCTGCTTGATATTGGAATTTATCCGGTTTTTACTGCTTTAAATGCTATTGGTATACCTGATGAAATCTCAGCGAAGGCAAAACTTACCACTACTGAAGTTGATGAGGAATGCGAGATCTTCTTTACTTTTAAAAATGGAGTTGAAGCTGAATTACACAGCACTGTGGGAAGAGAAACTCCAACTACCGCCACTTTTTTTTGCGAAAATGCAGAAATCACAATGAATTCAAGGTTTCACGAGCCTACGAGCGTGAGCATTTCTACAAAAGATGGAATCGAAACTAAAGATTTTAATGTCACCTCCAACGGTTACAACTTTGAAGCAGCGCACGTTCAGGAAATGCTAAAGCAGGGAAGAACAGAAAGCGATCAAATGACTTTTGAGAAAAGTCTGCAGCTTATAGGTCTTCTGGATGAAGTGAGGAAGAAAATTAACCTGGTGTACTAAATGGCAATTTTCGTCCTGTAACTTGACCAATAACACAAAAAAAGTCCATTTCTTCCGCGGAAGAAATGGACTTTTTACTTCAGAACCTAATTTGTATAGTTTTAAAAGTTTTGTCTTGGTTCCTGATTCTTGCAGCGAAGCGATCTATAGTCTTTACCCAAAAGAAGATTGTAAACCAGCATCTTCTACATCGCTCCCCATTCTTCTAAGGAGTCCTTATTCATTTTTGCATAATCTGCATTTCCGGCTTTTTCAGCCGCGGCCAGAGATTTCTGTGCTGATTCTACAGCAGCTTCTTTTTTGCCCATATCGGCTTCAATTAAGGATTTTCTTCTCCATACCCAAAATGCCACCTCTTCTCCTTCTGTAGCCTTCTGAATCCATTCGTAAGCTTGTTCAAGATCTTTTCCGGCATCATGATAATAGCTCGCAGCAGCAAAATAATCATTTGGTCCGGGTTCACCACTCATTACTTGTTCTATACTTGTAGTTGCTTTTTTATCTGTAGGAACTTCAAATTTAAGTATAGCAACAGTATCATCCCAGATAAAATTAAGTGCTGCAGAGTCATTCTGAAGCTCATCAATCATAATGGTAAAAGTTTCCATATTTATAGGCATTGTCTGAGCTTCAACAGTAGTTTTAAGTGCTACCTCGTTCTCATCCCATTCCTGAGGAAGCCCCCAGTTGTCGGTTTTATTGTAAAACATAACTTCCCACTCGTTCTGTTTTGGAATTGTATAAATTGCATAAGTGCCGGCAGGAAGATCTTTACCGTCGATAACGATATCATCACTAAAAGTGATTTTAGTATTCTCATTTGCACCGGTACGCCATACTTTGCCATAAGGTACAAGATCACCAAAAACCTCGCGACCGCGCACTCCGGGACGGGAATATTCCAGGGTCACATCGGTAAGACCAACCTTTTGCTCAATTTTAGCCGAAGGGCTTGGTTGCGGAGTCTGGATTTGTGCTTTACCATTAAAGCTGATTGCTGAAACGGCTAAAAATAATAGAACTTTTTTCATCATTATCTGGTTTAGAAAGTAGTACTCCAAATATAAGCAGAAGAAGTTCTGAAACTTCAAATTATTCTACAGAAAATTGAAAATTTAAATTTTCATATTTGTTTAACTTATATTACTAAATAATAAACAAAATAAACTTTATTTTTGTTGAAAACCCCCGTAATGAAGATCTACACCTTAAAGAGCAAGCAGTTATTACCAATTTCACTTGACGAAGCATGGAAATTCTTATCAGATCCTGCCAATTTAAAAGTAATTACTCCAGATTATATGAGTTTTGACATCTTATCTGGTGCAGACAGGCCAATGTTTGAAGGGCAGATCATTCAATATATCGTTACACCAATTGCCGGAATTAAAACCAAATGGGTAACAGAAATCACTCATGTTAAGGACAAAGAGTTTTTTGTAGACGAACAGCGTTTTGGTCCCTATTCACTGTGGCATCACAAGCATTTCCTGAAAGAAGTTAAAGGCGGTGTGGAAATGGAAGATATTGTGGATTACAAGCTACCCATGGGTTTCCTTGGAATCATGGTACATCCCTTCCTGGTAAAACCAAAACTAAAGGAGATTTTTGATTACCGGCAAAAAATGCTAATTGAACTTTTTGGAGAATTCAGCACTTCGGCAGAAGCAAAAACAAGCATCAGCGAGAAAGAAGAACAGGCATCAAATTAAGAAATAATAAAAGCTATGAAAAAAGAAATTTTACTTATTGGAGGTTCTACAGGAATCGGTTTTAAAATTGCAGAAAAACTCAGCCAGAAACATGCTGTAACCGTGGCCTCGAGGAATATTGGAAAACTTGAGGAATTAGACGTTACCCATTTAGAATTTGATGTTACTAAAGATAATATTGAGGATCTGGAATTACCCGAAAAGCTCGACGGATTTGTATATTGTCCCGGGAGTATTAACCTGAAACCTTTTAAAATGCTAAGGTTAGAAGATTATAAAGCAGAAATGGATCTAAACTTCTTCGGATTAGTGAAAACCGTAAACGGCATTATGCCGAAGCTGAAAAATGCTGAAAATGCCAGTCTCGTCTTCTTTAGCACTGTTGCGGTAAAAGTGGGGATGCCCTTCCATACCAGCGTAGCCGCAGCCAAAGGTGCAATTGAAGGCTTTGCGCGATCATTAGCGGCAGAATATGCACCAGGGATGCGCATAAACGTAATCGCTCCTTCATTGACAGACACAGAACTTTCAGAAAAACTACTGAATAACGATAAGAAGAAGGAAAAAATGAATGATCGTCATCCATTAAAACGTGTTGGGGCACCTTCAGATATTGCAAATCTTGCCACCTTTCTCCTTAGCGAAGAAAGCAGCTGGATTACCGGGCAGGTGATGGGTGTAGACGGCGGACTTTCAACTTTAAACCTTTCCTGAATGCGTAAAAAAGTAAATATTTTCTGGTTCCGAAGAGATTTGCGTCTGGACGATAATGTAGGTTTTCTTGAAGCTCTTAAAGGAGAATATCCGGTTCTTCCAATTTTTATCTTCGATTCAGAAATTTTAGGCAGTCTTCCTGAAGATGATGCCCGCGTTACTTTTATCTACGAAACGCTTCAGGAGCTAAGAGATCAATTGCAGAAAGATCACAATAGCTCCCTCGCCATGTACCACGGGAAACCTTCAGCTATTTTCAAAAAATTAATTAAAGATTTTGAGGTTTTAAAGGTGTTTACCAATCATGATTATGAGCCTTATGCTAAGGACCGGGATAAAGAAATTGGTGCAATTCTTTCAGAAAATGATATTGATTTTCAGACCTATAAAGACCAGGTAATTTTTGAAAGAGATGAAATTACCAAACAGGATGGCGGGCCGTATGTGGTTTATACTCCATATATGAAAAGATGGAAAGAAAAATTTAAGGATCTGGATTTTGAAATCCATTATACCAGTCAGCATCTGGATAACCTTATTCAGGATCGAAATTTGCCAAATCTCAGCCTTAGCGATATTGGTTTTTCATATTCTGGTTTAAAAGCGCCGGATTATGATGTTACTCCAACGCTTATCCAAAAGTATGAATCCACCCGCAATATTCCAGGCAAGGACGGCACTTCCCGCCTTGGCCCTCACCTGAGGTTTGGTACGGTAAGCGTTAGAAAAATGGTGAAAAAAGCCAATGGTGAAAACAATAAAGTTTTTCTGAATGAATTGATTTGGAGGGAATTTTTTATGCAGGTTCTGGATCATAATCCACAAACGCTAACAGATTCTTTTAAACCGAAGTATGACCGCATTAACTGGCGAAATAATAAAGAGGAATTTCAGCTTTGGAAAGAAGGAAAAACAGGTTATCCTCTTGTAGACGCGGGTATGCGGCAATTAAATGAAATTGGGTTTATGCATAACCGCGTGAGGATGTTGGTAGGTAGTTTTTTGTGCAAGCATTTACTTATTGACTGGCGCTGGGGCGAAGCCTACTTTGCTGAAAAATTGCTGGACTACGAAATGTCGTCCAACGTGGGAAACTGGCAATGGGTGGCCGGCAGCGGAGTGGATGCCGCACCATACTTCCGGATTTTTAATCCGACTACCCAGATTGAGAAATTCGATAAAGAACGGGAATATATCAAAAAATGGATTCCGGAATTTGGCACAGATAAATATCCTGAAAAAATGGTAGACCATAAAGAAGCGCGGGAAAGGGCGCTTAAAACTTACAAAGAGGCCGTAAGTAATTAGTCTTCTTGCATTAATTTTCTTGCCCGCTCAAGATCTTCCGGCGTATCAATACCAATAGTATTCATATTGGTATCTACCATCTTGATCTTTTTTCCGTATTCCAGAAACCGGATTGCTTCAATTTTCTCTGTAGCTTCCAATGGCAACATTGGCAGATTGTGAAAATCGATTAGAGCCTGCTTCCTGAAAGCATAAATACCAATATGCCTGAAGTAGGTCATTGGTGCATCCCTGTCGCGGGGGTAAGGAATGGGAAACCTGGAAAAATAAAGTGCCAGGTTATTTTTATCTGTAATTACTTTTACATTATTGGAATTTGTGATCTCATCACTAACACTCATTGCCGTTTTTAAGGAAGCCAGATCAATTTCTTCTTCGTGATCTTCCCGAAACACCACCAAAAGCTTTGCAAGGCTTTCCCTGTCTATAAAAGGCTCGTCCCCCTGGACGTTTACCACGATGTCCACATCCATATCTTCAACAGCTTCAGCAAGGCGGTCGCTTCCACACTCATGCTCTTTTTTGCTCATTATCACCTTTCCGCCAAAACCGGAAATCTCAGAAGCAATTTTCTCACTGTCTGTAACTACATAAACTTCCTCAAACAGATCTGTGTTCTTCGCTGCCTCGTAAGTTCTTCTAATAACTGTTTTTCCGTTAAGATCCTCAAGTAATTTCCCCGGAAATCGGGCTGCATCAAACCTTGCGGGGATCATTGCTATTATTCTAAGTTGTTTATCCAATGTAGTTGTAATTTAGTTGCTCAAAAATAGCGATTTTACGCAGGTGACCTTGTTTAGGTTAAGTTAATTTGTTGTCTGTTGTCTGTTGAACTAAAATAGTGGCTATAGAATGGCAAATTTCTCACAAAACCTTTGCGTAACCTTCTAATACTTTCTTCTCGCAGCGAAGCGATCCTTTTTCTCTTTTCCAGAACAAGATTATTAGTTTTTGAACTTTCACTGCTTTTAAATGATGCTCTCAAAATGGCAATTATCGATCCTTAGCTTCAGAAATTCTTTTCTCTTGCAGCGAAGCGGTCTTTTTTCCTGATTCTTTTTCTCTTTAACTATTTCCCTTATTTCCTCTTTAACTTATATCGTTTTCAACAAAAAAGTCATCCTTAAAACCAATCAGGTACAGTTTATCTGTCGCTCTTGTAACTGCGGTATAAAGCCATCTCAGATACTCCTTACCTACTCCATCTGGTAAATACGGCTGCTCAATAAAAATGGTATTCCATTGCCCCCCCTGGGATTTGTGGCAGGTCATCGCATAGGAAAACTTTATCTGGAGCGCATTAAAAAACTTATTGTTCTTTACCTTCAGGAACTTTTTATATTTTGAAGTTTCTTCAGCATAATCCTTCATCACTTCCTGGTAAAGATTATTAGATTCATCATACGAAAGGGAAGGTGTATTGCTGGTGAGGGTGTCGAGTAAAACTACGGTTTCAAAAGGTTGCATTTTTGGATAATCCACCATTTGTACCTGTACTTCAGCAAAACGGAAACCGTACAATTCTTTAATTCCGAAGATTTCCAGCACCTTTACAATATCCCCGTTAGCGATAAAACCCGCTTCAGAAGTTGGCTTGATCCAAAAGTAATTGTTCTTTACCACCATTAAATAATCCCCCGCAGAAATTTCTTCCTCCTGAAAAAGAATTCTATTCCTAATCTGCTGATTGTATTGATTTGCCCGTTTATTGGAACGCACAATTATACTCGTCTCTTCGTTGCCCAAATTATCGTAAGAATCCTGGATAGCTTCCATGATATCATAACCATCAGTTAAACGAATAACATCCTTTTTGGAAGTGAGTTCAAATTTGAAACTCTCATAAAATTCTTCCTGAAGGCATTGCCTAATCCTTGTGGCATTCAGCAAAATATCACTTTCTTCGCTTTGCCGCACAACTTCGTCCAGTTCTATATGCTTCACCTGTTTGTTATAGCTAAACTGAAGCTTTTCCTCTTGCAAGGCGGGGCTCATATCCATCTTAACCGGCGGGAGCTGGGCAGTATCGCCTATAAGAATAAGCTGACAGTTTTTCCCCGAATACACAAACTGCATAAGATCATCCAGCAGCGATCCATTTTCAAACAACTTTGAGTCAGAATTTTCATCTGAAATCATTGAAGCTTCATCCACAATAAACAGGCTGTTTTTGTGCTTATTGGGCTGAAGTACAAAACTGACTCCTCCCCCGCCCGATTTCTTGGGAAAGTAAATTTTCTTGTGGATTGTAAAAGCTTCCTGTTTGGAATAATTCGAAATTACCTTTGCAGCCCGACCTGTGGGAGCGAGCAAAACTCCGGATTTTTTAATCTTCCACAGGTTTTTAACAAGGGCGCTAATAATGGTTGTTTTTCCCGTTCCTGCAAAACCTTTTAGGACAAAAAGTGAATCTTTTCCCCCTTCTGTTGCAAATGCTGATAGTTGCTGCAAAGCAATATCCTGTTTGGCCTTTGCAGGAAATCCAAGATCGTCTAAAAGTAATTTATAAAATGAGGCGCCAGAAGGTACTTCCATAGAGGTTAAGTAAATTATCAAATATAGTAATGGATTTTTAGGGAAGAAACTTTTACGAATAAAAAAAAATTGTAGATTTGTCGTATACACTATAAATTTTACTTAAATAAATTATTAAAGCATGAGACTTGTAATTCAGTTACTCCTTTGGTTGGTGATAATTTTCCTGGCCTATCTTACATTTGATGCCGTTTACCGACCTATCCAGTTTAACAAAGTTAAAGAGAAGCGTTACGCGAAAGTAATTGAAAACCTAAAAGATATAAGGGCTGCTGAACTTGCTCATAGAGAAGTTACAGGATCTTTTGAAGATGATTTCGACAAACTGGTTCGTTTTATTGATACTGCTGAATTTGCTATTACTCAACGTCGTGATACGACTTATCTTGATGAGGAATATAGAGCAACTTATGGAGTAGATCAATATATTGAGGATATTGTAATAGATACTTTATCTTTCGTTTCTGTCAAAGATTCCTTATTTAATGGTAATGAGGAACGCTACAGAACAATGATTAATGTACCAATAGAAGGTGCAGATGCAAAATTTGATCTAGATGCAGGCACCATTAGTAAAGGTGATAACAAAATACCTGTATTTGAAGCCAAGATTGCAAAAAGTAAAATTTTATATGATCAGGACAGAACTCTTGTGCTACAGGAAAATGAAATCCAGTCCGTAGATGACGTAAATGGTCGTTTTATAAGTGTAGGATCTATGCAAGAGGTCAACACCAACGGGAACTGGCCACAGTCGTATGGTGACGAATAAACAAGAACAAAATTTTTTAAAACTGTCCATTCAGGTTAGCCTGAATGGACTTTCTTTTTGTATTCTAAATACAAAAAGCAAAGCTGTAGTGTTCTATAAGAAACAAATTTTTACGGCTCAACTAAATCCTGCAAAAGTCCTGGCAGAAATAGAGCTTATTTATCAGAAGGAATCTGTTTTAGAACAAGAAGTGGATGAAGTTATTGTTATATTTAGTAACAGCTTTTATTCCCTCGTTCCCTCCCCTCTTTTTAGTGAAGAAAATGTATCAAACTACCTGAAGTTTAACACCAAAATCCTTAAGACAGATTTTATAGCTTATGATGAACTCGAGAAGGAAAAAATCATAAATGTTTATATTCCGTATACCAATATTATTAATTACTTTTTTGATAAGTACGGTGAGTTTGAATACCGTCATTCCATATCTGTTCTAATTGAGGAGCTTTTAAAATTACCGGGGAATGCTGAGCCAAAAGTTTACCTTTACAACAGGAATAAAGAATATGACCTTGTAATCGTAGATAATGGAAAGCTTTTGCTTTGCAATACTTTTTCCTACGAAACACGAGAAGATTTTCTATATTATATACTGTTTACTGCAGAACAGTTAAATCTTGATCCTCTGAAACTGGATCTGCTCTTGTTAGGAAATATAGACCGGGATTCGGCGTTATATAAAATGGCTTACCATTACATCAGGAATATAAATTTTCTTGATATATTCTATTCTTATGATTTAAATGAGAACTTGGGAGAAACAAAAGAGCAATCTGAGGCGTATATACTTTTAAAATCTTTATCATGAGAATAATTTCAGGTACAAATAAAGGCAGAAGAATTACCGCTCCAAAAAAGCTTCCGGTTAGACCAACACAGGATATGTCCAAAGAAGCCCTCTTTAATATCCTGAATAATCATTTTAATATTAATAAATTAATAGTTCTTGACCTCTTTTCCGGCACTGGAAATATTTCTTACGAATTTGCTTCCCGTGGTGCAGAAAATATAACTGCAGTGGACAGCAATTTTGAGTGTGTGAAGTTTATCAAGAAAACAGCTTTAGAACTTGATTTTGATATCACCGTTATCAAAAGTGATGTTTTTAAATACCTTGAAAAAGCTTCTGTAAAAGCAGACCTTATTTTTGCTGATCCACCATACGATTTTGAAGAAAGCACTTTTGCCAGAATTGCTGAGATAATTTTTGAAAATGATCTTTTAAATACGGGAGGGCAACTTATTATTGAACATTCCAAACACACCAATCTTTCTTCAGCTATAAACTTCCAGGAGGCCAGAAAATACGGAAATTCTGTTTTCAGCTTTTTTTACGTAGATTAGGGTATATTAAAAGGAATAAAGTTAATTTCTCCTTTTGTTGGGGAATTTTTCCAGGAATAACCTTTTCCAACACATATTACCCATATCTTTTAATGATTTTAAAATCTCCCATAATTTTTGTTTTCCTAATGACGACATTTGGTGCGGTTTCTCAAGATAGTAAATTTGAATTAACTTTTTCTGAAGAGTTTAATTACAGAGGACTTCCCGATCCTGAAAAATGGAGTTTTGAAGAAGGTTTTGTCAGAAATATGGAACCACAATACTACACCAAAGAACGTCGTAAAAATGCAAGGGTTAAAAATGGAAATCTTATAATTGAAGGGCGGAAAGATCAGATTAGAAATGATTTTCATGAAGAAGAAAGCACCCACTGGCGTACGAGCCCCAAAAAAACCAAATATACCTCTGCGAGCATTAATACGCTCGGCAAGTTTGGTTTTAAGTATGGAAGAGTTCGTGTACGTGCAAAACTTCCACAGGGACAGGGGGTGTGGCCGGCAATATGGATGCTTGGAACAGATGTAAATGAAGTGGAATGGCCATATTCCGGAGAAATAGATATCATGGAATTTGTGGGAAAAGATAACAACCATATCCATGGCACTGTTCATTATCCTGCAGATAATAAGGTACAGTATGACTCGGATGGAGAAAAATTATTTGTTCCTGATCTTCATAAAGATTTTCATGTCTACGGCATTAACTGGACAGAAGATAAAATTGAATTTCTTATTGATAATGAACTCTACCACACCTTTAACATAGAAGATGCGGGGAGTATGGCGTATATCTTTAGGAAACCTTATTACTTACTTTTAAACCTTGCTCTTGGTGGTGGCTGGGCAGGAGAACTGAATGAGTCTATTCTTCCGCAGCAATTTTTAATAGATTATGTAAGGGTTTACCAGGAAAAAGAATAAAAAAGCAGGTCTGTAAGCCGGATTCTGTGCGTTCCGAATAAATCGGAAGCCCTTGTCATTTATCTGAAGTTCCTGTTACCAAAAACCTTTAGCTGCCTACCCTCCGGAAGCAGACGGGCCATCTGCAGTACCGGTTTACATGGCATTGCACCGCATAGAGTTTACCTGGTTTCACTACAGCATTACCTGTACATTCTTTCTGTTGCACTTGTCCTAACCTCACGGCCGGTGGGCGTTACCCACTATGCTGCCCTATGGTGTCCGGACTTTCCTCTCAACCTCGCATTTCCGGATTAAACCGAAAACAATAGATCAAGCGACAAGGCGACCTGCTTTGGCGCAAAGATACTGTAATTTAACCGGAAACAATTGTTGATTTTTCCTTTGCTTTTGTTCAAAAATAAAAGGAACTAACATAGAACTTAGGCTTGTGATTTTTATATTTGTTGTTCAATAAAATTTGATGGAGCATTTTGTAGTATCAGCCAGGAAATACCGGCCTCAAACCTTTAAGGATGTTGTGGGCCAGCAGGCCATTACCAACACTTTGTCCAATGCTATACAACACAACCATCTTGCGCAGGCATTGCTTTTTACCGGTCCCCGTGGCGTGGGCAAGACCACCTGTGCCCGGATTTTGGCAAAAATGATCAACCAGGATGAAAACCATGCTCCAGATGAGGATTTTGCTTTCAACATTTTCGAGCTGGATGCCGCCTCCAACAACTCTGTAGACGATATTCGTAATTTAATAGACCAGGTTAGGATTCCGCCGCAGGTTGGAAATTATAAAGTCTATATTATTGACGAGGTGCACATGCTTTCTGCTTCGGCTTTTAATGCTTTCCTTAAAACTTTGGAAGAACCTCCGAAACATGCAATTTTTATACTTGCTACTACAGAAAAGCACAAAATAATTCCTACGATTCTTTCCCGGTGTCAGATTTTCGACTTTAAGAGGATTGGAGTTACCGACGCTAAAAATTATCTCGCTTATATTGCTGAACAGGAAGGCGTGGTTGCCGATGAAGATGCGCTGCAAATTATTGCTCAGAAAGCAGATGGAGCAATGCGGGATGCGCTCTCCATCTATGACCGTGTAGTAAGTTTTAGCGGAAAAGAACTTACCCGGCAGGCCGTAACAGAGAACCTGAACGTGCTGGATTACGACACGTATATGAAGGTGACAGACCTTATCCTGGAAAATAATATTCCCGGGCTACTGGTCGCTTATAATGAGATTTTATCCAGTGGGTTTGACGGCCATCACTTCATTGCAGGGCTCGCTTCCCATTTCAGGGACTTGCTTGTTTGCAAAGATCAGAAAACAATTTCGCTGCTGGAAGTCGGGGAACAGACAAAAACAAAATATTTCGAGCAATCACAAAAAACTTCCCTTCAGTTTTTACTGGAAGGGATAAACCTCGCAAACGACTGCGATTTAAAGTACAAAAGCAGCCGAAACCAGCGTCTTCTGGTGGAATTATGCCTTATGCAGCTCGCCTCTATCACTTTTGATGGAGAAAAAAAAAAGTCTGAACGGCGTATAATTCCTGCAACTCATTTTGAAAACGCACCTTCTCCCCTTTCTTCAGAAGAAAGGAATCTTATTCAAAATAACGAGTATGCGTCAAATGATGCTGTAGCCCCCAAAGAATCGCAGCTCCCGTCAGGCAAAAACAAAACCGAAAACGGAGCTTGTGAACCTGTAAAAGAGAATCCGGAGTACTATTCAGATCAAAGTCCTGCAGAAGAACCCGAGCAGAAGAAGCCTGCTATGTCGCCTCCTGTCGCTGCAAAAACTAATGCAGAGCCGGTAAATGACCCTTCTATAAAAAAAGAAAAAGTATCGGGACTATCATTAAAAAGTATCCGGGCCAAAAAAGAAATTGCAGCCAAACAGCAGGCAAATGTTCCTGCCGAGAAGGAAATGACGAGCGGATTTTCTGAAACTCAGCTGCAAATGGCCTGGAACGAGTATGTGCAAAGACTGAAGAAAAGCGGAGAAAAAATTCTTGCTTCAATTCTAGAAACAGATCTGCCCAAACTGAAGGAAAAAGAGATTATCATTGAGCTTCCTGCCGAAACCATGAAGATTGACCTGGAAAGAGCTCAAAATAAATTGATGGGATTTTTGAAGAACAAGCTCCATAATTCCCAAATATCGCTCACTATTTTGGTTAACGAAAGCACTGCCAAGAAATTCGCTTTTACACCTATGGAAAAATATAATAAGCTGAAGGAAAAAAATCCTTTAATTGACAAACTGAGATCAACTTTTGATTTAGATGTATAACTATGTTAGGATTAAAATTACCAACAGATCCAAGATGGGTCGATATTGCCGAAAAAAATATAGAAGAAATTCTTGTTGACCATGCTTATTGCGAACAAAAAGCAGCATCCACAGCAATTTCTTTAATTGTTACCTATCCTGAATATTCAGAACTTGTAACAGCAATGACTGCTTTAGCAAGGGAAGAAATGGGACATTTTAAAATGGTTCACGACAGGATCCTGAAGAGAGGACTTATAATGGGCCATGACAGAAAGGACGAATATGTGATTCAACTGCGGAGTTTTTTTCCCAAAGGAGGAAGCCGTGCAACCCAACTGGTACACAGGTTATTAATTGCAGGTTTAATTGAAGCCAGAAGTTGCGAACGTTTCCGGTTGCTTTCAGAAAAACTGGAAGACAAAGAACTTGCCGAATTTTACCGTAGCTTAATGGTAAGTGAGGCTAACCATTACACGATGTTTCTTCAATTTGCAAGAAAATACGGGGATCGTGAAATTGTAGACCAAAAATGGCAGGATCTGCTCGAATTTGAAGCTGAAGTAATGAAAGATCTTGGAAAAAAAGAAAGCATTCACGGGTAATCTTATAAAACTTTTCGTTCCCCAGTATAAAGGAGCTTCAAAAATTGCAATTTTCGATCTCCAGGTAATTTATAGGCACAAATTGGGTTTTTCCCGCTGATTATCGCTGCCAGAAATCCGAAAAAAAATTATAAATTATAGCTGATTACAAGTAAATATCAAGGTTTTTATTGCCGACTGCTTCAGTATATCGAAAATTGGCAAATTCGTACCTTCTCTTGATTTTGATTCCTTACAACAACTAACTCTGATTCTCATTATATAACGATTTAATGATCCCATCAGAAAGACCAATTTTTGGAACATAAATCTGATTTGCTTTAGCCCATCTCATAGAATTTACATAAATCTTGGATGCAGGAATGATAACATCTGCCCTATCGCTTTTAAGATCCAGCTCTGTAATCCTTTCTTCGTAGGTGTAAGAGTTGATCAATTCATCATATTTCTTCAGATAAGCCAGACTTAAAGGTTTACCTTCTTTCTTTCCACTGGTCTTAAAGATGTTGTTTATGTTACCGCCGGAGCCAATAAGATCTATATCATTAAATCCTTTTGTAGTGTCCTTCACCCAGCTTTCCATTTCTTTCCAGGTACTGTTTTTCACCAAATCGTTTAGCAACCTAACTGTACCGACTTTAAAGGATTTTGAAGCCACAGTCTTGCCGTTACTGTAGAGAGTATACTCAGTACTACCTCCACCAACATCTACATAAAGATAATTACAGTCATTTTGAATAAGCGCATGCAAATCTGTAGCTGCAATAATGGCTGCTTCGTGATTTCCATCTATTATTTCTATGTCCACACCTGTCTTTTCCCGGATCATTTCAGTTACTTTCTCTCCATTTTCCGCTTCTCTCATTGCTGAAGTCGCACAGGCTTTGTACTTCTCCACGCCATGGGATTTCATCAAAAGATCAAAAGCCTCCATAGTATCCAACATGCGGGAGATATTCCTTTCCGAAATATTTTTCTTCAGAAAAACATCAGCTCCCAAGCGGATTGGTACCCGCACGAGGGAAGTTTTTCTAAAATTTGCCTCCTGTCCTTCTCTCTCTGTAATAGTTGATATCAATAACCTTACGGCATTGGAGCCAATATCTATTGCTGCGTAGTTTTTTTGTGTAATCACCCTGTTATTGTTTCAATTTTTTTTAAATAATAATCATATAGTGCGAACTGGGAACGCAAAGGAGGCTTCTCATCCTTTCTCCGCTTGTTAGTTTGTTCCCCGTCAAAAATCCTCGCTTTTACATTATCCTTCCAGCTTATTTCAAAAGTTTCCAGGATCTCCTTCTTAATATCCTCATCGTAAATAGGACAGGAAATCTCCACCCTTTGATCCATATTTCTCGTCATCCAATCTGCTGAAGAAATATAAACCTTTGGATTTCCGGAATTTTCAAAAATGTATAACCGGGGATGTTCTAAAAATTTATCCACTATACTTATAGCTTCAATATTTTCACTCATTCCTTTCACTCCTGGAATTAAACAGCAGATTCCGCGAACTATAAGTTTAATTTTAACCCCGGCGGAACTGGCCTGATATAGCTTATCGATCATTTTGTAATCTGAAAGACTGTTAAGCTTCAGTTTTATTTCAGCATAAACACCTTTTTTAGCTGCGTCTATTTCTCTTTGAATAAGTCCCATTAGAGCCGTTCGTGTATAATGTGGAGAAACTAAAAGATGCTTGTATTTATTAACTTTATAATTGGTTTCGAAAAAGTCGAAAACCTTATTTACCTCTTTCAGAATTTCGGGATCTGCAGTAAAGAGTGTATAATCCGTGTAGACCCTTGAAGTGGATTCATTAAAATTTCCGGTACTTAAAAATCCGTAACGGCGTGTCTTCCCTTCCTCTTCCCTTTCTATAACACAGGCTTTACAATGTACTTTAAGACCCGGAACACCAAAAATGAGGTTTACACCTTCCTGCTGCATTTGCTCTGCATAACGTATGTTTGCCACTTCGTCGAATCTGGCTCTTAATTCTATTTGTACTGTTACTTTTTTCCCATTTTTTACCGCATTTATCAAGGAGCTCGCGATATGGGAAATTTTCGCCAGCCTGTAAATGGTAATTTTTATGGTTTTTACCTTAGGATCTAACGCTGCTTCCCTTAAAAATTTAACCGTATAGGAAAAGGTCTGGTAAGGTGTATATAAGAGAAAATCTTTTTCAGCAATACCCGAAAGAAGACTCGCTTGTAATATAAGTCCGGGAATAGGAAGGGGATCACGTACTTCGTAGTATAATTCTCTGGGGCCTAAACTGGGAAAATTCATGTAATCTCTCCTGTTGTGGTATCTCCCGCCGGGAATAATACTATCTGTAGAATCAATTCCCATTTTATTCATAAGGTAAGTAAGGGTATCTTCGTCAATGTTCATATCGTAAACAAAACGTACAGGATCTCCCTTAATTCTATCCTTAACACTGCTAGAAATTTTGTCTATAAAACTTTTACTCAAGTCACTTTCAATATCCAACTCAGCATCCCTTGTTATTTTGATCATATGAGCTGTAATACTCTCATAGTCGAAAATATTAAAAATCCGGTTCAGATTAAATCTTATAAGATCGTCGAGCAATATGATATATTGCTTGCCTTCCTCCTCAGGAAGTACCACAAAACGTTCAATACTCTTTGGAATTTCAATGAGAATGTATTTCTTTTCCTTAACCGAACGATCGATAAGCTGAGTAATTCCGTGCTTTGGCACCTCTTCTTCCATCACCATTTTCACCGCCAGATAAGCCGCACTATCCTTTAAACTCGGTATTTCCGGAAGATCATTTAGAATGATTGTAACCAATGCCGGACTCACTTTTGAAAGAAAGAATTCTTTAATAAATTCCTCCTGAGATTCTGAAACCTCATTTTCCTTAATAATATTTATATTATGCTGTCTAAGCCGTGTCTGGATATCATCAAGAATTTTTAAACTCTCTGATTGTTGGCGGATAACTATTTCGGTAATTTTTTCCAGCAACTTACTTGCCTTTATCCCTCCAAGAGCACTTTTACCTGCTTTCCCTGCCAGGTCAATTCGTTTGACAGTAGCGTATCTTACTTTAAAAAATTCATCCAGGTTATTCGAAAATATTCCTAAAAACCGAAGTCTTTCTATCAGTGGAACTGTCTCGTCTTCAGCTTCCTGAAGCACTCTTGAGTTGAATTGTAACCAGCTAAGCTCCCTGTTAATATATCTCTTATTCAACATAAATTATCTTAAATTCTTAGGAATTAAAGTTATAATGGTTTTTCCGTCTTTAATGTTTTTCCATTCATGATTTTCAAAATCTATAACGCAAAGTCCGGTTGTAGGAAGGTTCTCCAGGTTTTTATCACCCAAGGTATTTACCGTATTGGTCATAGCAGGATTATGACCAAAGACCATTAATTTATCCACCGTATCTGGACAGGACTTTATAATTTCCATGAGCTCTTTAGCATCAAAAGTGTAAAGATCCTGCCGGACCAAAAAATTTTCATCTGATATTTCCAGAGTATCTTTAAACATCTTCGCTGTCTCCAGTGCCCGCACTGCCGGGCTACTCCAAACCTTAACGGGAGGTGAATAGAATTCTTTAAAAGTTTTTGAAACCTTATTTCCATCTCTATAACCCCTTTTCTTTAAAGGTCTCTCGTGATCGGGAAGGTCTTGTTTCCAGGATGATTTACCGTGTCTTACCAAAATTAATCTCTTCATAACTATGGTGCTAAACGTTCAACCTTCCATTTTTCTTCTATTTTAGAAAATAATATTCTATCGTGTAGGCGATTCTTCCTACCCTGCCAAAACTCGTAGCTTTCAGGAGAAACATTATAACCTCCCCATTCTTCGGGTTTTGGAATTGTTTGTCCCTCAAATTGTCTGGTAAGATTTTCTATCTTTTCTTCAAGTTCTTCCCTAGATGATATTTGCTCACTTTGGTTGGAAGCTAAAGCACCTAATTGACTACCCCTGGGCCTGGAATAAAAATATTTAGAAGAATCCTCTTCTGTAGTTTTTGTTGCAACACCTTTAATAATTACCTGCCGCTCCAGATTCGGCCAGAAAAAAGAAAGGCAAACATTTGGATTTTCCTGAATAGCAATTCCCTTTTCAGATTTATAATTAGTGTAAAAAGTAAATCCGTTTTCGTTATACTTTTTTAACAGGACAATTCGATTTTTTGGAAATCCATCCTTTCCAATTGTTGATAAGTTCATGGCATTTGCTTCATCTACCCTATCATCTTTTTCTGCCTCCACAAACCATTCTTCAAATAACAAAATTGGGGAAACCGGAATAACGGTATCTGAGAGTTCAAACTTTTCATAAGATTTTCTGTAATCCTGAAGGTCTTTTTCCATCTTAAAAGCTTTTCTGCAATTTAAGGGTTTTGCGGCGAAGTAAAAATTGGAATAAGAAACTTTAATACATATTATTTACCATCAAAAGCTACACAAAAGACGTCGGTTGAACCTAAATAAAAGTTAAAGATTAGCCTTTCATCGAGACAAATTTACCTTACATCTATAAGACCTACGGCATTGGCAATTAAACAGTTTTTTATACTTAAATTAGCACTAATCTTAGTTCTTCCCCGGAATTTAAGAGCGCTTAACCTACTACTTAAAATGTTTTATACAAAAAAAGTAGTACAATGTCCAGAAATAAATACGGTAAAAAATCAAGGAATAACTTTTTCAACCTTCTCTTATTAATTTCAATTGTAGGAATTACTGCCAGTTGTTCTGTTCCTGCTATGACAAATCCAGATAGTTATCAAAGAAAACATGAAGTTTTCGCTGTCGATTTTAATCCATCAAACCTAAATAATATAGAAATTTCTAAGATGGATGAGGGTACCTGGATAGAAATGGGTCAAGTTAAAAATGGTCAAAATTCCAAGTATTCCATTAGTATTGAAGATGACCACCTAATAGTGACTGCCAATGAAACTCCAATGGATGTTCCTAATTATAAAACCTGGCTTAATTATGCCATGGAAGAACTAGGTTATACCACAAGTTCACCTTATGATGTTTTCGATACTGTAGAAGAAGGTTGGATTTATTCAATTGATTTAGAAGAATTCCCTCTTGTGGAAGCAGAAGAACATCGCATGATAATGTACGAGAACAAATAAATGTCGTCTAAACTGTAATATTTTTTCACTTAAAATTGACAAAAAAAAAGCCTGGTTTCTAACCCAGGCTTAACTAACAACAATAAATCTACACTTATTTTTTCAAGAAAATATTTGTAAAATAATTCCTGTTTTCCACATCTTCTTTAATCGAAATCCCAAAGTGGGTGTAATCCCCCACTATATTATCTCTGTGAGCTTCACTATTTAACCAGGCTTTAAAGACCGCATCTGCAGATCGGTAACCAAAAGCCACATTTTCACTTACTGCTATGGCACCTGCTGTTTGCACGAGATTACTGAATCTGTCTGGAAAATGGTCATGGCTAACTTCGCCAACTTCTATCATATAATCTGTATGATCCTCAGCTTGCTGGGAAGCTTCAGTAAGAGGCACTAATTTCTCCAGCCCCAACTCTAATCTATAAATATTTATTTTGTCCAGAACTTCCAACTCAATTTCCGTATAAACAATCTCCTCCAAATCCTGTGATACCGGATCGTAACCTTCTACATCTTCTTCCAAAGTATCCTTACTGCAAGACACAATAGTCATAGCGCAAAAGAATAAAAATAAAAATTTAAATATAATTTTCTTCATGGCTCCTTCCTCAATTAAAAGGTAAAAGTACTAATAATATCGGTAAAATACATAATAACCACAAAATACTATCATTGTCTGTTAATATTTCTACTATAATGAAAGAAGAAACCTACAATAAGCGTGAGAAGCTACTGCTAGAATATTTAAGAAAGAAGAATTAAAATATTTATTCAAACAGGAATATCTTACCATCATCTGAAAGCTCACAATTGGGAAAAATCTCTGATGCTTCTTCCCTAAATTTATCAAGATCAGGATAACGGGTTGAGTAATGCCCAAGAAGAAGTTTGGAAACCTGTGCTTCTTTTGCTATAGTAGCAGCTTGTTTGGCTGTAGAATGTTTTGTAGGTGCCGCAAGCTCGTGCTTATCCTCTAGAAAAGTAGATTCATGGTAAAGCACTGTAGACCCTTTTATTTGTGGGATAATCTCAGGGTAAAAAACCGTATCGCTGCAATAAGCATAACTTTTAGGTGCTGCCGGATCTGTCGTGACTTCTTCATTTTTAATAAGTTCCCCTTCTTCAGATATTACATCTTTCCCTTTTTTCAGGCTGTTGTACAGACTTACATCAATATTAAGACTCTCTGCTCTACCAATAATTAGTTTCCTATCTCCCGGTTTCTCTTTAAAAAGAAAACCGTTTGTATAAATTCTATGATTTAATGGAATAGTTTCCACAGAAACTTTGGAATCTTCATACAGGACTTCAGGAGATTTACTTTCCAGCTCATGAAAGTAAAGCGAATAATTTGTCCAGGAGTTTGAAAGTTTTAACTGAAGGGTAATTATTTCCTTAATTCCCTTTGGACCATACACGTGAAGGTCTGTTTCCCGGTTCAAAAGGCGAAAAGTAGAGATTAAGCCTACCAGACCAAAGCAGTGATCTCCATGAAGATGGGAAATAAATATGTGCTGAATCTTAGAAAATTTAATCTTATTCTTTCTCAGTTGCACCTGGGTACCCTCCCCACAATCAATTAAAAAAAGATGATTTTTAATTTCTAAAACCTGAGAAGTTGGATTGGTAAAGGTTCGTGGAGTGGCAGCATAGCATCCCAGAATAGTAAGTTTCATCATAATATAAATCCATACATCTTAACAGAATGTCTTAAAAACCCAAATCCCTCTGAACTTCCTCCATTTGTATCACATCCTCGGCTTCCTGTAATGTAGGCACCACCATTAATTCTTCCGGAACTTTATCCATATGCAAAGCATTATTTACAATTACAAAAGATCGCTTGCCATTCTTATGTACATTAGACAATTCCAGAAACCCTAAAATTTCATCCAGCTGGAGTTCTGTATATTCCTCTAAATTTACAACCACATTTTTCTTCCGGAAATCATTATGATGTGTGGTAAGATAAGAGGTGAATTCTGTTATGGAATCCTGATCATTCTCAATCAGGAGATAATTGTTTTTTTCTATAGTTTTCATAATTCTTTTTGAGCCTAAAGTTAAAAAAGACTCAGGACTTTATTGCTCTATTTTTGAAGCAAGTAAATAAATAACAGCCATTCTAACTGCAACTCCGTTTTGAACCTGATCAAGAATTATAGCCTGCTTAGAATCTGCAACATCACTTGTAATTTCCACTCCTCTGTTTATGGGGCCGGGATGCATCACCACAATTTCCTTGTTTAAATTTTCCAGAATCTTTCTGTTTAAGCCGTATTGCTGGATATACTCACGGGTACTGGGGAAATAACTTATATCCATTCTTTCATTTTGTACCCGCAACATATTGGCAACATCACACCATTCCAAAGCAGCTTTAAGGTTTCCCTCCACCTTTACTCCCAACGATTCTATATGCTTAGGAATAAGGGTTTTGGGACCACAAACTTTAACTTCAGCCCCCAGAAGTTTTAATGCAAAAATGTTTGAAAGAGCCACCCGACTATGGAGTATGTCTCCCACTATTACAACTTTCTTTCCATTTACAGAGCCCAGTTTCTCCCTGATGGAATAACAATCAAGCAAAGCCTGGGTTGGATGCTCATGGGCACCGTCACCTGCATTTATAATTCTTGCATTAACGTGTTTGGATAAAAAAATGCCTGCTCCGGGATTGGGATGTCTCATTACCACCATATCTACTTTCATAGAAAGTATGTTATTAACAGTATCTATAAGAGTCTCACCTTTTTTAACAGAAGATGACGCTGCAGAGAAATTGATTATATCTGCACTTAAGCGCTTTTCTGCAAGTTCAAAAGAAAGTCGTGTACGGGTACTGTTTTCAAAAAATAGATTGGCTATGGTAATATCTCGAAGGGAGGGAACTTTTTTGATGGGCCGGTTGATCACTTCCTTAAAATGATCTGCTGTTTTAAAAATTAATTCAATATCTTCTTTATCAAGATATTTTATCCCCAGTAAGTGATCCACACTTAATTCGCTCCTCATTTTCTTCTATTTTGAAATCAGGTAAACAACATCTTCTCCTTCATTTTCCTTCCAGTTTACTTTTACTTTTTCTTCATTTATTGCATCTACCTGTCTGCCATTATAATCTGGTTGTATAGGTAAGTGCCTGCTAAATCTTCGATCAATAAGAGTTAGTAACTCAATTTCCCTTGGCCTTCCAAAGGATTGAATTGCCGTTAGAGCACTTCTTATACTTCTGCCGGTATAAAGAACATCATCTATAAAAACAACCCTCTTATCCTCTACTACAAATTCAATCCTTGTTTTATTAGCCTCAAGTGGTTTTTCCCCCCGTCTAAAATCATCACGGTAAAAAGTAATATCCAGTTGACCAGACTTAACATTTTTAATATTAAACTCCTTCTTCAATATTTCTTCTATTCTGGCCGCAAGAAAAACTCCTCTAGGTTGAATACCTATTAAAACAGTATTTTCAAAAGTGGTATGGTTTTCTACTAACTGGCAGGCCAAACGATGTAATATGATGTCTATCTCTCTGAAACCTATTAAGATTTTTTGACCCATATATCTTTTAGATGAAGTAATTTAAAAACAAAAGTAATATTTTTTTTCTTCCGAGTCCAGATATAGAACACTAAAGATAATGCCGGCCTAGCTATCTGAAGAAATAAACTTTTATTCAGTTTTCAGCATTTAAATTTACTGTTAAGAGAAAGTTAATTCCCTCCAAATGCTTACCTTTATGTTTTAAAAAATTTTGCATGAGAGCGAGGTCCCCTAATGGTCAGAAGGCACCTAAATCCTCCAATAATGATGAGGAACAACAGAGAATTGTAAAAGATGTCCTCTACCAAAATGTCAGACAGAATAAATCTGTTTTCGATTTTATTCAGGAGTACTCACCTGATGGTATCTGGGTAATTGATCCCGCTAATCCAGATATTCACTGGATGAATCCAAAATTATCCAACCTTCTCGGGTTAAACAAAGAACATCCAAAAGAGAATTTTTCCTGGAAATCCTTTATTCCTGCTGAAGAGCTGCCCAAGGTCGAAAATTGGCAAAATATAACAGCTATTAAAAATTCAGAAATTATAAAATTTCAGAATACTGCAGGATACTTCATTTGGATGAAATGTCACACCCTACTAATAAATGAGGAAAAAAAAAGGCCCCTGCTCCTTATAGGTTTTACAGATGTAACAAAATTTCAGAATAATTACCCGCTCATGCAGGAGCTTAAGAGATATGAACATATCATCGAAGGCACAAATATTGGCACGTGGGAATGGAATGTGCAAACAGGAGAAGCTAATTTTAATGAGCAGTGGGCAAACGTGCTGGGATATACTTTAGAAGAAATCCAGCCTACCACACCCGAGACATGGCAAAAGTTTGCGCATCCTGAAGATATGGAAAAGTGCAACTACCTCTTTAAAGAACATTTTGCTGGTATAAATGACTTCTATGAAAGTGAATGCCGAATGAAAAACAAAGCCGGGGAATGGATTTGGGTACTGGACAAAGGCAAAGTAGTTAGCTGGACTGAAGATGGTAAACCGGAATGGATGACTGGATTCCATGAAGAAATTACTCAAAGAAAAAAAGAGTTTGAAAGAAACAGACTCTTTATAGATCAGGCCCCCAGCGCAATTGCCATGTTTGATAAAAGCATGAATTACCTTGCAGCTTCCCAAAAATGGCTTCAGGACAATAAAATTGAAGCACACGAGCTCATAGGAAAATGTCACTATGAACTTTTTCCACATATCAGGGAAGAGTGGCGCAAGATTCATAGCCAGGCTCTGGAAGGTGCTGTGAGAAAAAGTGAAGAAGATTGGTATATAGATGAGAATGGAAATGAGAAGTGGTTAAGCTGGGAAGTAAGACCGTGGTATAATAATAACAACCAGATTGGTGGTATTATAATGCATACCAACGATATTACTGCTTTAAAATCGGCCGAAAAGGAAAATATTGAAAAGCAGGTTTTAATGCAAACAATTCTGGACAATGTAGAAGTTGGTATAATTTCCTCTGACAAAGATGGACAACTGACTTCCTTTAATAAAGCCACAAAAAAATGGCTGGGAATTCCTCTTGATAATAATTCAACTTCAGAATATCCCACATTCTATGAACTTTTTAGACCGGATGGTAGTGAAGCTTTAAAAAAAGAAGAGTATCCACTACAAAAAACTTTACGAAAAGGAATAGTTGAGAATGAAGAAATTCTTGTCAAACAACGTAACGGTAATTATAAAGTTGTAAGTGTAAACGGCTCCCGGTTAACAGATCTTAATGGTAATGTTCATGGTGCTGTTATTGCCCTCCAGGATATTACCACCAGGAAAGAGACAGAAGATAAACTAAGGATTAGTGAAGAGGCTTTTAGAGGGAATTTCGAAAATGCCGCCATAGGAATGGCAATTCTGGACTCAAAAGGAGAATGGCTTGAGGTGAACAACATGCTTTGCAAGATAATGGGCTATACTTCAGAAGAGTTTAAAAAAGTGGCATTTCGTGATATTACCCATCCCGAGGATTTAAATGTTGATCTTAAACTCCTGCAGGAACTCTACGCCAATAAGAGATCTTTCTACCATATGGAGAAGCGTTACTACCACAAAAAGGGACATATAGTCCATGTGGTAATTTCAGTTTCACTGGTGAGGGATAAGAATAAAAACCCGCTTTACTTTATTTCTCAAATTACAGATATTAGCCGAAGGAAAATAGCTGAACAAAAACTTAAAGAAGCACTTGCCCAATTAAAAGGAATTTTGGAAGCCAGTAGCCAGGTAAGTGTAATTAGCACCAATACAGATGGAATTATCACTAACTTTAATCGTGGTGCCGAGAATCTTTTGGGATATTCCAGAATAGAAATGGAAGGAAAAAAATCCTTTACCCTTCTTCACCTTCCGGAAGAACTTGCCGAAAGGAGTAAAGAACTTAGCGCCCACTTCAAGCAGGAAATTTCAGGTTGGGGAGTTTTTGCCGCGCTTGCAAAAAGAGGAGAATATGACACCCATGAGTGGACCTATGTGAGAAAAGATGGCACTTATTTTCCTGTTCAGCTTACGTTTACAGCCATACGGGATAAAAAAGAAATCATTGGTTACCTTGGTGTTGCGGCAGATATAAGTGAGATTAAAAAGGTGGAACAGGAGATTAAATCCTTACTTGATGTTACAAAAGATCAAAACCAGCGCCTCAGGAATTTTGCACACATTGTTTCCCACAACCTCCGCTCCCATTCTGGGAATTTTGGAATGCTACTGGACCTTTACAAACAGGATCATCCAGAATCTGCAGAAAATGAAATCATCAGCTTACTGGGTACGGCTTCAGAAAACTTAAAAGAAACCGTAGCCCATCTTAATGAGGTTGTTTTAATGAACACAAAAGTAGCAGAAAATTTACTTCCTATAAATCTTAACAGTGCTGTAAACAAAGCTACCAAGAACGTTTCTGCACTTTCAAAAGAAGTGAATTTAAAGATTATTAATGAAATAGATGCCGACTGGGAAATTCTGGGTATTCCAGCTTATATAGACAGTATTCTGCTCAATTTTCTTACCAACGGGATCAAGTACAGATGTCCGGAAAAGGAAAGTTATATCAAACTTTCAGCAAAGAAGAAGAATGAATTTATAATACTCAGTATTGAAGATAATGGTCTGGGAATAGACCTTCAAAAATACGGAAGCAAATTGTTCGGAATGTACAAAACTTTCCACCGCCACAAAGATGCGCGGGGAATAGGGCTTTTTATAACGAAAAACCAGATTGAGGCTATTGGCGGAAAAATAGAAGTAGATAGCAAAGTTGGTAAGGGAACAAAATTTAAATTATATTTAAAGAATGAAGAAAATTGATCTTGCCTGTATAATTGATGATGATCCTATTTTTGTCTTTGGAGCAAAAAAAATTATGCAATTCGCCGATTTTTGCAACAGTTTTATGGTTTACCATAACGGCGAAGAAGCCATTAAAGGATTAAAATCCATTATTCTAGCCAAAGAAAAACTACCAGATATCATTCTTCTCGATTTAAATATGCCTATTATGGATGGATGGCAGTTTTTAGATGAATTCACTCAAATTCCAACTGAAAATGAAATCACGATTTACATTGTGACTTCTTCTATAGACCCTGAAGACGTTAATAGAGCCAAAACCTACAACAGGATCACCAATTACCTCGTAAAGCCAATCTCTATTGAAGATTTGAGAAAAGCGCTTCAGGAAGGATAAAACGGGAAAGATTTAATTTAAAATTAGGAATCGATAAAATATGCCGAAGCTTTTTCTTCGAAAGAAATTAAAAATTATGATACAGGTAGATATATGGTCAGATGTTCGATGCCCTTTTTGTTATATCGGAAAGCATAGATTTGAAGCCGCTTTGGTAAAATTTTCTCATAGAAAACAGGTAAGAGTCGAGTGGCACAGCTTCCAGCTTGATCCTGCAATCGAGACGCAACCGGAAATTTCAACTTTGGATTATTTTGTAAAGGCGAAAAATGTGTCTAAAGATCAGGCAAAAGAAATGTTTGATGGTGCACGTAAAATGGCTTCAGAAACCGGGCTGGAAATGGACCTGGAAAATTCTGTGGTAGCAAATTCTTATAAAGCTCATCTTCTTATCCAATTGGCAAAAACAAAAAATGTAGCAAATCAAATGGAAGAAGCCCTTTTTGAAGCACATTTCCAAAAAGCCAAAAATATTGATGATAACGAAGTGTTAGTAGAAATAGCCACATCTGTCGGTATAAGTGAAACGGAAGCAAAAGATGCCTTAAATTCTTCAGATTTTGCTGCTGCGGTAAAAGAAGATGAGCTGCAAGCACAAAAAATCGGGGTCAGAGGTGTACCTTTTTTTGTTTTCAACAATAAATATGCGGTTTCCGGAGCTCAGTCTTCAGAATCTTTCCTGGAAGTATTGGAAAAAGTATGGCAGGAAACTTCAGCCTAAATTTTAAGCTGCTTCCTGATCCTTTGCTCAAATAAAGCACGAAAATTGATAAATTCCGGCATCGACTTTATATACTACCACTGGAACATTTCTTATAGTTTAGGATAAGTGTAATCGAAGCCCATTTTTACTTTTATTATCTATTTTTACAAATAATGACCGACAAAAACCGGATGAAGTACGAAAATTGGCAATTTTCAGCATTGACTTTCTTGAAACTACCTGTCACGTCGAGCGAAGTCGAGACGTTATTTGCCCTCCTCTAAAATGAAGCACGAAAATTGGTAAATTTTGGTATTAAGTTTTTATAGGTCTTTTCAAAGTGTAAAAAAACGATATTATAAAAGTAGTCGCGATAAGCTCTGGCTGACAGAAGCTGAATGAATCACAAAAATCGGCAAATTTCGGCATTGACTTAAAAATTTTATTTTCAGAATTCCTTACAGTGTACTGAAGTGAGATTTCTGTCTTAGCCTTCGACAAGCTTTGGCCGACAAGCTATGGTTGAGAAAAAAATACGATCAGAAACAAAAAAAGCTCCTTAGTAAACTAAGGAGCTTTTCTTTTGTATAAAC
>NZ_JAVRHM010000015.1:0-117647 GCF_031846525.1 Autumnicola patrickiae
TAAATTTAATCCTTTAATAATCTGTATCGATTATTTAGGACTAGACAAACACTAAACTAATCGTCTAATTTTTTATTGTACTTTTATATATACCGTTTCTAATGTTTTTACCGCTGAAACAATAGTGGTTTCGCGGCCGTCATTAATGTAACCTGCTTCGACACCTTCATTAACTTCGGTAACTGTAGTTATAACGTGTAAATATTCCTGTCCATTCTCAGTTATTAAATCAATAGTTTTTGAATCGACATAAGTTAGTCCGTTTACTTCAAATGTCACCTCTAGTTTGGTGTCGTCATTCACACTAATAACATCATATTCCGCGAGGTATATACCGTAACTACAGCTAAATCCATTATTCTTAAAATCCAGTTTCGCCTGACCTGTTTTAACCGTCCCGTCTTCATTAAAGATAAAGTACATATCATCAAAACAAGTAGTTTCTTCTAATATATTTGTACTCGTATCTGGATCACCATCATTGAGGTTCACCTCCGCATCTGAAGTCATAGCAGAAAGTTCCCATCTGCCAACAAGAGTGCTTTGCTCTATTGTAGCGTTGCTTACTTTTAAAACATCTGTATTTGCAACTGCCATTTCATCATTTTCAGGCTCACAAGAAATCGTTAAACCTGCAACCATCACAATCATACCAAATGCTCCGGTCAATTTCTTTAATCTATTCATTTTCATTCATTAAGATTTGGAAATGCAAATGTAGGGCAGTAAATAATCATTTATAACTTTATTAACATTAAAAATACTCTTTATCGATCTTTTTATACTTTTTGACGTTTGCAAGTAACCCTAACTTTTTGTTCCTGCCATTTGTAGTTTATCTTGGCAGTCTTCTTTCCTGCTTTTTTAAAGTCACCCGACACTTCTGACAATCAGTCTTTTCCACCTATTTAAAATAATGAAAGTCCTATTTGCTATATGAATTTATAATTGTACATTTGCACCCCTGTTTTCCCGATACTATATTCGGGATTACAGGAATGGAATGTTTAATTATTAAGTAAAACTATTTAGTGTGGACACATTAAGTTACAAAACAGTATCGGCCAATAAGGCCACCGTTACCAAAGAATGGGTACACGTAGATGCTGAAGGACAAACACTGGGACGTCTTGCTTCTAAAGTAGCAAAATTACTAAGAGGGAAGTACAAACCAAACTTCACCCCACACGTTGATTGCGGAGATAACGTTGTTATTACCAACGCCAGCGGAATCAACTTAACCGGAAAGAAATGGGATTCTAAAGAATACATTCGCCATACCGGTTATCCAGGTGGACAAAGAAGTCTTACAGCATCCGAATTATTCAACAAAGCTCCTGAGCGTTTGGTGGAAAAAGCGGTAAAAGGAATGTTGCCTAAAAACAAATTAGGAGCAGACCTATTCAGAAATTTAAAGGTTTACGCGGGATCTGACCACGATCAGGAAGCTCAAAAACCTAAAACTATTAACTTAAACGATCTTAAGTAATGGAGGTTATTCACAAAATTGGTCGTAGAAAGACGGCAGTTGCACGTGTTTATGTTTCTGATGGAAATGGGAACATCACCGTGAACAAAAAAGACATGAACGATTACTTTACTACAGGTACGCTTCAGTACAAAGTTAATCAGCCGTTAACTCTTACCGGCAACGATAAAACTTTTGATGTAAAAGTAAACGTTTACGGAGGTGGAATTACAGGACAGGCAGAAGCTATTCGTCTTGCACTTTCCAGAGCAATGGTTCAACTGGACGAAGAAAACCGTACTACTCTTAAACCGGAAGGTTTATTAACAAGAGATCCTCGTATGGTAGAACGTAAGAAATACGGACAGAAGAAAGCCCGTAAGAAATTCCAGTTCTCTAAACGTTAATTGTTTGGGCACAGCCCTAAAAGTTCATTTAAAATTAAAAAAGATTTTTGTTGTTACCCTTTGTGATGCTGCGCTGGTCAAAGCATCATTGGGAGTTAGTTTAGCATCTAAACAAGCAAGGCCGTATTTTATTAAATAGCCACTTGCCTGTTGCTATCTTCAACAGAACGTAAACTATTACAAAAATGGCAAACAAAGTAGAAGTAAAAGAATTACTTGACGCAGGTGTACATTTTGGACACCTTACAAGAAGATGGAATCCAAATATGGCTCCTTATATTTATATGGAGCGCAACGGGATTCACATCATTAACTTATACAAAAGTGCTGCTAAAATGCAGGAAGCCGGTGAGGCTTTGGCAAAAATCGCAGCCAGTGGTAGAAAAATACTATTCGTAGCTACCAAAAAACAAGCAAAAGAGATTGTAGCTGAACAAGCTGAGAGAGCAAACATGCCTTACATCACAGAAAGATGGCCTGGTGGAATGCTTACCAACTTCGTAACTATCCGTAAAGCTGTTAAGAAAATGGCTTCTATTGATAGAATGAAAAAAGACGGTACGTTTAACACGCTTTCCAAAAAGGAACGTTTGCAGGTAGATCGTCTTAGAGCTAAGTTAGAAAAAAACTTAGGTTCTATTTCAGACATGTCAAGACTTCCGGCAGCCTTGTTTATTGTTGATATTACACGTGAACACATTGCAGTTAAAGAAGCTCAAAAATTAAACATTCCAATTTTCGCGATGGTGGATACCAATTCAGATCCACGTGAAGTAGATTATTTGATCCCTTCTAACGACGATGCTTCAAAATCTATCAGCAAAGTAATTTCTTATGTTGCAGATTCTATTGTTGAAGGCTTATCAGACAGAAAGACAAGCAAAGATTCAAAGAAGAAAGACGAGAATGATGAAGATGGAGGTGGTAAGGTTGCAAAATCAGAAATGGCTCCAAAATTGAAAAAGCAGAAAGCTGAAGTTCCTTCTCAGGATCCCGAAGATCAAAAGGCTATGAGAGAAGCTAAACAAGACGTGAAGCTTCAATCTAAACAAAAGACTTTAGATAAAGCTTCAGACGATAACGGAGAAGAAGAATAAATATAACAGTTTGGTAAATTTTATAAGTCGTTTAGTTCATTTCATTATACTTGACTAAACGACTTGTTAATTCTAAATAAAATATAAGACTATGGCTAAGATATCCGCCGCAGAAGTAAATAAACTAAGAAAAGCTACCGGTGCAGGAATGATGGACTGCAAGAAAGCTTTGGTAGAAGTTGATGGTGATTTTGACAAAGCAATTGAAGTGCTTCGTAAAAAAGGCCAAAAAGTTGCTGCAAAGAGAGCAGACAGAGAATCCAGTGAAGGTGCAGCAATTGCAAAAGTAAATAACGACAGTACTAAAGGTGCCGTTATTTCCCTTAACTGTGAAACAGATTTCGTTGCCAAAAACGAAGATTTCGTAGCTCTTGCACAAAGTCTTGCTGAGCTTGCTCTTGATTACAATACCAAAGAAGAACTTTTGGCTGCAGACTATAAAGGAATTACTGTTCAGGAAAAACTTACTGAGCAAACTGGTGTTATCGGTGAGAAAATTGAGATTGGTGCTTTTAAGACTTTACAAGCTCCTTTCGTAGGTTCTTACATTCACGCAGGTAACAAAATCGCTGTTCTTACAGGTCTTTCTGCAAACGTAGACGGTGCAGATGAAGCTGCTAAAAACGTTTCTATGCAAGCTGCTGCAATGAATCCCGTTGCTTTAAATGAAGACGGAGTAGACCAAACTACAATTGATAAAGAAATTGAAATTGCAAAAGATCAATTGCGCCAGGAAGGAAAACCTGAAGAAATGCTTGATAAAATTGCAAAAGGAAAAATTCAGCGTTTCTTTAAAGACAACACTTTAGTGAACCAGGATTACATAAAAGGCAATAAAGAAAGTGTTGCAGACTATGTAAAATCTGTAGATTCTCAACTTGAAGTTGTTGCTTTCGAAAGAGTTGCTCTTGGTGAGTAATTTCTTCTGAAGAAAATATTTTAAACCGCTTTCTTATTAGGAAGCGGTTTTTTATTTTTAAGCTAAATAATCCTTGTTTAGCTTTAGATTTACTACAGGTCGATAATTGCCATTTTTGACCATCGTCTTTTGTTCTGCTGAAAACTTCTAATTCTGTACTCTCTATGCCTGATCAAATATTCAAATTCAAAGAATTTTCCGTCGCTCAGGATAAAGCTGCGATGAAAATAGGTACAGACGGCGTTTTACTGGGCGCCTGGACACCTTTGGATCATAATCCGGAGTCTATACTCGATATTGGGGCTGGAACAGGGCTACTTGCTCTAATGATGGCTCAAAGATCTGCCGCTTTTAACATCGACGCCATAGAAATTGAAGAAAATGCTTATGAACAGGCAGTCGAAAACTTTGAAAACAGTGATTGGGGAGACAGATTGTTCTGTTATCACGCAGATTTAAATGAATTTGCTGAAGAAATGCAGGATGAGGAAAAATACGACCTCATTATATCCAATCCGCCTTTTTATGCTGCTCCCTTTTCTTCAGAAGTAGACGAAAATGAGGAAAAAATGAGCAGTGCCAGGAAAATGGCCAGATTTTCAGATTCTCTTCCATTCGAGCATCTGCTTCGCGGTGTCTCCGTTTTACTTTCTGAAGAAGGAATCTTCAGCGTGATTATCCCTTTTTCCGAAGAAGAAAAATTTATTGATCTTGCTTCCCAAGTACATCTTTTTCCGAAGAAAATAACCCGGGTAAGAGGAACTAAAGACTCTACCTTAAAAAGGTCATTATTGGCATTTTCCTTTAAAAAAACCGAACCGGTGACAGATGAGTTAATCATCGAAATTTCCAGACATAATTATACTGAAGCTTATAAAGAATTGGTCGCTCCGTTTTACCTGAAGTTATAACGGCTAAGAAAGGATTATGATTTCCGTTTAGTACAAGTATTTGATCTATATACCAAAAATTGCCATTTTAGGCATTTCGCTAAAAAATTGTTTGCTGCAAAAGTCCTGGTTATATTTGTGTATAAACCACCAGCATGAAAGAAGATCTTTTCCAGGCTCCCGATTATTACAATCTCGACGAGCTGCTTACCGAAGAACATAAGATAGTTCGCAAAGCCGCAAGAGACTTTGTGAAAAAAGAAATCTCTCCTATAATTGAAGAAGCGGCTCAAAAAGCTGAATTTCCGAAACAGCTTTTAAAAGGATTGGGCGAAATTGGTGCTTTTGGTTCCTTTATCCCAGAAAAATATGGTGGTGCCGGCCTGGATCAAATTTCATACGGACTCATTATGCAGGAACTTGAGCGTGGCGACAGCGGAATCCGTTCTACAGCTTCGGTTCAAACTTCGCTGGTGATGGATCCAATCCTGAAATTCGGGACAGAGGAGCAGCGCAAGAAATATCTTCCGAAGCTTGCCAGCGGGGAAATGATCGGCTCTTTTGGTTTAACCGAACCTGATCACGGCTCCAATCCGGCCGGAATGACAACAAACTTTAAAGACAAAGGAGATCATTATTTGCTAAATGGGTCGAAAATGTGGATTTCTAATGCTCCGTTTGCAGATATCGCCATCGTATGGGCTAAGGATGAAAATGAGCGAATTCACGGCCTTATTGTGGAACGCGGAATGCGAGGATTTTCCACCCCCGAAACTCACAACAAATGGTCATTACGTGCAAGTGCCACCGGAGAACTGGTTTTCGACAATGTGAAAGTTCCGAAGGAAAATTTACTACCAAATAAGAGCGGACTCGGAGCACCATTAGGCTGTCTCGACTCGGCAAGATTCGGAATTTCCTGGGGAGCAATTGGCGCGGCTATGGATTGCTACGATACTGCACTACGCTATGCGAAAGAACGTATTCAGTTTAATAAACCAATTGCAGCAAAACAACTTCAACAGAAAAAACTGGCAGAAATGGTCACAGAGATCACTAAAGCACAATTATTGGCCTGGAGACTGGCAGTACTCAGAAACGAAGGAAAAGCAACTTCGGCACAAATATCCATGGCCAAAAGGAATAATGTGGAAATGGCGCTTAAAATAGCCCGGGAAGCCCGACAGATTTTGGGTGCAATGGGCATAAGCGGCGAGTATAGCATTATGAGGCATATGATGAACCTGGAAAGTGTAATTACTTATGAAGGCACACATGATATTCATCTATTAATAACAGGAATGGATATTACGGGACACGCAGCGTTTTAAATTTTTACAAAAAAGTTAAAGAGGAAAAGAGTTAAAGAGAGAATGAGGAAATTACAGATTTCTTTACATAAATCCTCATGAAAAATCAGGATTAAAATAATAGTCAAACTAAATCCTTCCTCAGAATTCGGATCTCTATTGTAGATCAAAACAGGGGCAGCGTTTACAACGCTTACCTTTTTTGTAACTCTCACAACACTTTTTCTTCAGCGCTTTAGGTTTTTTTGCAACCACGCCATCTATTTTCAGATACTCCTTAGACTTTTTAGAGTAAAAAACAATGATGTTAAATGAAGTTGTAAAGCAGGTATTCATATTTTTAAAGTTATTGCAAAAAGAGCAATTTTAGGGTTAAATCTACTTTAAAGTATTCATATATTTTTAAAAATCCGTCTTCACCTGTTACTTTTGCAAAAACCGAGATTTTTATGATAAAGGAAATAAATAGTAGCCTGAAACCGAAAAAAGAACAGCTTTTAAATCATTCCCTGTACCAAAAAATCACCTCCCCGCAACAGCTAAGGATTTTTATGGAGCACCATGTATTTGCGGTATGGGATTTTATGTCGCTGCTAACCGCGCTTCAGGAAAAACTTACCAAAACCACACAACCCTGGTTTCCTACAGGTGATCCCGAAATAAGATACCTTATTCACGAGATAATCCTCGCTGAAGATACCGATGTAAATTTAAAAGGTGAACACCAAAGTCATTTCGAGATGTATCTTGAGGCAATGGCATCGGCTGGTGCGGAAACGCGAAAAATTGAAGATTTTCTGCTTCAGGTAAATCACGGCACCGATATCTTTTTAATTATAGCTGCGAGCAAAATTCCGATAAGTATAAAACAATTTCTAAAGAACACCTTCGATGTAATTTCTGAAGGGAAACCGCATAATATTGCCGCCTCATTTGCCTTTGGCCGGGAAGGTCTTATTCCGGAAATGTTCTCCTCTATTATTCAGAATATCCAGAAGAAGTTTCCTGAGAACGATCTTAAATTATTTAAATATTACTTTGACAGACACATCGAACTCGATGGCGACGAACATGGTCCTATGGCATTTAAAATGATAGAAAAACTCTGCGGAAATGATCCCGTAAAATGGGAAGAAGCCACACAAACTGCAGAAAACGCGCTTTCAAGCAGAATAGAACTTTGGAATGGAATAGAAGAATGTATTTTAGAGAACATAGATTCTGAAAACCTGCAAAGGATTTAAAGTGAATTCTTCAAAATATATGCTTTTAAGCAGATGCCTGAAAATGGCAATTTTCGTCCAATAGGTTTTAAAGAAAAAGACCTGTCAGGTTTTTAAAACCTAACAGGTCTGGCTTGAAATGACTGTTTCCTTGCAAAAAGGACATTTCGTTTACAATAAGTTGATAATTGGCAAATTCCAGATTAAACTTTTAAGAAATAAAAACCTCCCAACTTCAAAAGCTGTAAGGTATTGAATTTATCAAGTAGACTCCGGAGCCAACTTAACTTCAAGCCCGTCCAGTTCTTCGGTAATTGGAATCTGGCAGCTTAAACGGCTATTGGACTCCACGAAAAATGCCTGATCCAGCATGTCCTCTTCTTCGATACTTTGTTCCGGCAACATATGCTCCAGATTAAGGATGTAGCACTGGCAGGAGGCACACATAGCCATACCGCCGCAAATTCCAATTGTGCCTTCAGGAGCAAGCTCGTATGAGCGAACTACTTCCATAAGGTTCATATTCATATCTGTGGGAGCATCTACCAAATGTGCTTCGCCTTCACGGTCGATAATCGTAATTTTAATATCAGACATATTTTAAGTAAAAAAAGATCTTATTCGTGTTTAAAATGATAAAGCTGAAATAGTCACTTAAAAATTAAAGCAGACAATTTCAGCTAATTTGATTAAACCATCTAATTATTTATCAATTATAGGATTTTATTCCGAATCACAGTTAACGTAGCTATTCTTCCGAATAAATATTCAGGATTTCATTAAAGGAAAATTACCCTTCTACGTTAATCACCTGTTCAATTTGTGGTACGTATTTCTTGATCGTCATCTCCACGCCAGATTTGAGCGTCATTGTATTAACAGAACAGCCTACGCATGCGCCTTCCAGCTGAACTTTTACCAGGCGATCATCTTCAATGGAAACTAAAGATATATCCCCTCCATCACTTATTAGAAACGGACGGATCTCGGCCAAAGCCTTCTCTACGTTTAATTTAACTTCTTCGCTCGTCATTTATTTCTTTTTAACTGCACTACATCCCGCCATTGTGGTGATCTTAACAGCTTCGGTTGCCGGCAGATTTTCGTTTCTTTTCACAGTTTCTTCAACCATGTTCCTTGTAATCTCTTTAAAAGCATTTTCTAACGGAGTATCTTCCTGCAAAGCAGCAGGACGTCCAATATCTCCAGATTCCCTAAGGCTCTGCACCAATGGAACTTCTCCCAAAAACCGAACCTTTAAATCTTCAGCCAGATTTTTCGCCCCCTCTCTCCCAAAGATATAATATTTATTGTCAGGCAATTCTTCCGGAGTAAAATACGCCATATTTTCAACAATACCCAGCACTGGAACGTTTATACTTTCCTGTTGGAACATTGCCACTCCCCGTTTTGCATCTGCCAACGCCATATTTTGAGGTGTGCTAACCACAACAGCTCCGGTGATTGGCAAAGACTGCATGATGGAAAGGTGAATATCACCTGTTCCCGGAGGAAGATCTACTAAAAGAAAGTCCAATTCTCCCCACGCAGCATCAAAAATCATCTGGTTGAGCGCCTTGGCAGCCATTGGTCCTCTCCATACAACTGCCTGATTGGGTTTTGTAAAGAAACCTATAGACAAAATTTTCACGCCATAATTCTCAATAGGCTTCATCTTGGACTTTCCATTAATATTTACAGAAAGAGGCCTTTCAGCTTCTACATCGAACATCATAGGCGTCGACGGGCCATAAATATCTGCATCAAGAATACCAACATTAAAACCCATTTTAGATAATGTAACAGCCAGGTTTGCTGTTACCGTAGATTTTCCAACCCCTCCTTTTCCGGAGGCAACAGCTACTATATTTTTAATACCAGGAATAGGTTTTCCTTTTATTTCAGGTTTTTTCTGTTCCTGTGCTTCAACTTTAATATTAACTTTAACTTTGGCTTTTTGGTAAACCTTCTCGTGTATGGCTTTTAAAATATCAACCTCTGCCCTCTTTTTTATATGAAGTGCAGGCGTAGCAAGAACTAAATCCACAACCACCTCATCACCAAAAATCATTATGTTTTGTACTGCACCAGATTCCACCATATTTTTACCTTCCCCGGCTACTGAGATGGTCTCGAGTGCTTCTAAAATATCTTTCTTCTTCAATACCACGATATTCCTTTTTTTCAGAAGAAAAATTCAGCTCTTCTGATTCTTCAGAAAAAATGAAAATTTCTTAAAATTATTTGATCCAATAGCTCTTATATAGATCGATTCTAAACGCAAATATAGGTTGAAAAGCTAAGAAAACGAAGCTTTTGACCAGAATTGATTCCCACTCTCTAAGGTCCACCACAACTGGGGGAAACACAGTTATTCTTGCGTATTAAGTTCTTTTCCAGGATCCCAGAAATGTTTCCCGAAATCCTGAATTTTAAGATCTCTCACCGCCACCCCTTCCTCTTCCAAAAGCTGCTGCATGGCGTGAGTACCGCTAAAATGACTTTTCCCGGTTAAGAGTCCGTTTCTGTTTACAACCCGATGTGCAGGAACATCGGATTTTTCTTTAGATGCGTTCATAGCCCAGCCTACCATCCTGGCGCTTTGCGGAGAGCCTAAAAATCGGGCAATTGCACCATAGGAAGTAACCCTTCCACGTGGAATTTTAGCAGCCACATAATAAACCTTTTCAAAAAACCCGGCGTCTTTTGTCATGAAGTATATATTCTAAATAAGGTAATCACGATTAGCACCAACATAAGAAGCGCCATAAAATAGTTGGAAAACCGGGAGAAGGATTCTGTTTTGCCCTCAATCTTATTAAAAAAAACCACATAAAGATAAAGGCTGGTAAAAGTTCCTATGGCGCCGGCCAGGGTAAAGGAAAAAATCTTTAGCCATGGATAAAAAGCTCCAACACCTATGTTTAATGCTCCAGCAATTGCCACGAAATACGGAATAGGAAAAACATTTAGAACTGCAATAAGCATCCCTTTAAAGATACTATTGGATTTAGCCGTTTCAGATTGGTGCTCAATCCCTTCTTCTCGTTTAGCTTTTACAAAAAAATAAATTCCAAGGATAATAAAAATGACAAGGCCCGCCCTTAATAAAATATTCTGAACAAAAGGATTCGAAAAAATATAATTTGCCAAAAGCACGGCAATAAACGCCTGAAGAAGAACAATGAATGAAGCGCCCACTGCAACATAAAGTCCGTTTTTCTTTCCCTGTTCCACACAGGTTTTCGCAACTGTCATATTGACCAAACCAGGAGGGATAACCCCCAGAAAAGCGGCGAAATATGTGATGAGAAAAAGTTTTGCTTCTTCCAAGCCTATTTTATCTTAAACTGAATGTATGTAATTGGTTTTCCTTTCTCAAGGTACTGCTTTTCATAGAAAGTCTGGATTTCCCGCACTTCCTTTGGAGAATACTCATTTTTATAAATATTGTGGTGCGCATAAATAACCTCGTGCCCCTCTCCATGCAGCAACCCCAGCGTATAACCATGCATAAACTCGCTGTCGGTTTTCAGGTTTACGAGTCCGTCGTCTTTTAAAATTTGTTTATACTTCTGAAGAAATTCGGAATTTGTAAGTCGGTGTTTGGTCCTTTTATACTTTATCTGAGGATCTGGAAAGGTTATCCAAATTTCGCTTACTTCATTTTCAGCAAAAACATGAGTAATGAGTTCGATCTGCGTGCGTAGAAAAGCTACATTTTCCAGTTTTTCTTCCAGCGCAGTCTTCGCACCCCTCCAGAAACGGGCACCTTTAATGTCTATCCCGATAAAATTAGCATCGGGATTTTGTTGAGCAAGACCTACACTGTACTCACCTTTTCCGCAACCTAATTCCAGGATAATAGGTTTGTCATTTTTAAAAAATTCATTCCACCTTCCTTTCCATTCAAACTTTTTATCGGTAATTTCTTCTCGGGAGGGTTGAATGACATTTGAAAAATTTTCATTTTCCCTGAATCGTTTAAGCTTATTTTTACTTCCCACGTGATAATTTAATATTTTGGTAAAATTAAAGAAAATAGGTCACAGGCCGATAAGATTATATTTGTTAAATGCGAAAGAAACGGATTTTAGTCGCACCATTGAACTGGGGTTTAGGCCATGCCTCTCGTTGCATACCAATTATTAAGGGTCTGGAAGCAGAAAATTTTGAGCCCATTTTAGCTTCAGACGGAAATGCACTTTTACTTCTTCAAAAGGAATTTCCCCATTTAAAATCCTTTGAACTACCTTCCTATAAAGTTGAATACACCAAAAACGGAAGCAATTTTAAGTGGAAAATGATGTGGGATACTCCTAAACTCCTTAATGCAATTAAAGCTGAAAAAAAAGTCACAAAGAAGTTGGTAGAAGATCTTAACCTGGACGGAATAATTTCAGATAATCGCTTTGGAGTGAGGTATAAACATTTAAAATGCGTCTTTATTACCCATCAATTAAATGTTTTAAGCGGAACAACCACTTACTTCAGCAGTAAACTACACCAAAAATACATCAGGAAGTTCGATGAATGCTGGATTCCAGATGCTAAAGGTAAAAAAAACCTCAGCGGGATTCTTGGTCACCTGAATAAGCCTGATGAGAGCGTAAAATACCTTGGACCAATAAGCAGATTTGAGAAAAAGGATTTGCCAAAGAAGTATGATTACCTTCTCTTATTGTCTGGCCCCGAACCGCAACGAACTATCCTGGAAGAGCTGTTGCTCAAAGAATTCGCAGAAAGCAAGGCAAAAATTATACTGGTGAGAGGTGTCATTGAGGAAAATAACCGGCCCTCTAAAATGGCAAATATCGACATTGAGAATTACAGGTATGGTAAAGAATTGGAAGAAGCGGTTAATTCTTCTGAAGTTGTTATTTCCAGATCGGGCTATACCACGCTCCTGGACCTGGCAAAGCTGGAGAAAAAAGCCTTTTTTATTCCCACACCGGGACAGTTTGAACAGGAATACCTTGCAGAAAGACTTATGAACCTGGGTATAGCTCCTTCGTGTAAACAGAATGACTTTAAACTCTCACATCTGGAAGAAATCAGAAAATACAAAGGATTAAAAGATATCGGCTTCACTAACAGTTTCCGGGAGTTCTTCGCTCTTTTCTAAGGTAAAGGAAAATTCGCTTCCCACTCCAAAAACACTTTCTACATAAATCTTTTCCTCGTGGGCTTCAATAATGTGCTTTACAATCGCCAAACCAAGGCCTGACCCCCCTTCTTTCCTGGAACCGCTTTTATCCACTCTGTAAAAACGTTCAAACAATCTTGGAATATTCTCTTTTGCAATACCTTCCCCATTATCGGTAACCCTTACGATAACTTTGTTCTTGATTAGGTTCTCTATTGTAATTTCTGTAGTTCCATCTTTTTTACCGTATTTAATTGAATTTACCACAAGGTTTGTAAGTACCTGCTGGATTCGCTCCCTATCCCCGTAAACATAAATTGCCTTTTGATAATCGGTATCGAACGTAAGGGTAATGTTTTTTTTGGCTGCTTTCATTTCAAGCAGATCAAAAGTATTTTGAATAAGTTCCACGATATTAAAATCTTCCAATTGCAAATGCAAATCCCCTACTTCCAGCTTACTAATCATATCGAGATCTTTGACGATATATATCAATCTTTCTACTCCCTTACTGGCACGGGTAAGATATTTCTTCCTTACAGCTTTATCCTTCATTGCACCATCGAGCAAAGTGAGAATATAACCCTGTACGGTAAAGAGCGGAGTTTTTAACTCATGGGACACATTGCCCATAAATTCTTTTCTATAGCCCTCCCTAATCTTAAGAGCTTCGATTTCCAGCTTTTTATTTTCGGCAAACTTTTCTACCTCTCTGGTAAGGGTAGCCATATCTGTCGTTACCTGGCTGGGCCGCAGCGTGGTAGAATCTAACAATGACACGTTGTCGTAAATCTTTTTAATACGCCGGTAAATAAAATATTCTACCCGCTGCTGAATGATAAAAAAGGAAAAAATATATAATAAGAATAAAAATATAAGAAAAGGCACCCATAGAAAAGTATCCATGTAATACAAGAAAACAGCCAGTAAAAAACCTACAAAAATAGTAATGTAGATCGATGTCTTTATTGCAAATTTATATGAACGCTTAAATTTATTTGCCATTAAACTACAAACTTATACCCAACTCCTTTTACGGTTTTAAAACTGTCATCCCCAATTTTTTCACGAAGTTTCCTTATATGAACATCTATAGTACGACCTCCAACTACAACATCGTTTCCCCAGATTTTATCCATAATGTCTTCCCGTTTAAAAACTTTTCCTGGTTTGGAAGCAAGAAGGGAAAGTAATTCGAATTCTTTCCTGGGCAGCAGCATTTCCTCGTTGTCCTTAATAATTTTATACTCTTCCCTATTTATGGTAAGATCACCAATCTTTACAATACTGGCATTAGAAGTATCGTCTTTAAACCGTCTTAAAAGCGCTTTTACTTTACTGGTAAGCACCTTCGGCTTTATAGGCTTGGTTATATAATCATCGGCACCCGCATCAAAGCCAGCCATTTGGGAGTAATCTTCACCCCTGGCAGTAAGAAAGGTAATGATAGTATCTTCCAGTTCGGGTATTTTCCTGATTTTTTCACAGGCTTCAATACCATCCATTCCCGGCATCATCACATCCAGAATGATGAGATGAGGGTTCTTTTTCTTTGCAAGCTTTACACCATCGGCGCCATTATCTGCAGTAATAACTTTATATCCTTCAGAAGAAAGATTATAGCTCACTATTTCCAGGATATCCGGTTCATCATCCACCAGAAGGATAAGAATGTCTTTTTTCTTCATTTTCTATAACAGTTAAAATTTCAAGGTAAAAGTAAATATAAATTTCAATTAAACTTACTGAGCTCCAGGGGCCCCATAACCTTAAATTAACATCTAAAACAGGTAGAACCTTTGCCAAAGTAGGCATTTTCCCGAATACCAGCAATTAACAGCAGAGCAACCTCACTCAAAAGGGACTATTGCTAAACTATTTTATAACATTTCCCTTTCTGTATTAACACAAGCTTAAACTTCACATAAGACCCTACTTAACCTAAGCTTGTTTATTTGCCGTGAATTTAAAACTCACTATTTAAACTAAACTATTGAGATTATGAAAAAACTAATTATTGCAGGTTTTGCAATTGCGGCTTTAGGACTAACCAGTTGTAGCGATGATGATGATGCAACTAACGAACCTATAGCATCTTGTACAGATGGCATTAGAAATGGAAATGAAACCGGGGTTGATTGCGGTGGCCCTTGTGCTGACTGTGATGAAGATCCGGGTGAGACTCCAGGAGGTGAAACTCCGCAGGACGAAGATCTTTCTGGATTATTAACTGAAGATTTTACGCTAACCAATGATCTCATATGGGAGATAAACGGAAAATTTGTAGTTGGAAATGGAGCAACCCTTACTATCGAACCAGGAACTATTATTAAGGGTCGCGAAGGAACAGGCTCACTAGCTTCTGCTCTTATTGTAGCTCGTGGTGGTAAAATTATGGCTGAAGGTACTGCTGAAGAGCCAATTATTTTCACGTCTATTAATGACAACATTGAAGTTGGACAAAAACAAGGATCTAACCTTGATGAAAACGACCGTGGTCTTTGGGGTGGTGTTCTTATTTTAGGAAATGCGCCAAGCTCTTTTGAAGGTGACTCAGAAGAATCACAAATAGAAGGTATTCCTGCAGATGACGATTACGGCCGTTATGGAGGAGATGTTGCCGATGATAATTCTGGTGTGTTTAAATATGTCTCTATCCGTCACGGTGGCGCTCTAATTGGTTCAGGTAACGAAATTAACGGACTTACACTTGGTGGTGTTGGTAGTGGTACTGTAATAGATCACATAGAAGTAGTAGGTAACGTTGATGATGGTGTAGAATGGTTTGGAGGCACCGTAAATTCCAGCAATATCGTAGTATTTGCAGGAGGGGATGATGGTCTTGATATAGATCAGGCCTATTCCGGAACTATTTCCAATGCTGTTGTGATCCAGGGTGCTGAGTCTGATCACGGTCTTGAAATCGATGGTCCTGAAGGAACGCTAGAAGGTTCCTTTACCATAGAAGACCTGACCCTTATAGGTTATGCTGATTCTCCATCAGGAGAAATGGCTAGTTTCAGGGATGGTGCAACAGGAAGCTTAAACAACGTTTTAGCAATGGGCTTCAATTCGACTCAAGACGTTGATTTAGATGGACAAAATACTGCCGACAGTTATGCTGATGGTAACATAATTTTATCCAATTGGGAAATTGTATTACCAGAAGGCGTAGAAAGTGTTTCTTCAATCTTTGTTGATACTACAGAAAGTACAGATTTCTCTAGTGACGCTACCGAGTTTGCTACAGCAATAGATCGAGACCAGGAAACCGTAGGTGCAGACCTTTCGGTTTTTGAATGGACTTACGCTAGCTTCAAAGGTGCATTTTAAAAAGATTATAAATAAGACCAGATAAATGGCTTTTTAAATTGCTCGCTCCTTTCACGGAGCGGGCAATTTGATATTAAGATTTTAATCGATAATTGACATTATGAAAACCCAACTTTCATTAGTTTTATTTTTTATTTTATTTATAAACCTGGCACAGGCACAGACCGGAAAAATATCAGGAACAATCTTTGATGTTGAAGTGAATGATGTTATGCCTTTTGCCAACGTTGCTATAAAAGGTACAAATACCGGTACCACATCAGATTTTGAAGGAGATTATAGTCTTAATGCAGAGCCTGGCATTTACACACTTGTCTATTCTTTTATGGGTTATGAAACCCTGGAAGTTACAGAGGTTGAAGTAAAAGAAAATGAAGTTACCACGGTAAATGTGGAAATGAAATCATCTGCCGGCGCGCTGGATGAGGTTTTAATTACTACTACAACCGCCAGGGATACTGAAGCTTCAGTTCTAAATATTCAGAAAAATGCAGTAAACCTTACTGACGGGTTATCCTCTCAAACTTTTGCCAAAATTGGTGCAGGGGAAGTGTCTTCCGCAGTACGAACAATCCCAGGAGTATCTGTACAGGGTGGCAAATATGTTTATGTTAGAGGTCTGGGAGACAGATATACCAAAACCATCCTAAATGGCATGGATGTCCCGGGACTTGATCCCGACAGGAATACCCTGCAAATGGATATTTTCCCTACAAATATTCTCGACAACATTTTAGTTGTAAAATCCCTTACCGCAGATATGCCTGCCGATTTTACCGGAGGAATGGTAAACATAATTACCAAAGATTTTCCGTCCAGCCAGGAATACAGCTTGTCTGTAGGTGCGACTTATAACCCGGATATGCATTTTAATCCAGATTTCCTTCAATATGAAGGTGGCGATACAGATTTTCTTGGTTTTGACGATGGTACAAGGGATCGTCCTGTTAACAGGCAACAGGTTTTTCCAAGGCCTTTTGATAATGACATTGCCCTTACCAGAATAACCGAAAGGTTTAATCCTACTTTAGGAGGAACCAGAAAGAGCAACTTAATGAATTTTAGCGCAGGTTTTACTGCCGGAAACCAGTATGACGTAGGAAGCAATAACAATAAGTTGGGCTATTTCGCATCTCTATCTTATAAAAATACTTCAGAATACTTTGAAGATTTTCAGAATAACTCTTACCTAAAACCAAGAGAGACCAGTGAATTGGAACTTAGACCAAGCCGGACTCTTACAGGAGATGTAGGCAGAGAAAATGCGCTAATTAGTGCACTGGCAGGACTGGCTTTTAAAACAGACCGATCAAAATATCAACTGAATCTTTTACACATACAAAATGGCGAATCTTCTGCAGGAAATTTTTATGAGCAGGTTTTTATTTCAGATGCTATAGAAGTTTTTCGGGATAACCTGGAGTATACGCAACGTTCTATAACGAATGCATTGCTTACTGGAAAGCACACAAATGAAGATGCAAGCTGGACTACAGAATGGAAATTATCACCAAGTCTTTCCCGCGTTTATGATAAAGATGTCCGAATTACAGCATTTGAATATAATCCCAGCAATGATACTTACAGCATTCGCCCCAGTTCTTCTGAAAGTCCTACCAGGATCTGGAGAGATCTCGAAGAGACCAACCTTGCAGGAAAAGTGGATTTTACTTATAAACATGAATTACTGGGAGAAAGCGCAAACCTTAAATTTGGAGGAGCCTACACTTATAAACAGCGGGATTTTAGTATAGATCAATACCAAATCCTTATACAGGGATCTATAAGTCAGAATTTTGGAGGTGATCCAAACCAGGTTCTGGCACCGGCTAATATCTGGACTCCGGAGAATAGTGCCGGCTCCTATATAAATGGCTTTTATGAACCAGCAAATACTTTTGATGCCTATACTTCTAACGCGGCAGCTTATGTTTCAGAAGAATTTAATGTTTTAGAAAATTTGAAAGCTATATTAGGTTTAAGATTCGAGAAATTCGATCTTTTCTATTCAGGACAAAACAACCTGGGTGATGTAGTGTTGGATGAAGAACAAATTTTGGACAAAGCAGACTTTTTCCCTTCCGCCAATCTTATTTATAGCCTTAACACGGAAAGTAATATTAGGTTGTCTTACGCAAAATCCACAGCAAGGCCTTCTTTTAAAGAAGCTTCCATTGCCCAGATTTATGATCCTCTCACCAATAGAACCTTTATTGGAAACATAGACATACAACCTACCTATGTGGATAACATGGATTTAAGGTATGAATTATACGGCCAGGATGCCCAGCTTTTTGCCGTAAGCGCATTTTACAAAAAGTTTACAGATCCAATAGAACTCTCTGTTTACAGTGACTTTTCTGCAGACAATATCCAGCCACGTAATGTAAATGACGCTACCGTAATTGGAGCAGAAATTGAACTAAGAAAGAACTTTGGTTTTATTGCTGAAGATTTAAGAAAATTGAGTGTAAATTTAAATGTGTCGGTAATAGATTCTGAAGTAGAAATGGACAGAAGCCCAAGTGGCGAATACGAATCAAGACAAAGGAATTTACGGCCAGGCGAAGATTTTGACGGAACAAGAGAATTACAGGGCCAATCCCCATTCCTTATTAATGCCGGTTTGGATTATTCAGATCCCGAAACAGGGTGGCAGGCTGGCTTATTTTATAACAGTCAGGGAAAAACCCTGGAGTTGGTAGGTCTAGGAACTGTTCCAGATGTTTATACTATGCCCTTTCATAGCCTTAACTTTAACCTAAATAAATCTTTTGGCGAAAATCAAAATTCAACTATTTCTTTTAAAATTACCAATATTCTTCAGGATGATATAGAAAGTAGATTTCAGTCCTATGGAGCAGAAGATCAAATCTTTTCTTTGAGAAAACCAGGAATGCCAATTGCTTTAAGCTACAGCTATAAGTTTTAAAAGTGTAATTATTACACCTATTTAAGTTACAAGCACCTATTATATGAAAAGAAGATATTTCTATTTGAATTAGCCTGATGATATAATAATCTGATTTTCAAAGATAAGGCCGCCCAAAAGCGGCCTTTTTCCTGTTAAATTAATTAACCTAATTAGGGTATTTTTATGGCAGGGTTTTTGAAAATTAATTTGTAAATTTGTAATAATCAGCCAGAACGAATGAAGCAAAAATACTTTTTAAGTTTCATATTTATATGTTTTTTGTCTTTTGCCACTCCCGTAGCGGCTCAGGACACTACAAGCACGGGCAATAGAACCGAAATTCCTATTTCAGGATTATCGATCTATCCTAATCCGGTGACTGGCGGTAAAGTCTATATTAGTACAACCAGAAATTTGGAAAAGAAGATTGAAATTTACAATGTTCTTGGAAAACCGGTTCAAAAGACAAAAATAAGAGGAAAAGAACTCGATGTTTCTTCATTAAATCCCGGGATTTATATCCTTAAAATTGAAGAACAACAAAACAAAGCCACAAGAAAGCTTGTAATTAAATAATACGGGAAAACTTCACATTACAGCAAGCTTCTATTTATAGAGGCTTTTTTATTTTCAGACGATTCCATACTTATGTTAAAGGACCAGATTTTTAAGATTTCTTCTGAAGCTGAATTTCAGAAAATTGCACTCGAGGTGTTTAGTTTTCAGTACACTCAAAATAAAGTATACCATCAATTTTGCCAATTATTGGGCAAAGACACCAGCTCGGTTAGTAGTATTAAAGACATTCCTTTTCTTCCTATCGAATTTTTTAAGTCCCACAGCATACTTTCTTCTGAACAAGCACCGGAAATAACCTTTACAAGTAGCGGAACAACCGGAAGCACCACTAGCAAACATCATGTGACCGATTTAAAGCTCTATGAGGCTAGTTTTACCGAAGGATTTAAGCATTTTTACGGCAATCCTGAAGACCTGGTGATATTTGCCCTTTTACCGTCTTATCTTGAACGGCAGGGTTCTTCTCTTATTTACATGGCAGAAAACCTGATTTCCAGAAGCAAACATCCGGAAAGCGGCTTCTACCTCAACGAACTTCGGGAATTAGCGGAAAAACTTACAGCACTCGACCGCGCAGGGAAGAAAATCCTGCTTATTGGAGTCTCATTTGCCCTTTTGGATCTGGTGGAAAATTTTAACTTCAACTTAAAGAACACGATTATTATGGAAACCGGCGGAATGAAAGGCCGACGCAAAGAAATGATAAGAAAAGAGCTGCATCAGATCCTCTCTAAAGGTTTTGGCGTTGATAATATCCATAGTGAATACGGAATGACGGAATTGCTTTCGCAGGCATACTCAAAAGGATCTGGCGTTTTTGAATGCCCGCCATGGATGAAGATTTTAATACGTGATCCAGAAGATGCGCTGGAAATTCTTCCGGAAAACAAAAACGGCGGAATAAATGTAATCGATCTGGCCAACCTGAATTCCTGTTCTTTCCTTGCCACGCAGGATTTGGGAAAAAACCTTTCGGGAAACACCACAGAAATCCTTGGGAGATTTGATAATAGTGATATCCGGGGTTGTAATCTTATGATTTTATAACCTGATTAGTAGCAGAATGAAAAAAATGAAAAAAAATTTATTTACGTAATCCTTACCAATACTGGGCTAAAAGAAGAACTGGAAAATAATTTTGATTTTTAGTCAATCTGATGTAATGTAGAGAAGATTTTCCGACCTAATAAGTGTAAGAAAGTGAAATTATTTCCTCTCTTACAGGTTAGTTGGTTTTTCATAATAAATTGGTTGGTTAGTTAGTTGCAATCCCTCTGTACACCCTACGTGACAGAGGGATTTGCATTTTATACCACCCTTATTATAAATGTATTCTTTTTACCCTTATTCAAAATTACATATTTATTATTGAGAAGATCTGAAGTTGTAATTACATAATCTTCCTTGACCTTTTCCTTGTTTACAGAAACCGAATTTTCCTTTAAAGCCCTTCTTGCTTCCCCATTAGAATTAAGAAAATTTGTTTTTGCAGCAAGGGCCGCTATCATATCCAATCCTTCCTCAATTTCTGCTCTCGAAACTTCAGCTTGTGGTACTCCTTCAAAAACGTCCAGGAAAGTAGCTTCATTTAATCCTTTTAAATCTTCAGCAGTACTTTTTCCGAAGAGCACTTCCGAAGCTTTTACAGCATTGTTATAATCTTCTTCAGAATGCACCATTGTCGTCACTTCTCTGGCTAAAACCTTTTGAAGCTCCCTTTGATGAGGTGCATCAGTATGCTTTTTCACCAAATCATCAATTTCTTCTTTACTTAAAAAAGTGAAAATCTTTATATATCTCTCTGCATCGGCATCGCTGGTATTTAACCAATATTGGTAAAATTTGTAAGGTGATGTACGCTGTGGATCCAGCCATACATTTCCCCCTTCCGTTTTGCCAAATTTCGTCCCGTCTGCTTTGGTTATTAAAGGACAGGTTAAAGCATAGCCTTTTCCATTTCCAATCCTTCGGATAAGTTCGGTTCCTGTGGTAATATTTCCCCATTGATCGCTTCCTCCCATCTGCAAAGTACACTGGTGCGTTCTAAACAGGTGGAGAAAATCGTACCCCTGAACCATTTGATAGGTGAATTCTGTAAAAGACATTCCTTCCGCAGCATCAGAAGACAATCGCTTTTTCACCGAATCCTTCGCCATCATGTAGTTTACCGTAATATGTTTACCCACATCACGAATAAAAGCAAGGAATGAAAAATCCTTCATCCAGTCGTAATTATTGACCAAAACTGCAGTATTTGCAGCATCACCTTTAAACTCCAAAAACTTCGATAATTGTGCTTTTAGAGCTTCCTGGTTATGCCTCAGGGTTTCCTCGTCCAATAGATTACGCTCTGCAGATTTCCCCGAAGGATCTCCAATCATCCCGGTGGCACCTCCAACAAGTGCATAGGGTTTATGGCCGCAGAGTTGAAAATGCCTCAACATCATCACCCCAACCAAATGGCCAATATGCAGTGAATCTGCCGTAGGATCTATCCCCACATAAGCAGAACGCATTTCTTCTATTAAATGTTCTTCGGTTCCCGGCATGGCGTCATGTAACATTCCCCGCCACGTAAGTTCTTCTACAAAATTTTTATTCATGGTCTCTAAATCTTCTAAAACAGCCGTAAAGATACCATAAACTGCTATTTTTCCTAAGCGCTTTCCCTATATTTACCACATGATTCTAGTAACCGGAGGTACAGGACTTGTAGGTTCACATTTGCTGTTCGATCTCGCGAGATCGGGAGAGAAAGTTCGTGCGATCCATAGAGAGAGCAGCAACCTTGATACGGTGGAGAAAGTTTTCTCCTACTACGCTCCTGCTGCGGAAGCAAAAAAACTTTTTAACACTATAGAATGGGTTAAGGCAGACATTCTGAACATTCCCGCCTTAAAATTGGCATTTTTGGGGATTGACTTTGTCTATCACTGTGCGGCCCTGGTTTCTTTTGATTCTGGTGATGTCAACAAATTGCGGCAAATAAATATTACGGGCACAGCAAATGTCGTAAATCTTTGTATTTCAAATTCGGTTAAGAAACTTTGTCATGTAAGTAGTACAGCCAGCCTGGGGAAACCTTTGGTTGGAAATACCGTTACAGAGAAAACTGCATGGAATCCTGAAGAAAATCATCGCGATTACGCAATTTCCAAATATGGAGCTGAAATTGAGGTTTGGCGGGGAACACAGGAAGGCGTAGATGCTGTAATTGTAAATCCGGGAATTATTATTGGTCCCGGCTTCTGGGACGCGGGATCTGGTCCAATATTTAAGAAACTGGATAACGGACTTAATTATCATTTTCCGAAGGTAACGGGATTTGTGAATGTAAAGGACGTTGTTAAAGCCATGCAGCAATTAATGGCTTCGGAAATTAAGAACGAACAGTATATTCTGGTTTCCGAAAATAGAAGTTTCAAGTATGTACTGGAAGAAGCTGCAGCAAGCATCAACAAACCTGCACCGAGAAAAAAATTAAAGAAATGGATGATCTTTCTGGCGTGGATATTTCAGAGCATTGGAAGTATTTTTGGCTACAAAAAGCAAGTTAGCAGTGATTCTACAAAAACTCTCTATGATGAGTGGCATTTCAGCAATGAAAAAATAATGAATGACCTTAATTTTCGATTCCAGCCGATAGCTGAAAGCATTAGGAACACCGGAAAAATCTACAAAAAAGAGAATTAATTTTTAATTACCTGTTTTCGCCGGACGTTACCAAACTATCCCTGGATAGAAAATTTCTACGCCGTATATCTCTAACACCCCTTAAGAAATCCTGTTCTCTTATTGAACCGGTTGAAACAGAATCAGGTTCTACAATAGAATCCAGTTCTGAAATAGAATCCTGCATACGCTCTTCTTCTTTCTGGATGGAATCCCGCACCTCTTTTATGCCCTGCAACCTATCTCTCACTCGTTCAAAAATGCCTTCGTAAGTTGACAAATTCTCGGTATAATAAGCGTTGCTGCGCTCCAGTTGCAGGCTATCAATATTGTGCTTTTCGTAAATGTACTGGTAAGGTTTTATGCCGGCATCTTCAAGAATCCTCTTATTTACATTTCTAGCCGATTGTAAAATAGCAAGTTCTGTGAGTACATCTACCATTTTCTCTTCCGCTATTAAATCATCAGGCTTCTCTGTCTGCTCGATATTCCGGCAGCCAGAAGAAACAATGATAACAAGAAAAAGAAGCAGAAAATTTTTCATCTTATCTGTCAAACGTTAACCGCTCTGCAACTTTGGCAAAAGGCTGATGTTTAAAATTTTTATAAACCAGGTGGCCATTAACAAAAGTATGTGTGACCCGTGATTTAAAAGTTGTTCCTTCAAATGGGGACCACCCGCACTTATAAACAGTGTTATCCGGCTGTACCGCCCAAGGCGCATTTAGATCCACCAACACAAGATCTGCTTTATATCCTTCTCTTATATACCCCCTGTCTTTTATCTGAAACAGAATTGCCGGATTGTGGCACATTTTTTCCACTATTTTCTCAAGACTTATTTTTTCCTGGTGATGAAGCTGAAGCAAAGCCGGTAATGCATGTTGTACCAAAGGGCCTCCACTTGGAGCTTTGGTGTAAACATTTTTCTTCTCCTCACGGGTATGAGGAGCATGATCTGTTGCAATAACATCTATATGATCATCTTTTACTGCCTGTAAAAGCGCCTGCTGATCTTTTTCTGTTTTTACCGCAGGATTCCACTTTATAAAAGTTCCTTTTTTAGCATAATCTGAATCATTAAACCAAAGATGGTGGATACAAACTTCTGCTGTTATTTTTTTATCCTTTAGTGGTTTTTTATTGCTGAACAAGCTAATCTCTTTAGCTGTGGAAACGTGGAAGACGTGTAATCTCGCTCCTGTCTTCTTTGCCAGTGCCACAGCCCTGGAAGAAGATTTATAACAAGCTTCGGTACTTCTTATTTTTGGATGCATTTCTATAGGAATATCATCCCCATAACGTTCCACACACTCCTCAAGGTTTTTCCGAATAGTCTCTTCATCTTCGCAATGTGCTGCGATTAACAAAGGGGACTTCAAAAATATCTGCTCAAGTACTTTTTCATCGTCTACTAACATATTTCCGGTAGAAGATCCCAGGAACAATTTTAAGGCTGCCGTAGTTTTTGGATCAATTTTTACAATTTCGTCCAGGTTGTTATTAGTACCACCAAACATAAAAGAATAGTTAGCGTATGAGGATTCTTTTGCCAACCGGAATTTTTCTTCCAGTAACTCTATAGTTGTAGTTTGTGGCAAGGTATTAGGCATTTCAAAATACGAAGTAATCCCTCCTGCTACGGCGGCACGGGACCCCGTTTCAATTGATTCTTTGTGCGTAAGACCCGGCTCCCTAAAATGAACCTGATCATCTATTAGACCCGGCAAAAGGTGATTCCCTTCTGCATCATAAATAATAACATCGGGCGATTTAGCACTTATACTTTCAGCAATTTCAACAATAATTCCATCTTCTATAAAAACATCACCTTCTTTGATTTTCCCCTCGTTGACAATTCTGGCGTTTTTTATTAAAACCTTTTTCATTACACTTCAACCTTATTAAAAAGACTTTTCATCTTCAAATTTATTACCCCAAAAACGGCTTCAGAAATTATTGAGCCACTCATTTTAGATGTGCCTTTAGTCCTATCTGTAAATATTACCGGCACTTCCACAATTTTATAATTTAACAGGTAAGCTTTAAATTTCATTTCGATCTGAAAAGCATAACCCACAAAATGTATTTTATCCAGATTTATCCTTTCCAGCACTTCCCTTTTGTAACAAACAAAACCAGCTGTGGTATCCTGAATATCCATTCCTGTTATAAACTGCACATATTTTGATGCCAGCCAGGACATAAGCACCCGGCTCATTGGCCAATTAATCACATTCACCCCGGTGATGTACCTGGAACCTATAGCAACATCGGCATTATCTCTTTTACAGGTATTGTACAGCCTTATAAGATCATTGGGATTATGGGAAAAATCGGCATCCATTTCAAAAATATAACTATAATGCCGTTCCAACGCCCATTTAAATCCTAAAATATAAGCAGTACCAAGCCCTAGTTTTCCCTCTCTTTCCTGCAAAAATAGTGAATCCTGAAATTCTGCTTGTAAGGTGCGGACTCTTGTAGCTGTACCATCGGGAGAATTATCATCTACCACCAAAATATGAAATTTACGTTGCTGCGAGAACACATTCCTAATTATGCGCTCAATATTCTCAATTTCATTGTAGGTGGGTATAATAATTAGCCCTTTTACCATCCCGTAAAATTTTGCACAAATGTAGGCATTTTATACAATCGTTTCTTTGGATTTACGGTCAAGTTTTTATTTCATTAATCATACATTTGTAAAAAATTTACTCCTTGCAGGCAATAGAAAGACAGGTTGATACTACAGATTGGATGACACTAATCCTATTAACCTGTATTGTTATGCTGGCCGCAATTAAAATTATATATCCGCAGCGTTTTCAGGAGTTTATGTCCCTGCTGACCTCAAGCAAATTTATGATGTTTAAAGGAAAGGAGAATCAGGCTTTTCATCCTTTTAACATTTTGATGTTCTTCGTAAATATCGCCGCTGTTTCCCTTTTCCTTTTAATTCTATTAAATTTTTTCTTTCCTACTCCAGAAGACGACTCCTCTATAATTATTTATATACGTATTGCGACTGCGTATGGAAGCTTTGTTCTTCTTAAGATGGGAATAGAAAAAATTATTGCAAATGTATTTGAGCTTGATGAAAAAATCGATTATTACCTCTTTAGAAAGCTGGGGTATCGTAACTTTATCTCTCTTTTTGTTCTTTTGGCAGCCATTTTACTTACCTACTCTTTTACTCCCACGCGTCCAATACTCTACAGTATCCTTGGTTTTCTTATCGTGAGCAATGTGATAAGTCTTATTGTAATTTATAGACAAAATCAAAGTATTATTTCAATAAACTTGTTTTATTTTATTTTGTACCTTTGCGCTCTCGAAATTGCCCCTTATATTATTTTATACAAGCTGTTTATAAATAATTGGGAATAAATAAAGTAAAGATATATGAAAGTGAAAACAATTTTGATTTCTCAGCCAGAACCAAAAGTCGAGAATTCTCCTTATTTTGAGCTGGAAGAAAAGCAACGAGTAAAAATTGATTTCATTCCTTTTATTCATGTTGAGGGGGTATCTTCTAAAGAAGTAAGACAACAAAAAGTTGATCTAACCGAATATACCGCAATAATACTTACCAGTAGAAATGCTGTTGACCATTACTTCAGAATTGCTGAAGAAATGCGATATAAAGTCCCGGACACCCTTAAATATTTTTGCTTAAGTGAAGCAGTCGCTTACTACCTCCAGAAATATGTAGTTTACAGAAAGCGTAAAATCTATGTAGGAAAGAGAACTTTTGCAGAATTATCCCCATTAATCAAAAAGTATAAAAATGAGAAGTTCCTGCTTCCTTCTTCGGATATGTTGAAGCCGGATGTTCCAAAAACTTTAAATAAACTGGGGGTTACCTGGAAAAAAGCCACTTTTTATAAAACCGTGGTAAGCGATCTTTCACATTTAAGAGATGTCACTTATGATATCCTTGTATTCTTTAGTCCAAGCGGAATCAAATCTTTATTTGAAAATTTCCCCGATTTTAGTCAAAATGAAACCCGAATAGCAGCATTTGGAAATACAACCATTAAAGCCGCAAAGGAGCATGGATTAAAGGTGAATATTAAAGCACCTACCGCAGAAACACCTTCAATGACTATGGCTTTAGATAAATATATTGCTCAAACTAACAAGAAATAATTACCTCTGAAGGAAATAATTAAATCCGGTACTTCTTCTGAATTACCGGATTTTATGTTTTTAAACCTTACTACTACTACTAATTATTCATTTAAGCTGGATTAGAGAGGAAGCAAAAATGGCAATTTTCGATCTTCCGCTATAAAATATTCTTTTACTGCCTTAAATCCTCTTTTTTTAATTTAAGAACACTCACCAGCATTAAAATCCAGCCAAGAATTAAAAGGCTGCCACCAAACGGTGTGACTAATGCTATACTTTTAAAATCAATCTCCGTCAGGTTATTAGTTGCGAGTAAATAAATTGAGCCGGAGAAGAAAATAATTCCAAAAATAAAGAGATAAAAAATAACATCCCGCAATTTAGGTGTCAGCAAAATTTTCGCACCTAACAGAAGCAAAAGAAGCGCATGATACATCTGATATTTTACAGCGGTTTCAAAAGATTTCATCGAAGCTTCTGTTAATATCGGCTGTAAACCATGAGTAGCAAAAGCTCCTGTTATTACTCCAATTAAACCAAAACATGCCCCTGCGATTAAAAATTTTTTATCCATGATATAGAATTCGTAAGTTTTTTCCCTCATCAAACGATGATATTAATCGATCAATTTATACGCGATCGACGAGGCAAGCAAATTTAGCTCAATTTCTGCGGACAATCGATATATAAATAAGGTAGAACAATCCTTGAATACGCGAGTATTACCGATGAAGCTGAAAGAGAAATTCAAAACAGCTTCATAAGTTATACATTCGTACAAGAAAATGAAGTTTAGCTAACACCTTAATTGAAATTTCTTATTTTAGATAATTAATCAAAAAATCCAAGATGAAAATTGTTGATCAGGATGTTGTTATAGATGGTATAGACAAAACCATCCTTAACGCCTTAATGGAAGATGCAAAAAAACCTATTCTGGAAATTGCCCGCGGCATAGGAATAACTGGTGCTGCTGTCCACCAGAGGTTACGGAAACTTGAAAAGTCGGGGTTAATAGAAGGTTCAAAACTCATGATTGATCCGCGGATCCTCGGTTACAAAACTATGGCTTTTGTAGGGGTTTACCTGGACAAAGCAGTGAGTAACCCTAAAGCTGTTAATCAGCTGCGGGAGATAACAGAAGTAATAGAATGCCATTACACTACCGGGAACTGGTCAATTTTCCTCAAAATTCTTTGTAAAGACAACGAACATTTAATGCAGGTGCTTAACAAAAACATCCAGGGGATTGAAGGCGTATCAAGAACGGAAACATTCATTTCCCTTAATCAGCAAATAAACCGACAGATTAAGATTTAATATTTGTATTTATTCTAAATAAGAATTAGCTTTGGCTCCACAATGAAGCTACTGTACACTTCCCGTCATTTTTCCTCGTACCAGTGCGACAAAAGCCGGTGCTTTTACGTGGACTTTAACCACAAAATTGTAAAATTTAGCTTTTGCCAGCTTCTTGCGTTCAGGCAGCAAGTAAAAAAGATTAATCCAGAAAATCATTTTAACGGAGAAAATAGAAGCGGTATCGAAATCCTCGTGCTTTGTAACCGCGAGCATATATTTATTCTCGACACATTAGATGCTATCGATCTTCAGGAATTGGTTAACGGAACCTTTGGAATGCTAGAACTAAATTCCCTGCTAAGCGCGCCGGTTTAAGCCACCTTTCTTCCCAGATTTAGACTGCTTCTAAATTCAGCTTCTTTTTAGTAGGTTAGCTTCTTTTTGTGTAATTTTAAACAAAGAGAAAAAGAGACTATGAAAGATCTGGTAAGACAAAAATTGAGCATTCATGTAGAGATCATGGATCTTCTAAATAAACAAATAGAAAAAGAAGCACATTCATCTTCTGCATATCTGGCTATGGCGTCCTGGTGCGACCAAAATGCTTTAACTAACAGCGCAAAATTTTTCTACGAACAATCTTCCGAAGAGCGTGAGCACATGCTTAAGATTTTCAAATTTATAAATGATAATGGAGGTACTGCGTATTCTCCGGAAATTCAGGGAATAGATCACGACTATAATTCTTTGCAGGAAGTTTTTGAAATTGCCCTGGATCAGGAAATTACTATTACTAAGTCCATCCACAACATTGTTTATAAATGCCGTAAAGTGCAGGATCTTAATACTGAAAATTTTCTACAGTGGTTTGTCTCCGAACAAGCTGAAGAAGAGCAAACAATGAGAAGGGCTCTCGATCTGTTTGATCTCATGGGCACCGAAGGTTTAGCGTTAAAGTTTGTAGATGAAAGAATTCCGCAGATTCGCGAAATCTAAAAATGATTAACCTCAGAAATATCAACAGAAAGTAGATATATTCAGAAAGGCTTATTAGAAGTTACTGAGGGATCAAGGAAGCCGGTATCAGCAAAAATCTGCATTGTCCCCTCCCCTGTTGTTTCCTAAAGCTCTACTTCCACACCTTTATTTCCCGATGCGGCTATGCCAGCTAAAGAATTGATAGTTTCACCCAAAGGAGTTATACGGTACACCTCCTATATCGGCAGATTTTAATAATAACGATTTCTCCGCCGTCAGCGGTACTGTAAATTGTATGGTAAGTTTTCGGTTTTCAAAAAAAGATATAAAAAAAGCCTTCAGTTTGACTGAAGGCTTTTTTTATTCAAAAAGAAATCTAATTATGCTTCAAACGGTTCAATAGAAACGTAAGATTTATTGTCTCTCCTTTTTGTGAATTTCACAAGGCCATCTACTCTGGCATGTAAAGTATGATCCTTTCCTGCATACACATTCTCACCTGGATTGTGCGCAGTACCTCTTTGTCTTACAATGATATTTCCGGCTACGGCAGCTTGTCCTCCAAAGATCTTCACGCCTAAACGTTTTGATTCTGATTCTCTACCGTTCTTGGAACTACCAACTCCTTTTTTGTGAGCCATCTTATATAAGTTTTAGTATATTATTAAAATTAGCTTAATGCAGCCACCAACTCTGCTTTCTTCATTGAAGAGTATCCTTCAACACCTTTGTCTTTAGCCATTTCTCTCAATTCAACAACTGTATAGTTGTTTAAATCTTCAGTTTGATTGCCAGACTTAGCTTTAGCCTCTTCTTTCTTTTCAGTTTTTTCCGAAGAAGAAGATTTTTTCTGACCGTTTATGGTAATATCCTCAATTTGAATTTCTGTTAAAGATTGACGGTGTCCATTCTTTACACGGTAACCCTTACGTCTTTTCTTCTTGAAAACAATAACCTTGTCCCCTTTTAAGTGACGGGTAATTTTTGCTCCAACGAGAGCATCTTCTATAGCCGGGGCGCCTAAAGTAATAAATTCACCATCACCGATAAGAAGAACTTTATCAAAAGAAACACTGTCTCCTTCTTCTCCTGGCAAACGGTTTACAAATACTTTCTGGTCTTTTGCAATTTTAAATTGCTGCCCTGCTATCTCTACAATTGCGTACATAGCGTATTTTGTTAATTATTTAAAGATAATTGTGCTTATTTAAAGCGGGTGCAAATATACTCCTAAATAATTAATTGACAAAGTCTTTCTCAATTTTACATCTTAATTTACAGTGTATGTTCTTTACCTTCTTCTGTATTCCTGGAAACCTTATTCAATTGCACCCAGGCAAAAGTAAGAACCAGAGTACTGGCAAAACCGGCTAATGCGACCCCTACCAATAAAAAACCTACAGTAGAAGACCAATCGGTCACCCACACTGGCATAGACTCCACCATAAAATCCTGGTCAATCTCTGTAGCATAAACCAGAAAAAAGACTGTAAATATAGCGGTAGCAAGAAATCCGGCAGTTATACCCACCTTGAATCCTTGCTGAAATTTAAACTTGGCGCCCGCTTCCTTTTTATATCCTGTAATAGCAAAATAAAGTCCTGCCCCGAGAATTACCATATTAAAAATACTAAAAGCCGGATATTGATGAAGTCCAAAAATGGACAAAATCAAAAAATATATAATTAAAGCGGCTGCAATACCGAGCCCGTATTTTACTGGAGTACTTATCTTATTCATGATTATTTAATTTTACCTAAGTAAATTTGAGAAAAAACTTGCATTTTTTGCCTTAATAGCGTGTTAATTTTCCTTCCGAGGCCAATAAAATAGGGCGTTTTCAATAAAACTCTTTTTGCTGTAACAAATTAAGCTTTTCAATTACTTATATTTAGACATTAATAAAAAAACCACTTAAAAATGATCCACAAGATTAAAACCACCGCCATCGCCCTCTTTTTGGGGGTCTGTGCAATTGGACAGGAGGTAGAGTATACCGAATATGACCTGGACAATGGATTACATGTAATTTTACATCAAGACAATACAGCTCCGGTCGTTACGGTTGGAGTGATGTACCACGTAGGTGCTAAAGACGAAGAAGCAGGTCGTTCTGGCTTTGCTCATTTCTTTGAGCATCTTTTATTTGAAGGTACCGAGAACATTGAACGCGGGAAATGGTTTGACATTGTCGCTGCTAATGGCGGTAGTAATAATGCCAATACTACACAGGATCGAACTTATTATTATGAAACATTCCCTTCTAATAACCTGGAGCTTGGCCTATGGATGGAATCTGAAAGAATGCTTCACCCGGTTATAAATGAGATTGGTGTGGAAACTCAAAATGAAGTAGTAAAAGAGGAAAAACGCTCCCGTATAGATAACGCACCTTACGGTAAGATTATCTACTCTACCGGAATCAACAAATACGTTTTTGATAAGCATCCTTACAAAAATTCTGTAATTGGCACCATGGAAGATCTTGATGCAGCCGAACTTGAGGAATTCAGGGCCTTCTTTGATAAATATTACGGACCAAACAACGCAACTTTAGTTGTTGCCGGAGATATTGAAATCGAAGAAACTAAAGAAATGATTGAAAATTATTTCGCGGAAATTCCAAAAGGAAATGAAGTAGAACGGGTTTCAATTGAAGAAGAACCTATTGCTGAAACGATTACGGCTACAGAATACGATAGCAACATTCAAATCCCTGCAAAACTTTTTGTCTACCGTACACCTTCTATGGTAGAAAAAGATGCTTACGTTTTAGATATGATTTCTTCTATTCTTACAGATGGCAGAAGCTCCAGGATGTACAAAAAAATGGTTGACGAAGAAAAAACGGCACTTCAGGTACTGGCTTTCCCCAGGTCTCAGGAAGATTATGGCACGTATGTAATGGGTGCTCTTGCTTTAGGAGAAACTCCGTTAGGCACGCTTGCCTCTTCTATGGATGAAGAAATTGAAAAACTTCAAAACGAGTTAATTTCAGAAAAGGAGTATGAAAAACTTCAGAATAAATTTGAAAATCGTTTTGTAAATTCAAATAGCAGCATTCAGGGAATCGCATCTTCACTTGCCACTTATAATGTTCTTTACGGCGACACCGACCTCATCAATAAGGAAATTGATATCTATAGGGATATCACGAGAGAAGACATTAAAAGGGTCGCTAATGAATATCTAAATGAGAACCAACGTTTAGAATTGGATTACCTTCCGGAAAGTGAAAAGGAATAACTTTAAAAAAATTATAGAATGAAATTTAATATTCTCACATTATTTATAGCCTGCTTTTTGACCACAGCGACAATTGCGCAGGTAGACCGTTCTAAACAACCTGAACCAGGACCGGCACCAAAAATCAACCTTGGACAGCCAGATGAATTTACATTAGACAATGGTTTAAAGGTGCTAGTGGTAGAGAACCACAAGTTGCCAAGGGTTTCTGCTTCCCTAATCATTGATAACAAACCTCACGCCGAAGAAAAACCAGCCACCTCTACCCTTGTTTCTTCTTTATTAGGAACAGGAACAGAGAATATGTCTAAAGATGAATTTAATGAAGAAATAGACTTTTTAGGTGCTGATATCAGTTTTGGATCAGAAAGTGTTTACGCACGCTCCCTTTCAAAATTTTTCCCACGGGTAATGGAGTTAATGGCGGAAGGAGCTTTACAACCAAAGTTCACACAGGAAGAATTTGAAGCTGAAAAAAACAAACAAATTGAAAGCTTAAAATCTGTTAACAAGGATGTTGGTTCCATTGCCAGCCGCGTAAGCGCAGCTTTAGCTTATGGAGCTAATCACCCTTACGGGGAATTTGCCACCGTAGAAAATACTGAAAAAGTTTCTTTAGAAGATGTGGAAAGTTTTTATGACAGCTACTTTAAACCTGCCAATGCTTACCTTGTGGTTGTTGGTGATATTGAAACCGCTGAAGTAAAAGAACTTGCCGAGAAGCACTTTGGAAGCTGGGAAGCCGGCGCCCCAAATGAGCAGGATTTACCTCAGGTTACCAACGCGAATGAAACACAGATCAACCTGGTGGATATGCCAAACGCAGTACAGAGTGAGCTGAGACTTCAAAACACTATTGACCTTAAAATGTCTGATGAAGATTACTTTCCGGTTTTGGTTGCAAACCAAATTCTTGGTGGTAGTTTTGGCAGTTACCTTAACATGAACCTCAGGGAGGACAAAGGCTATACCTATGGAGCAAGAACAAGCACCGGAGCCGATAAGTATGCTTCAAGATTTGTTGCCCAGGCCAGTGTAAGAAATGCAGTAACCGATAGCGCAATTGTAGAATCTTTAAAAGAGATTAGAAGGATTAAAACCGAACCTGTAGATGCCGAAATGCTGGAAAACGCGAAGAGTAAATTTGCAGGTGATTTTGTACTGGATCTTGAGCAACCATCTACTATTGCAAATTACGCTCTCGATATAAAAACTAATGATCTTTCTGAAGACTTCTACGAAACTTTTCTTCAAAACATCAATGCTGTTACTGCAGAAGATATACAACGTGTGGCCAATAAATACTATCAAACCGATAATATGAGAATTGTAGTTGCCGGTAAAGCTTCAGAAATTGGTGAAAACCTCGAAAAAATTGACTTTGAAGGAAAAACAATCCCGGTTAAGTATTACAATAAACTTGGTGAAGAAGTCGAAAAACCTCAGGCTAAAGAAGTTGATGCTTCAGTAACTGTAGAAAAGGTTTACGCAGATTATATTGAAGCCATTGGTGGTCGTGATGCTGTAGAAGAAGTTGAAAGTGTAGTTATGAAAGCTGAAGCTTCTGTGCAGGGAATGACTTTAAACCTGGTTCTAAAAAGAACTATGGATGGTAAATTGAATCAGGAAGTATCTGTTGGTGGAAATGTAATGAGCAAGCAGGTATTTGATGGTACAGCAGGATTTGTTGTGGCACAGGGACAAAAAATTCCTTACAGCGAAGAGCAGATCACAGCTGCTAAAGTAGACGCCAACCCCTTTCCTGAACTGGAAGCAGGAGACGCAACTTTAGAAGGAATTGAGACTGTTGAAGGCGTTGATGCTTATGTTGTGGCTTTAACTGACAATAATAAAGCCTACTACAGCGTAGACAGTGGATTAAAAATACAAACTGTGCAGACAGTTTCCCAGGCGGGACAAACAATGACCATCCCAACAGGATACAGCGATTATCAGGAAGTGGAAGGAGTGAAATTTCCTTTTAAGATGACCCAGGCCGCAGGCCCGCAGACATTTGAATTTGATGTAATTGAAATCCTTATTAATGAAGGAATTAGCGAAACTGATTTCCAGGAATAGAATTTTATTAATGTTAAAAGAGCCGGTTTTCTCAGGGAAACCGGCTCTTTTGTTTTAACGATCATCCTTTTCACCCCTGTTTTAGATACTTTTGGTTTGATTTAAAATGAATGCAGCAATAAGAATAATAAACGCAGAGAAAAAGCATCCAGAAATAAAAAAGCTCCCCATCCATGGCCCCAGCCCAGTGTTAAAATTGCCCAATATCGACAATTAGCCACTTCACTGAAGGTAATACTTAAGAAGCCGGAGAAGTAAAAAATTTCCAGAGCCGGAAAAAGAAGCACGAAAACCTGCAGCTATTCCTTAAGCTGAAATACCATACATATACATCTTCAGAATATTTATACTTATAGCATAAAATCCTGCAGCAATTGTAAAAAGACCTATGAGACCCTTCTTAATTAGAATAAAGGAAAATATCCTAAACCAAAGAAAGCAAATAAGACAGATCAATTTAAAATTTACAGGCATATCGATTTTTTAAAGGTGATAAAACGATATTCCTATGGGATTTAAAGAAAAAGACCAGAATTTATTTCCACTCCAGGCTTTCCATAAGATAGCGAATGTCTCTTTTAAGATAATCTGCCGCAGGTGCAATCGAATCATAATTTGGCAGACTATTAAAGTATACCGAACCTGTCAAGAAATGGTTTGTACTATCTGTTACATAAAATTGAGCCTGTGAGGCTGCATTTCCTGATACTTCATAAAACATCCCATAGGCACTACGGATATCATTTGTATAAATATCACCTTCAATGGCATCGGCCTTAATAGTGTGCTGTAATGGTAATTTTTGAGCGTCTCTAAGTAGAGAATCAAGATTATTGTTCACCTCTTGATAAGTAAGATAAATAGACCCATTCATTAACCCATATTCGAGGTTCAACCAACATGGATTATCTACACGGGCAGGAGCCAGCGTGGCAATATCATTTTTTTCAAAGGAAAAGGGGCAATTGATGTCAAGGCGGGAATATTCCGGTTCTGGATATTCCAGTGCCAGAAAACCTTTCGGTTTTGGTTTTGGATCATCGGCACATGCAAAGATGAGCACCGGGAATATTAGGAACAAAATTTTCCTTAATTTCATACCGGTGCTATATTAAGTTTTATTTGCTTAATGCGCCTGTCGTCAATCACTTCTACTTTAAAAGTGTAATTAAGGAAGATAATTTCATCATTTTTTTTGGGGAAACCGCCGGAAATTTCCAGCAAGAAGCCGGCCAGTGTTTCAGCTTCTCCCCTTTGCTCTTCAAAAGCAGTTGGATCTTCAAGTCTTATGATCTTATAAAAATCTTTTAAGGATGTTTTTCCTTCAAAAATAAAATTATTTTCATCCAGTTTAGAATAAATCAAGTCCTCATCATCAAATTCATCACTTATATCTCCAACAATTTCCTCTATAATATCTTCCAGGGAAATTAAACCACTAGTCCCCCCATACTCATCCACCACTATCGCCAGGTGATTCCTTTTACTTTGGAAATCATTCAAAAGATCATCCAGCTTCTTATTTTCCGGCACAAAATAAGGTTCTCTTAATAAACTTGTCCATTCAAACTCCTGCTCGTTTAAGTATGGCAGCAGATCCTTCACGTACAAAATTCCGGAAACATTATCTATGTTCTCCTTATATACCGGAATTCTTGAATAGCCATTTTCAATAATTGCAGGTATTATTTCTTTGTAAGTATCACCTTCATTTAAGGCAAAAATATCCATCCTGGGACGCATAACCTGCTTGGTATCGGTATTTCCGAAAGATACAATCCCTTTCAAAATCTTCTGTTCTTCTCTGGTAGTATCCTCTTCACTGGTTAACTCCAGCGCCTGGGACAGGTGATCTATACTGATAAAAGATCTTTTTCTTCCAAATTTATCCTGAATATACAAAGTTACCGCGCGCATTGGAGTACTAAGCGGAGAAAAAACGGTATCCAAAACATTGATTGGATATGCCATACTATTTGAAAACTTCACATTATTCCTGCTGGCATAGACCTTTGGAAGTATTTCCCCGAATAACAAAATAAGAAAAGTAACAAGGCCCACTTCTACTATTAACCTGAAATCAATTCCCAAAAACTCCATATTTGTCTCTCCAAACATCTCTGTCACAAGGGAATCAAAAAGTAGAACTATGGCAATATTTATAAAATTATTTGCCACCAGAATTGTAGCTAACAACTTCTTGGGCTTATCCAGAAGCTTGATAACGATTTCCTGTGTCTTTGTTCTTTTCCCATCTTCTGTAACAAAGTTAGACGGGGTAAGGGAAAAGAATGCAACTTCTGCCCCAGAAATTAGCGCAGAACATAGCAATAGCAGTAATAAGATTAAAATACTTATTACATCGGTTATGTCGAAAGCGGCCCAAAGCAATAGCAAACTGGGAGGTTCCGGATCCAAAGGCAAATGTTTTAGTTAAACTCTAGAATGGCAAATCGTCTTCCTCTTCGTTTTGACCAATCGGTTGATTTGCAAAGTTATCATTTTTTGACTGGCTTTTTGTTTCTGAAATAGGTGAATTTTGCGAATGACTTTCTGAACTACTTTCACCTTTAGGAGTAAGAAAAGTAAAATCAGTACACTGGACTTCAGTAGAATATCTTTCATTTCCCTGCTCATCCTGCCACTTACGGGTTTTTATGCGACCTTCTACATAAACTTTATCTCCTTTCTTAAGGTATTTCTCACAAATTTCTGCAGCCTTATTCCGTACCACAACATTGTGCCATTCCGTATTACTTACCTTTTCCCCGGTGGTCCTGTTGGTGTAACTTTCGTTTGTTGCCAGGGGAAAACGGCCAATAACGCCACCACCTTCAAAATAATGCATTTTTACATCATCTCCTGTATGCCCAATGAGCATTACTTTGTTAAGTGTTCCTGTCATTACTTTCTATTTTTAAAAATGTAAGTTTTCAATTATAATGTAAAATACTGAAAAATTCAGCGGCTTAATAATGTAAAAGTTATAAAATTTAAAGAAATTTTCTTCAGTAGTCAGCAGGCTCATATTCATTAAGGAAATTCTGAATCAAAACCGGAACCGGATATTTGGCAATTTTCGATATAGGAATAGCATTTTCAAATACTTTCTGCGGCTCAATTATCCAAAAACGTGCATAAATATGCTGATGGGATAATTTATGCACTACAGGCTTTTCATTATATAATCTAACAACAGCATTTGCACCCACTTTTTGCTGCAATTCTTCTTCAGAAAGAAATTCTGCTGCAGTCAGCTGCTTTTCTGTTTCAATTAACGGAAACTCATACAAGCCGTTCCAAATCCCCTTCCCCTTTCTTTGGTGCAGAAGCGTTGTATTCTCTTCGGAATTGAAAACCAGGTAATTAAAATACCGATGCCTGATTTTGCCCTTTTTCAGCTTTACAGGTAATTCTGAAATCCTGTTATCCCTTAATGCAAGACAACTATTATTAAAAGGACAAGTAACGCATAAAGGATTCTTAGGTTTGCATTGCAGCGCCCCAAACTCCATTAAAGCCTGGTTAAAAGCTGAAGGATTATCTCTGTCCAGCAATTCAGTAGCCAGAGCCTTAAATTCTTTAATGCCTTCGGAAGAATTTATCGGCGTAGCACTGCCAAAATATCTAGCCAGGACCCGGTAAACGTTTCCATCTACCACTGCCACCGGCTCATCATAACAAATAGAAGCAATTGCACTGGCGGTATAATCGCCAATTCCCTTTAACTTAAGAAGACCTTTATAGCTGTCGGGAAATTTCCCTCCCAATTCATTTGAAACGTATTTTGCTGTGTCGTGTAAATTCCTGGCTCTCGAATAATACCCAAGACCCTGCCACAACTTCAAAACTTCCTGTTGGGAAGCTGCAGCAAGATCAAAAACGGTAGGAAAAGCTACAATAAACCGAAAATAGTACGGCATTCCTTGCTCCACCCGTGTCTGTTGCAGCATAATCTCACTCAGCCAAATCTTAAATGGGTCATTCGTTTTACGCCATGGCAACTCTCGCTTATTTTGTAAATACCAGTTAATCAATATCTTGGAAAATTCCATACATCAAATCATCTGCCTGCAATATAAAATCTTTATTCCGTTATTATTTAATGTATTAGGCTTGAAATATTGAAGATATAATTCTTATATTTGCCCCCTTGAAAATTCAAACCCCAATTATAAAATAGCACGAAAATGACGAAAGCAGATATCGTAGCAAACATTTCAGAAAAATTAGGAATGGAAAAAGGAGATGTTCAGGCTACTATTGAATCCTTTATGGAAGAAGTTAAAACTTCCCTGGAAAGTGGAGATAATGTATATTTGAGAGGTTTTGGAAGCTTTGTTGTTAAGACAAGAGCAGAGAAAACCGGAAGAAATATTTCTAAGAACACTACTATTAAAATACCAGCTCATAACATTCCTGCTTTTAAACCTGCAAAGATTTTTGTAGAAGGTGTTAAAAGTAATGTAGAGGTGAAAGAATAACTGTTTCTAATTGGAAACAGAAACCAACAAAGAATTATTAATTAAAAAGTAAACACTATGCCAAGTGGTAAAAAAAGAAAAAGACATAAGGTAGCCACGCACAAGCGTAAAAAAAGAAGAAGAGCTAACCGTCACAAGAAAAAGTAGTTCTAAAACTACTTTTTTTATTTTAAAACGTTCATTGAAATCGAAACTTAGGCCCTTGTGGTTTTAGTTTCTTCAGGATTGAAAACCCTGTGAGAAAATAATGTTTAATCCATCTGTGTCTGCTTTGGCAGGTATAGATTAAAATCTAAAAGAGTGGACAAAGAATTAATTATCCGGTCCGAATCCTCTGCTGTAGATTTTGCCTTAACAAAAGATGGAAAACTTATTGAACTCAACAAAGAAGAAGATGACAACAAATTTAATGTTGGTGATATACTTATCGCCAAAATTAGAAAAGCTGTCCCCGGTCTAAATGCCGCATTTGTAAATGTTGGTTATGAAAAAGATGGTTTTTTACACTATCACGATCTGGGTCCTCAAGTATCTTCTTTGCTTAAGTTCATAAAACGTGTAAGCACAGGTAAACTGAAGGATTATTCTTTACAGAATTTTTCTTTTGAAAAAGACATAGACAAAGACGGTAGTATTACCGATGTCTTAAAATCAAATCAGTCGCTACTGGTTCAGGTAGTAAAAGAACCAATCTCCACTAAAGGTCCCAGGTTAAGCTCAGAGCTTTCCCTCCCGGGACGTTATATAGTGCTGGTCCCTTTTTCCAACCGGGTTTCGGTTTCACAAAAAATCGAAAGCAAGGAAGAAAAAGAACGATTAAAAAGATTGGTTAAGAGCATTAAACCTAAAGGGTTTGGTGTTATTGTAAGAACCGTAGCCGAAGGCAAAAAAGTAGCAGAACTGGACAGAGATCTCCAAAATTTAATGGGGCGCTGGACAGCAATGTGTAAAAAATTGTATAAACCGAATCATCCGTCAAAAGTATTAGGAGAATTAAACAGGGCTTCTTCCCTGTTAAGAGATATCTTTAACGATAGCTTTACTTCTATTATAGTAGATGAAGAAGCGCTTTATACGCAAATTAAAGATTATGTGGGCGAGATCGTCCCAGAAAAAGAATCAATTGTAAAATTGTACCAATCCAATGTACCAATCTTTGAAAAATACGGTATCGAAAGACAAATAAAAACTTCTTTTGGGCGCACCGTCTCCATGAGTAAAGGCGCCTATCTGGTTATAGAACATACCGAAGCCATGCACGTTATAGACGTGAATAGTGGAAACCGGTCCAACAAATCACGAAACCAGGAAGATACCGCACTCGAGGTGAATATGATAAGTGCTACCGAAATAGCCCGCCAGTTACGACTTCGTGACATGGGAGGAATTATTGTAGTAGACTTTATCGATATGAATAAAGCTGAAAATCGCAAGAAGCTCTTCGACCATCTGCGTAACGAAATGAGTGATGACAGAGCAAAACATAAAATTTTGCCACCGAGTAAATTTGGATTGATTCAAATTACAAGACAACGCGTAAGGCCCGAAATGAATATTAAAACACGTGAGGTAAATCCTAACGGTGGAACTGGTGAAATTGAGGCACCAATCATTTTAATAAACAAGATAAAGGCCGATTTTGAAAAGTTACTTAAGAAGGATCACAAAAAGATTACTTTAAGTGCGCATCCATTTATTGCAGCCTTTTTAACCAAAGGCTTTCCATCTCCCCGATCGCAATGGTTTATGGACCATAAACGTTGGGTGAAAATTTTACCTAGAGACGCTTACACGTATTTAGAATACCACTTTCACGATAAAGACGGGAAAGTAATCATATAATTTCAGAAACGCCTTTCGTTAGTTCGGGAGGCGTTTTTTGTTTCTCTATTTCTTCTCTTCTCAAATTTTTTCTGAATTCTTTCCTGCAGTCGATTTCTGTGTGGTGAAAATATTTTATTCTTTCTACTTTTGAACTTTCAAATATTTCAACTTTGAATAAAACACATAAATCCTACACGGTTAAAGAAGCTACTGTTAAACTGATGCAGTTTTGTGCCTATCGCGACCGGTCACATAAGGAAGTAGAAGAAAAACTGAAGGAAATGAATATGATTCCTGCAGCCCAGGAACAAATCATCATTAAGTTAATGCAGGATAATTTTTTAAATGAAGAACGCTTTGCCAGAAGTTTTGTACGCGGAAAATTCAGAATAAAAAAATGGGGAAGGGTAAAGATAAACCAGGAACTCAAACTGAAGGATATTTCTAATCCCATAATAAAACTCGCCCTTACTGAAATTGAGGAAAAAGACTACCTCTCTACGCTACATGAAGTAGCCGAAAAGAAATCGAAGCTCATAAAGGAACCCAATACCTTTAAAAAAAAGAAAAAACTCGCCGATCACTTACTCCGCAGAGGCTATGAGGCGAGTCTTGTTTATGAAATTACTGATGATTACATCAATTAATTTCTATATGTTTAAACTGGCTCTACGCCTATTTGTTTAAGAATTCCCAGTTCATCGCTACTTCCCCATCGCTCTACCATTTTTCCATTTTCGAACCTGCTAATTTGCATTCCTCGTGCTTTAATGGATTTTCCGGTACCGGCAACTCCCATAAAATCACCTTTATGCGTTCCTGTTAAGGTATACGCAAAAGAGACGTTATCCTCATCGGCCACTAACTGCTCTACTTCTGTTTTCATATCGGGAAAAGCATTTCTCATCATCGTAAAAAAGTCGATATATCCTTGTGGACCGGGTCCCTGATTTGGCGCAGGATCATGATCCTTAACATCATCTGCTACAAGGTTCCTTAGATTTTCCAAGTCCCCGGAATTTACAGCCTCACCAAATTTCTTTTGAATTTCCTTATTTTTCTCTTTACTCATATCTTGGATTTTTTATTATTCATGAAGTTCACCAAAATCCGGAGTAAATAAAAATATCTACTGATAGTTTTAGGCATTGCTTAAGCAAGGTTTAACGTATGCAAGCAAACCTTGATCCCTGGTCTTACAATTCGAAAACTTTAAAAAATGCCTTTTGTGCAGAAAAATCCTACCGCTAAATTTTGTTCTTCTGGTGAGTCTTTTTAATGGCCTGCTCATTCTTATAATCGATCCACTTCTGTCCTTTCCATTTGCGCATGTAGTTATCAAAATGGCGCATAAAAAAAACATTATAGACAGCCTTGGAGAAGTTAGTTACACTCCTTGGTGTGGCTCGCAGGCTCATAGAAAAGCCGGCAGTTAAGTAGGTCATTTGGTGCCAGTAACCTTCCGGCATATATAATGCTTCCCCGTGATTTAATTCGGTTATATAACCTTTTGCTTTTTTCAGCGCCGGAAATTTTTCAAAATCTGGGTTTACAAAATCTATATCCTGCCGGGAAATAAGTGCATGTGGCACTTTATAAAGGTATTGGCTTTCTGAAGGAGGAAATAGGATACATTGTTTCTTTCCGTGGAAATGAAAATGAAGAATATTTGCAAAATCGATATCATAGTGCATAAAAACCTTCGAATTCTCTCCTCCGAAAAACAATGTTGGAAGCTGTTTTAAAAACCGTACTCCCAAATCTGGAAACCAGAAATCCTTCTGAAGTGACGGCACTTCCTTGAGCATGTGGTAAAGAAAAATACGATAATTTGTGGGCCCTGATTTCAACAACTTAATGTACTCGGACATTTTCATTTTCGTATGCGGCTCATTAAACTTGTATTCCGAAGATATTGGCCTGTCGTCGTAAAGCGGCACAATTTTATCTCCCGCAACTTCATCTATATATTCAAGATTCCATTTTTCATAGGCCGGCCAGTCTTCTATAAGCTGCTCAATCACTACCGGCTTTTGAGGGCGCACGTATTTTTTAAGAAAATCAGCTTTAGAAATTCGCTTTTCCCTTGGAATTTCCGCAAGTTGTAGGCCATCGCTCATCATCAGTTAATTTCTATACTTATGCGTATTGGTTATAGTTCTGCTGTTCCGGTTTCACTCTTCTAAATGCTCTCTTCCGAAGTAAAAGGAAAGTTTTAATGCACCCCTTCGAAAGTGCGTGCAAATTTAATGATAAACTTCTATTTTTATATAAAAGGAGGTTAATTCTTAGAAAAAGAAGCGTAAATTCAGTTAGATCTGAAGAAAAAAAAGAGGAAAATTATATAAAAATTCCCTCTTTTATCTTACTGATTTTCTCGGTTATGGAATTGCTAAAAATTAGTGCATGCTCCAAAATGGCAATTATCATGCTTTAGTCTTACGTTTCTCCTGGGCCTGAAGGTTTCTTTCAATTTTATGACCGGGTCTTGACCATTTTGGCTTTTCCCCAAGGTTTTTATACTGCGAATGTTCAGCATCTACGCTTTTTGGCTGCTCTTTTTTCTCAAAAGCCTTCTGCGGATTTAATCCTAATGCCTTGAACATCTCCATATCTTCACTTACATCTGGATTTGGTGTGGTAAGAAGCTTATCACCGGCAAAAATCGAGTTTGCCCCTGCAAAAAAGCACATTGCCTGCCCTTCCCTGCTCATTTGGGTTCTTCCGGCAGATAATCTAACTTGTGTTTCCGGCATTACAATTCTTGCAGTCGCCACCATTCGCACCATTTCCCATATCGAAACAGGCTCCTGCTCTTCCATTGGAGTTCCTTCTACAGGAACAAGCGCATTGATTGGTACCGATTCCGGTTGCGGATTCAAAGTAGAAAGCGCTACCAGCATTCCTGCACGGTCTTCTGCACTTTCCCCCATTCCAATAATTCCGCCGCTACAAACGGTTACATTCGTTTTTCTAACATTATCGATGGTTTTTAACCTGTCATCAAAACCCCTGGTGGAAATCACCTCTTTATAATAATCTTCTGAAGTATCCAAATTATGGTTATAAGCGTAAAGTCCTGCCTCTGCAAGACGCTGCGCCTGGTTCTCTGTAAGCATTCCCAACGTACAGCAAACCTCCATTTCCAGTTTGTTGATGGTGCGCACCATTTCCAGCACATCGTCAAACTCTTCCCCGTCTTTCACATTTCTCCATGCCGCACCCATACAAACACGGGAACTCCCGGCTGCTTTAGCCCTTAGTGCCTGCGCCTTTACCTGGTTTACACTCATAAGGTCGTTTCCTTCCAGATCTGTATGATATCTTGCTGCCTGGGGACAGTATCCGCAATCTTCGGGGCAGCCTCCGGTTTTTATAGACAATAATGTTGAAACCTGAACTGTATTAGGATCGTGATGTTGCCTGTGGATAGTAGCCGCTTCATAAAGTAGCTCCATCAAAGGTTTATTATATATCTTAAGGATTTCCTCCCTGGTCCAGTCGTGTTTTGTAGCCATGAAAATTTAATTTGTATTCAAAAATAACTAAAACTGAAGTTTATTAGCCTTCCTCTGCTAAAGAATTTGAGATTTACTCACTAAGTGAGATTTAGCACATCCAGGCTTCAGGTGAAAATGCTTTAGACCTTCAAATATTTTCTCTCCGGTTTGCCCCAGTTTACCTACTTACCAATATTGAAACCGCGTTGCCCCCAAAACCCACAGCATTTACAAGTATATTTTCCAGTTTCTGCGGAACTTTATCAAATTCTGAAAAAGGAACCGGAAGAAATTGCTGGTGCTGAAGCATCAAAATGGCCATTTCAAGACTCAGGTTTCCAGATGCCGCGAAAGTATGCCCTATCTTCCATTTGTTACAGGTAATCGCCGGCAGTTCCTTTCCAAAAACTTCCTTAATTGCATTTATTTCGGCTAAATCTCCTTTTATAGTTCCCGGTGTATGGGTCACCACAACATCAATATCTGAAGGATCTTTTCCTGCCATGGCCATTTTCATGGAATCCTGCATACATTCTCCGTTTGCCGAAATTGAAACGCTGTGTTTCAGTTTCTCGGTCGCATAGCCCATTCCGGTGATTTGTGCAATTGCATTTGCAGCATTGCCCGCTTCCATGCAAATCATTGCTGCACCTTCACCAAGCACCATAGAATTCCGGGATTTATCCATATTAAGTGCCTGGCACGGATAATCCAAATCTTCTGAAGCATAAATCTTCATTGCCTTCATCTGCGCCATTGTAAAGGGCGTTAAAGCTGCTTCACTGCCTCCCACCAGGAATTTATCAGATAGTTCTGCCTGTATCCATGCAATGCCATTCAGTACAGCATGCAGTCCGGTAGAACAAGTGACGCTGTGGGAAAACTCCGGGCCTGTGGTTTCGAGATCCTGTCCAACCCAGGAAGATATATTTCCCAGTGTCGTGGTTGGAGAAGCGAGTGTTTCTCCTTTTCCGTTTTCCAGAAACGATGTATGATATTTCTCAAAAAGCTCGGTAGCGCCCCGTGAACTTCCAATATTAATCCCAATGTTCTTATCATTCTCCCATCCGGCTTTTTTCATTGCTTCCCTTGCGGAAAGGATTGCAAACAACACTGACTTATCTATATGCCGATAATTGACATTTTCAGCACGTAACTTTTCTACCTCTTCGGCGAGTTTCTTCGGAAGAAAACCCGCATAAGCCTCATTCTCTCCGAAATTACCTTTTGAAAGGTGATGCTTCAGATTTAAATAGTTCTCCCAATTTTCTTCTGAAGTTTTCCCCAGTGGAGAAACTGAAGCCATTGAAGTAATTGAAATCGATTTTTTCAAATCCTGAATTTTAGACAAAAATAAGCCCTAAGGCTTCTTCTGCTAAATTTTGGGCCAAAAAGTTTAACTGAATTAATTACTTTCCAGAATAATAGCAATTAAGTATAGACTTCATTTCCCTATCGCCATCTAAAACCTGCTTTATTTCCTGCTGAACTTCCACAGAAATTAAAATTTTAAGAGGTTGAGGAATTTTATTTAGCTGTAGAAAAGCTTCCTGCAAATGCCGGTCCCAGTCCTCATGAAAATTAAGAAGATCGTCCGGGTACACAGTTGTACGGGAAGTTCCTTCATCCTTAGCCTTGAATTCTTCCGTTACATTCAAATATCCATAATCATCAGTAAGCTCTTCATCTTTTTGGATATCACGAATGGCAATTTCAAAATCGTAAGCCGTAGAAAGACAGTTTGACCGAAAGCTATGGTTCACATATTTGGAAATGTCCCAGCATAAAATAAAATTGCCCTTACTATTTCTAAAAGTATATTTATCAAGCATTTCCCGGGCAAAAGAGCTCATAGTCTCCACCTCTTCGAGCGTGTAAATATGATCTAAATCGTCCTGCACCCAGGTTATTGTTCCTTTAGGAATCAACTTTTTAGCTACTACACCGTAACCTATTTCATCACTAATAAATCGGACTTCCGTATCGGGATGCATCATAACTTTCAGAATTCGTTCTTATAAATTAAGCAAATAAAAGAATACGAAAGTCAGGATTTTTTAGCCGTAAAAGTTAAATTTTCAGTTTCCGAATTTCTCCAGAACTTCTTCTACGGAACTATAAATTTTGTTTAATTCCTCATTAGAAATGATGTAAGGTGCAAGAATATAAACCGTGTTCCCAAGCGGTCGCAGGAAGATTCCGCCGTCCATAAAATGTTTAAATAATTGATTCCGAAGATTTCCATAGCGCTCCATCTTTACATTCAGCTCAAATGCGTAAATCACTCCGAGTTGCCTCGCATTGGTGACTTTTGGATGATCCTTTATCCTTGCATTAAAATCCTGATGCGACTTTATTACTCTGGAAATATCTTCCTGAATATCTTTAGAAGTAAGCAATTCTATTCCCGCCAAAGCCGCGGTACAAGCGAGCGGATTAGCCGAATACGTATGGCCGTGAAAAAGCCCCTTCGCAATATCATCTGAATAAAATGCATCATAAACTGCCTGGGTGCAGGAAGTAAGCCCCATTGGCAAAAGTCCCGCGGTAAGTGCTTTGGACATACATACGATATCCGGTTGCGCCTCCAGATAATCTGAAGCAAAATACTTTCCTGTCTTTCCAAAACCCGTCATCACCTCGTCTGCAATACAAATAATTTCATGCTGTTTACATATTTGAAGGATTTGTTCCAAACCTTCTGCATCATACATTTTCATAGCCGCAGCGCCCTGCACCAAAGGCTCATAAATAAACCCGGCAAGATTATTTTCTGAAATCAACTTTTTTAGTTTATCGATAACTGCAGAATTATTGGTGCCGTCTGGCGTGGGAATGCGCACCACTTCTATAAAATGATCTTCAAAAGCACCGTTGTAAACCGAAAGGCCTGAAACTGACATTGCGCCAAAAGTATCACCATGAAAACCATCTTCAAAAGCCAGCATCACCTTGCGGTCGTTGCCCTGGTTGTGATGGTACTGCAACGCCATTTTTATCCCAATTTCTGTTGCTGTAGAACCGTTGTCGTTAAAAAATAATTTCTGCTGATTGGCAGGTAAAATCTTCATTAAAGCTTCAGAAAGTTCTACCGCGGGCCGGTGTGTGAATCCGCTAAAAACCACCTGATCCAGCTTTTGCATCTGCTCTGCCACCCGTGAAGTTATAAATTCGTTACAATGGCCGTACATGCAGGTGTACCAGGAGGCAATGCCATCGATATATTCCTTACCCGCTTCATCATACAGTTTTGCACCTTTTGCTTTTTCTATCGCCAGCATTTCCGGGGAAATTTTGTGCTGCGTTAAAGGGTGCCAAAGGTGTTTTTTATCTCTTTCTGAGAGGTTTTGTTCCTCTATGTTTTGTTTAAGGTCGGCCATATTATTTCTTATTCAGACCTGACAGGTTTTAAAAACCTGTCAGGTCTTTCGCTAAAACTTTATAATTTACATTTAAAAATTTCCGCATACTCCTTTACCACATTCCGGTCAAAGTAAGGTTCGTGCTCAATTCTTCCAATTATCGGCACCTTTCCCATCTTCTTTATAATTTCTTCGGAAGTTGGATTTTCATCCCCGCTAAAAATTATTCCGAAGCATTCGAGTCCGCGACTTTTAAGAAGCTCCAGGCTTAAAAGCGTGTGATTAATACTTCCAAGATAATGCCGGGAAATCAGGATGATCCGGTAATCGGGTTTAATAAGATCTGCTATTGTATCGTGGTCGTTGATCGGCACCAGAAGTCCGCCGGCTCCTTCAATTACCAGATGATTATCTGTCCGCGGCTCCTTAATTTCTTCTGAAGTGATTTTAACCTTATCTATTGCCGCCGCAGCATGCGGACTCATTGGCTTCTTTAGTGCAAAGGAATTTGGATGAAATTCCGTTCTGGAATTACTAATAAGTTTTTCGATTTTATGGGTGTCGGAGTTTTCTAAATCTCCCGCCTGGATCGGTTTCCAGTAATCGGCTTGCAAAGCTTCGGTAATAATTGCTGAAGCAATGGTTTTTCCTACTTCGGTTCCAATCCCGGTGACAAAATATTTATGTTTCATATTATTTCTGAAAGTGATTTTATAACTTTTTGAATCTCTTCTTCGGAATTAAAAGAATGCAGGCAAAACCGCAATCTTTCCTTTCCTTTGGGCACTGTTGGTGACAGAATTGGTTTTACTGAAAATCCGTGCTTTTGAAGCTTTTCAGCAGCTGATTTAACTTCTGTATTACCCGGAATAACACACGACTGAATTGCAGAATCGCTGGCAATAAAATAAGTTTCCAAATCCTGAATTTTAAGCTGACCTTTAAAGTATTCAATATTACCTTTTAACCGCTGAAGATCCTGCAGGCCGATATTTGCCAAATTTTGATAGGCGCTTAAAATAGTGGCTAAAGCATGCGGTGGCAAGGCAGTGGTGAAAATAAAACTCCGGCAAAAGTTAATTAGATAATCCTTTAGCGTATTACTACCTAATATTGCTGCACCGTGACAGCCCATTCCCTTACCAAAAGTGACAATTCTGGCAAAAACGCCGTTTTCCAGCTCCAATTCCTGAACCAAACCTTCTCCTTTTTGTCCAAAAACGCCTGTAGCATGAGCTTCATCTACAATCAGAAAGAAATTATTTTCCGAAGCATAATTCGAAAGCGATTTTAAGTCTGGAGAGTCGCCATCCATAGAAAAAACAGATTCCGTAGCAATAAAAATATCAAAATTTGCCATTTCAAGCCTGCTGATTTTCCTCTTAAGGTCTTCAAGATCGTTATGCCGAAAACTGTAAGATTTGGTATTACTCATTTTTATTCCATCCCGAATGGAAGCGTGCACAAGTTCATCATAAAATATAAAATCCCCCCGCTGAGACACCACCGAAAAAAGCCCAATATTGGCATCATATCCAGAATTGAAGATAAGTGCAGCTTCAGATTTGTAAAAATCCTTCAGAAAATCTTCAGTAACAGTATATAAATTGTGATTTCCCGAGAGCAATCTTGAACCTGTAGCACCGTTTTTAAAAAGATTGTAACTCTTCAGGATTTCTTCCGTAGCATTAAATATTTCTTTAGAAGAAGAAAATTCGAGGTAATCATTTGAAGAAAAATCCACGAGATCATTAGCTTCGCCTAAAGTGCGAAAAGCCGCGTCTTTCTTTCTATTTTCAAGCCTTTTCTCTAAATTTAAAGGATGTCTGGACATGAAACAAAATTACAACTTTAGAAAAGTCTGATGATATGGATTGGCAAGAATTTGCTCTACGAATAGGATTAGCTGCGGTCGCCGGTTTAGTTATTGGATTGGAGCGTGAAGTAAAAGGTAAAAGTGCAGGTTTAAGAACAAATTGCCTTGTGGCAGTAGGATCCTGCGTATTTATTTTACTTTCACTAAGATTTCTTGGTAATGATGAAGTTGACATAACCCGTGTGCTTGGGCAGGTAGTAGTAGGTATTGGCTTTATTGGGGCAGGCACCATTATACAGCGCGGTAAAGATGTAAAAGGTCTTACCACTGCAGCCACTACCTGGTGTAGTGCTGCGGTTGGTTGTGTGGCTGGCTTTGGACTTTTTGAAGAGCTTATTGCTTTAAGCGTTCTGGTGCTGGGGATTAATCTGGGTTTCAGCTTTATTGAAAGAAAATTAATGTCTGATGAGGAGAAAGAAAAAGAATCAGAATTATAATAATTCATCATCCTTGTCGCGATAATTCTCATTATCATCTGGTGTGTCATCAGATTCGCTTTTTAAAACGTGGGAGTGTTTCTGATATTTTCCTTCCAGATCGTCCACTATTGAATTTTTCCACATCTTAACCCCCATAAAATAAGAGGCTCTCCCAATGAGATGCGCACTTACCGGCGCGGTTAAAAATACAAACAGAATAATCACAAGGCTTCTTGAAGTTGTAGACAGATCATTAAAGAAGATTGCTGTTCCCACCAGGATTAGTCCCACACCAAGGGTTGCTGCTTTGGTATTTACAGAAATTCGCATATAGGTATCTGGCATTCTAACCAACCCAATAGCCGATAAGAGTACGAAAAGGGTACCTAAGGTTACTAAAATTACAATTAATATTGAACTCATTTTTTTCTGTTTCGTTTTTCCAGGTAATAAGAAAAAGCCACTGTACTTAAAAATGCAATTAAGGCAAGGATCATGGCGATATCCAAAAAGGTTGACCTGCCGTGAACAATGCTGTACACACCTATAATACCTATTCCTGTGGTTATTAGAACATCCAGGGCGATAATCTTATCTGCAATAGTAGGCCCTTTTAAAAACCTATAACAAATAAGCAATACCGAAAATGCCAGTATTGGTAGGATGATATAATATAAATATTCTGTTAGCGTCATTGCAAAATTTCGAGTATACGTTTTTCAAAACCGTTTTTTATCCCGCTTATAAATTCTTCTCTATCGGTTATATACATAGAGTGTACATACAAAACCTTTTTATCATTGGAAACATCTAAACTCAGTGTACCTGGTGTAAGTGATATCATATTAGCCAGGAATGTTATCCCCAGGTCGGTTTGTATGGTAAGCGGCACTTTTACAATTCCCGGCGTCATTCTAAAACCAGGTGTAACTACTTCGTATGCGACCTGCAGGTTTGCTTTAAAAAGTTCATAGAAAAAGAAGAAGATAAAACTGATGATCTTAGGAAGTAATGTAAAATATTTAGAATCGCCTTTTCCGTTGGCACTGGTAATCACCCAAAGGATAAAGAAACTCAGCACAAAGCCAAACAGGTAATTGGCAAATGCAAAATTCCCTGTTAAGGCCACCCACACAAAGGTTAGCAATATGTTTGATACAAACCTTCCTTTCATTAGTTTAGTGTTTCCTGTTTATTTAAAACAGCATCAATATACTGTTGATTATCTACTAATTCCTCAGCTATTCTTGAAGAAAGCAACTGAATATGCTCTGCTCCAAAGCCAATGTATAGTGAAACCAAGCTAAGGAATGCAATTGGAACTATAAATTGAATTTTCCTTAATTTACTTATTTCATTAAAATATTCAAAGCTGGCAATTCTTGGCCGGTCCTCTGGTGTTTTCCAGAAAACCTCTGCCCATAGTTTCGCTATGACTACAAGTGTAATAAAACTCGCAAAAATTATAGCGCCAATAGTCCAGTAGCTTTCGTTTGTAAAACCTGCATTAATCAGGGAAATTTTAGGCCAGAATCCCGACAGCGGTGGTATTCCCACCAGGGAAAACAGCGGAATGAAGATAAGCAGGCTCAGTTTGGGATATTCTCCGTAAAAGCCGCCCAGTGCCCGCATACTATTTGATCCTTTAATTTTATAGATTAACCCACTTACCATAAACAGGTTTGTCTTTACCACAATATCGTGAATCAAATAGAATATCGTTCCTGCTATAGCTACTTCAGTAAACATTCCCAGACCCGCAATCATGTATCCAATATGGCAAATTATAAGATACGAAAATACTTTCCGAACGTTATTCTGAACCAACGCTCCAATACCCCCACTAAACAGGGTAAGTATAGCTATAACCACTAAAATTTGATCCAAAAATGCATCTCCAACAAAAATCAAAGTAAAAATCCTGATTAAAGCATAGACCCCTACTTTAGTAAGCAAACCACCAAAAATTGCTGAAACTGCAGAAGGAGGAGTATGATAAGATGCCGGCAACCAGAAATACAGCGGAAAAACGGCTGCTTTTATTCCAAAGCCTATCAGGAACAAAATAGCAGTAACCTCGACCAAACCACGATTTTCTATTGCAGCAACTTTACCTGCGAGATCGGCCATGTTGAGGCTTCCGGTTAATCCATATAGAACTGCTATGGCAGTAAGAAAGATCATCGAGGCCAGAATATTCATCGTGAAATATTTTACAGCACCTTCCAATTGTGCTTTTTCCCCTCCAATAGTTATAAGAACAAACGAACTAATAATTATTATCTCAAACCATACATACAAGTTGAAAATATCTCCGGTTAAAAACGCCCCATTTAATCCAAGTAACAAAAAGTGAAATATCGGAAAATACCCAAACCGCAACCTGTCCGGGATAATGGAACCCGAAGAAAATACAGATACTGCCAATCCTGAAATACCGGTTAACAGCACCAGAGTAGCCGAAAGCATATCTGCAACAAATGTAATCCCGAATGGAGCTTCCCAATTCCCTGCCTGCACAGTGTAAGTTCCATGTTCCCATACAGCAGCAAACAACCAGATAGAGATTCCCAGATTTATTGTACTTCCTAGAATACTAATGATGCGCTGAGAATTAATCCTGTTCCAAAAGAACATCAACAAAATCGCAAGCAGAATCTGTAGAAATAAAGGATATATAATTAATTGTTGTGTCATGAATCTTCGTCGGTTGCGTTCATTTCATCTAAATCGTCGGTTTTAACTACCTTGTGCGCCCTTCTCACCAAAATTATAGCAAAAGATTGAAGACCAAAACTTATAACAATAGCAGTTAATATTAACGCCTGGGGAACGGGATCTGCATATGCTTCCACAAATACATCGGACTCTCCAGGAATTATCGGCGGAGCCCCCTTGGTAATCCTTCCTAATAGGAAAATTAAAAGGTTAGCTCCATTTCCAAAAAGTATAATCCCAATAATAAGCTTTACCAGGCTACGCCGCAGGATCATATAAATTCCTGAAGCATAAAGCACACCTATTATTATTGCTATAAGTATTTCCATTTATGCAGATTCTGATATTGTAAAAATTATAGTAAGAGTAACTCCAATTACTACCAGATACACTCCTATATCAAAAAATAAAGCAGAACCAATAGAACCCAACACCGGAACATCGCCATGCATCCAAAGACCTGTCATAAAAGGCATGTCTGCAAAGAGAACCGGAGTCATTCCGCTTAAAAAAGATAATGCGAGACCAATGGGCATCAGGAAACCGGGGTGTATTCTTAGAAGGTTTTTTGTATTATTTAAACCATTGGCAAAGGAATGAAGGACAAAAGCAATTGCCGCTATTAAACCACCCACAAAACCTCCTCCGGGAAGGTAATGACCTCGTAATAATATAAATACAGAAAACAGCAATAGTAGCGGTAAAAGATAATTTGATGCTGTTTTTAATATTAAAGTTTTCATTCTTTTTAATTTGAAATAGCTATTTTAAGGTTTATTTTACGCGATCTGAACTTTTTAATCGCAACTTCAACAGACCAAAAACTCCAATTGCAGCAATAGCAAGCACAGAAATTTCTACAAAAGTATCAGACCCCCTAAAATCTACCAGAATTACATTTACCACGTTCTTTCCATGAGCAAGAACATAAGCATTTTTCGCGTAAAAATCTCCAACTTCAGTATGTACCGGCTCAGATAAAACTTCCAATGCTAAAATTGCCACTACAGTGCCAAAAGCAATAGAAAGTATCCCATCTTTAATCCTCACCTTATAATCTGCCAACTCCAGATATCTCGGTAATTTATATAGTACCAATACAAACAGAATAACCGTTAAAGTATCAATAGAAAATTGCGTCATCGCAAGATCTGGTGCGCTGTAAAAAACAAACAAAAGACAAATTGCCAATCCTACCACTCCCATCGCGGCTACAGCTGCAAGCCTGGATTTCGTGAAAACGGTATAAAAAACTCCGAATATAAGAATCAGCGTTACCGCGGCTTCATAGAAAGTGACTTTTGAAAGGGACGCGTAGTCAATATTAAGTTTGGTATTTCCTATCATAGTGTATCCTACCAGTACCACAAGAAAGAAAACAATGGTAGAGACATAATTACGGAGGTAACCATTCTGAAAAGTGTTGGTCCAGAATCTGGAAAAAATGACAAAAACTCCGTTGATCCTTTCCAAGATACTTTTTGGTGAAACAGATTCAAATTTACCAATAAAAGATTCCAGTTTAGCTGAAGGTTTTAAAACAAAATATAGAATAGCCCCAACAACAATGGTAACCAAACTTAGAATAAAGGCTGTATTAAAGCCATGCCACAGTGCCAGATGGACATCCTGTGCATTGGCCCCCAAAGCAGTCACTGCCGGTTTTATGATCGAATCCTGAATAAGCGCGGGGAAAATCCCAAAAGTCATCCCCAATAGGGCTAAAAATACCGGAGGCACCCACATTAAGGGCCCTGGCATATGCAGGTTGGAAAACTTTTCCGGTAATTTCCCGGTAAAGGGTTTGAGTCCGGCAACAAAACCAGCATAGAATAGTAGAATCTTAGTTAATACAATAGAACCGATTAAGATATAGTTAAAAGTCTCAGAATGAAGAGTACCTTCATACGTAAGTTCTTTTCCTAAAAAACCGATACTCGGAGGAATCCCGGCACTGGATACAGCTGCTAGAAATCCGGCGATAGCTACCGGCATTAGCACCTTTCGAAGTCCAGACAAGGCAGTTATGTCCCTTGTGCCTGTTTCATGATCAATAATACCCGTGATAAGGAATAACGTCGCTTTGTATAATGCGTGTACGATGATAAAAACGGCCGCAGCCAAAAGTGTGTCACGGGTACCCATCCCGACCAGAAAGACAAGGATTCCTAACGCCGAAATTGTGGAGTAGGCAAGTATTCCCTTCAAATCCGTTCTGAAAAGTGTATGTATTGCTGAATAAACCATAGTTACCGCACCAACAATTATAAGGGTGGTGTTCCAGATATCCTGATCCCCCAAAACCGGTGTAAATCTCATTAAAAGATAAATTCCAGCTTTCACCATAGTTGCCGAGTGGAGATACGTAGAAACCGGTGTAGGGGCCTTCATCGCTCCCGGAAGCCAAAAATGAAAAGGAAATTGCGCAGACTTTGTAAAAGCGGCAACAAAAATAAAAACAACTGCAAGAACATAATATTCATGTCCCGCAATAGCCTCCTTCATGGAAAGCATTTCGGAAATTGAATAAGTACCGGAAATATTTCCCAGTACTAAACCTGCAAGCAGCAGGAACAAACCACCAATTCCGGTAATTCCCAATGCTGTTAAAGCCGATTTTCTAGATGCGGGATTGGTATTATTAAAACCGATCAGGAAAAAGGAACTTATACTCGTGAGTTCCCAGAAAGTAAATAAAGAAATAACATTATCTGAAAGTACCAGCCCGAGCATCGCTCCCATAAAAGCACTCAGATAGCCGTAAAATCTATCCAGGTATTCATGATTCTTGAGATAAGCTGAAGTATAGGCGAATACAAGGAAGCCAATACCTGTAATCATTAATGAGAATAGCAATGAAAGACCGTCCAGGGTAAAACTTAGGTTTACACCAAACGACGGCACCCACTCATAGGATCTTCTGATAACTTCTCCGTTGGAAATGGCTGGAATAAATCTGCAGAAATAGATAAATAATCCTAGCGGAACCAGGGAAGCAAGTACAGAAAATTTTCCCTTGAATAATTTTCCTGCAAAAATTAGAAAAAAAGCAAATATAAACCCTAAGAGTATTGCTGCTAGCATATTTTCAAAAAAAGTTCAGTGTTCAGACAAATATAGTAGTATTATTTAAGTTTTTCGATTTTATGGAAATACTTAAACCTGTAAAAAATCGGATTAGATGGATAGGAAAATTCTTCTTTTATTTTGTATAATTATCATCAGGTTCCTTAAAATTCATCAAATTATGTAAGATAGTAGACGCTTTTTAAGATCATCAAGCTAAATAAAGAACAAAACAATATTTTCTACGTCGAATTCACCATGAAAAATACTTAGTTTTAACATTCGATAATGCAGATTTCTGAAAGGTGCAGGAGCAGTGAACCCTGAGGAATAGAATGCATGATTATTTAATTGAACACAAGTAATTGGCATTTTGAAGGTATAACTATAACTAACTAAAAATCGGAAGCCTATTTCTGCTACTGAAGTATTCTGAATAATAGAGAACCTTCAAAATGGCAATTATCGGTATAAAATAATATTTCGGAGCCGAAAACTGAGCACAACGGCTACAATCACAGTGAAAATGATTAAAAAAATATTCAGAAGTAGATGAATAACAACAAAATGAGAGATTTTGAGCCCGACTTTTAAAGTGGATGGCGAAATTTGGCATTTTCAGCACCAGGTTCTCACATACGTTTAAAAAATAAAAAGCCTGTTGTGGATTCACAACAGGCTTCTTTTATTCTAATGATTTTTTAAAACTTAATCAGCTAAAATAATCACCTTATTATCTTTTGACTCTAAAACCCCTCCATCAATATCATAAAATAGCTCTTTAGAGTCTGATGATGATTTTCTGACACTCTTGTGAAGCTTTTCCGTTGAAGAACCAGTGAGATTTATTTTCACTTCTCCTTTAGTAAGGGTTGAGACGATAGGTGCGTGATTGTTAAGCATCTGAAATTCGCCATCGTGCCCGGGTACTTTTACCGCATCCACTTCAGCACTAAAAACCACTGCCTCAGGAGTAACTATTTCTAAATACATATTTTTTTTTTAGTAGTAAGAATTGAGTATAGAGTAGTTAGATTCACACTAACTACTCTATACTCATTACTATTTATGCTTCAGCAAGCATTTTTTCTCCTGCTTCAATAGCTTCTTCAATAGTACCTTTAAGGTTAAAAGCGGCTTCCGGAAGGTGATCTAACTCGCCATCCATGATCATATTAAAACCTTTAATAGTTTCTTTAATATCAACCAACACACCTTTTAAACCAGTAAACTGTTCGGCTACATGAAAAGGCTGTGAAAGGAAACGCTGTACTCGTCTTGCACGGGATACTGCCTGCTTATCTTCTTCAGAAAGTTCTTCCATCCCAAGAATAGCAATAATATCCTGTAATTCTTTGTATCGCTGTAATAGCTCTTTTACCCGTTGCGCACAGTTATAATGATCGTCACCAAGAATATCTGGTGTAAGAATCCTCGAAGTAGAATCCAATGGATCTACAGCAGGATAGATACCCAGCTCGGCAATTTTACGGGAAAGTACCGTTGTTGCATCCAGGTGGGCAAACGTTGTTGCCGGCGCCGGATCTGTCAAGTCATCTGCAGGTACGTAAACCGCCTGTACAGATGTAATGGATCCATTTTTAGTTGAAGTAATACGCTCCTGCATCGCACCCATCTCTGTTGCCAGAGTTGGCTGATAACCTACCGCAGAAGGCATACGTCCAAGAAGTGCTGACACCTCTGATCCTGCCTGTGTAAAACGGAAAATGTTATCTACGAAGAAAAGAACGTCTTTCCCCTGCCCTTCCCCGGCTCCATCACGGAAATATTCTGCAATGGTAAGTCCAGATAAAGCAACACGCGCACGTGCTCCAGGTGGCTCGTTCATTTGTCCAAAAACGAAAGTTGCTTTAGAATCCTTCATCGCGGTTTTATCAACCTTTTGTAGGTCCCATCCACCTTCTTCCATAGATTGCATAAAATCTTCTCCGTATTTAATAATACCAGATTCAAGCATTTCTCTCAAAAGGTCGTTTCCTTCTCTCGTTCTCTCACCAACTCCCGCAAATACAGAAAGTCCACCATGACCCTTCGCTATGTTATTAATAAGTTCCTGAATAAGTACGGTTTTACCTACCCCGGCACCTCCAAAAAGACCAATTTTACCCCCTTTTGAATAAGGCTCAATCAGATCGATCACTTTTATACCTGTAAATAGAACTTCTGTAGAAACAGATAAATCTTCAAATTTTGGTGCTTCACGGTGAATTGGCAGTCCGTCTTTTCCTGCTTTTGGCAGATTCCCCAGACCATCTATGGCGTCACCAATAACGTTGAACAAACGGCCGTACACATCTGTACCAACCGGCATTTGAATTGCTGATCCTGTGGCAACTACTTCCACACCTCTACTCAATCCATCTGTAGAATCCATGGAAACAGTTCTTACAGTATCTTCACCAATGTGAGATTGAACTTCCAGTACCAGAATGGAACCGTCTTTTCTTGTAATTTCCAAAGAGTCGTAAATCCTTGGCAGTTCAGCATTTTCTGAGTCGAAAGAAACATCAACTACAGGACCAATAATTTGAGCAACTTTACCTGTGACTTTAGACATTATCTAATTCTTTATTGTTTTAATATTTAAATATGAAAAAACCTACAGGCCTGATTAATAATTCCCTAAACCTGAAAGAGGTAAATTTCAGGGTGCAAAGATAGTTTTTTCTTTATAAATTCATATACCGCAATAAAGAAGTTTTTTTATAATATATGACGTGATAAAGCGTAGAAATGCAAAAAGACTTTTTATTCTAAGAATCATCTTCTGTACCTTTTTCCAGAAGCAATAATATTTTGAGAATAGTTGTAAAAGCTCATACCAGAAAATTACATAAAACATTTCTCTATACTATATTGCACAAGGAGAAGTTATATTTTTAATAAAGAATTACTCTATAAGCGAACTTAAAGCTCGGAGTAAAACCGTATAATACCCTCTGAGATCAAAGAACTACCGAGATTACTAAGATGAGTGTCTCCTTTAAGGTATGTGTTATATTTAGAGGAGGTTAATATCTCTTCGGCATTTAAATAGTTCACTTCTTTATGGCTTAATATAGAGAATAGCCTTGACAAATTATCTGGCTTCTTTTCCATTGACAGCAAATCATGGAAAACAGTTTCTTTATTCGGAATAGCTAAAAACAGAAATTCCATGTCCATTTTCCTGCAAATCATTTGCATTCTTTCAATATCTTCTGCCAGTTTAGCTAATTCTTTATCTGAATATCTTTTAGCAGCCTTACCCTCAAAAAAAGAAATCCCCTCCCCACCATTGGATTTCGGGTATTGTTTATCTATACGCTGTAGCTGGTACTTCAAATTAGCAACTGATGGAAGATCTAACCCTTCATTTAGAAATTTTTGGACAGAATGCAAAACTATATTTTTTCTAATCTCCCTTTCGTTTTCAAATTGAATATAAAAGTCTACATCAGGTACAGAAATAGCGTGCATATTTCTTTCTATAATTTCATACACTAATAGTTTTGGCTTAGGGTATCTATCGGATACATATTTGAGGTTATTTGCAAAACTCAAACTACCTTTTATCCTAATAGCATTAGCTTTATAATCTGATTTGGAATTTATATGAGCCTGAATTGTCTCGTCTTGCTTAAGCATAACCAAACTGGAAAAAGAGTCCCCACAGATTAATATGTCGAGGTTATTAAAATTACTGCTATTCCTATTACCAAAAGGATCTGTAATAAGATTGGTTTTACGCTCTTTCTTCGATAAATCTTCCTGTAATACATATGAAGACACATTTTCATTAGGATAGAAAAAAGTATCATAGAACAAGTTTGTACCTGGTCTTCTGAAATCCCTATAAACACCCGACATAAAATATTCGAACGATAGAACTAAAAAAACAAAACCTAAAAAAATAAAAATATGTTTTATAAATTGTTTCATCTAGAACTGAAAGTAAATGAAAGGGGCTTCGTAAGTGTTAAAAGAGCTCATTACCCAAAAACCGAAAAACAGGTATATAACCCATCTAAAAATACGGTTTATCTCATCCAATACAGACAAATCGCCATTTTCATCCTTTCTCAGCAGCCAATCTAAAATTACTATTATTACCACATATTCGATTCCTGAACGATAACTATATGGGATATGAAAATCAAAAACCATTCTTTCAATATAACGGAAAGCATCAGAAATAGTTTCACTTCTAAAGAAAATCCAACCAAGACAAATTATAAAAAATGTTGTTATTATTTGAAGTACTTCCTTTATAGTAGGTAGATATCTTTCCCAGGCTACTATTTTGGAAAATCTGGAATTTTTCTTTGTTAAAAAAAAAGGCAGATAAAATACAGCATGTGTTACCCCCCACATCAAAAAAGTCCAATTTGCACCATGCCACAGTCCACTTACTGCAAAAACAATAAAAACATTCCTTACACTATTTATTTTTGAGATTTTGGATCCACCGAGAGGAATATAAAGATAATCCCTGAACCAAGTTGTAAGAGATATATGCCAACGTCTCCAGAACTCACTGATATTCCTTGAAAAGTATGGAAATCTAAAATTCACCATAAGATTGATCCCGAATAATTTCGCAGTACCTATTGCGATATCTGAATATCCGCTAAAATCGCAATAGATTTGAAAAGCAAAATAAATTACGCCCAGGAAAAGGATACCCCCGTGTAGATTGGAATAATTTGAGAATATTCTATCCACATGAGGAGCTAAAGAATCAGCGATGACGATCTTTTTAAAAAACCCCCACAAAATTAATCGCAGACCAGATACTCCCTGGGAATATTTAAAATTTTTCCTTTTTTTAATTTGAGAAAGAAGACTTTTTGCTCTTTCTATTGGACCTGCAACTAATTGAGGAAAGAAAGAAACAAAGACACTAAAAGCTATAAAATCTTTTTCTGCAGGAATTTTCCTTTTATATACATCTATAGTATAAGATAAAGTTTGGAAGGTATAAAAAGAAATACCTACTGGAAGAACAATATTCATAGTCCAGTAAGAAACAGCCTGATATCCTAAAGAATTGAGTAAACTGATCCAGGATTCAATAAAAAACCCAAAATATTTAAAAAAAATTAAGATTCCTAGATTGGTAGAGATACTTAACCACAGAAATATTAATTTAAGTTTCTTTGTATTTCCTTTCTCAATGTAGATGCCGCAAAAATAGTCCACAACCGTAGAAAGAAGAATCAAAAGTAAAAATCTCCAGTCCCACCAACCATAAAAGAAGTAGGAGCTAAGAAGTAATAGAACATTTCGAGCTACAAGAGCTTTGCTATTTAAATACCAGTATAATATAAAAACTACAGGAAGAAAAACTAAATATTCGACAGAATTAAACAGCATTTACTTCCTATAATTTCTCTAGCTTTTACAGCCAATTTTCACTCTACAGTAACAGATTTAGCCAGATTCCTTGGTTGATCTACATTTTTTCCAAGCATTACTGCTATGTGGTAAGAAAGTAACTGCAACGGAATTGTAGTAAGAAGCGGCGTAAGAGATTCCATGGTCTCCGGTACTTCAATAACATGATCTGCAAGTTCACGAACTTCGGTATCGCCATGAGTCACCACAGCAATTATTTTTCCTTTTCTGGATTTAATCTCCTGGATATTACTTACAACTTTTTCGTAATGTCCTTTCTTGGTAGCAATTACCACCACTGGCATTTGCTCATCGATAAGGGCAATAGGTCCGTGCTTCATTTCTGCTGCGGGATATCCTTCAGCATGTATATAGGAAATCTCTTTTAGTTTTAAAGCTCCTTCCAACGCAACCGGGAAATTAAAACCTCTTCCCAGATAAAGACAATTAGTTGCATTTTTATAAATATCTGCAATTCCACGAATATGCTCGTCAGAATTAAGCGCTTCTTTCACTTTCTCCGGAATTCTTTCCAGCTCCTGCAGATGGAAACGGAAATCTGAATTAGAAATTGTTCCTTTATGCTTCGCAAGCTTTAAAGCCATTAGAGTTAAAACTGTAATTTGTGTGGTAAAAGCTTTAGTTGAAGCCACTCCTATTTCCGGACCGGCATGAGTGTAAGCACCTGCATGCGTTTCCCTTGAAATTGAAGAGCCAACGACATTACACACCCCAAACACAAAAGCACCTTTTTCTTTAGCCAGTTTTATAGCAGCCATAGTATCTGCCGTTTCCCCACTCTGGGAAATAGCAATTACCACATCATTTTCTGAAATTATTGGATTCCTGTACCTAAATTCTGAAGCATATTCTACCTCTACAGGTATCCTTGCAAGGTCTTCGAAAATATATTCTGCAACAAGCCCTGCATGCCATGAGGTTCCGCAGGCAACAATAAGGATTCTTCGGGCATTGGAAATTCGTTCAATATTATCATCTACACCCGCCATTCTAATTATACCCTGGTCTGGTAACATCCTACCCCTATAAGTATCACTTATAGCACTTGGCTGCTCGTAGATCTCTTTAAGCATGAAATGTTCGTAACCTCCTTTTTCTATTTGCTCCAGGTTCATCTGAAGTTCATGAACATAAGGATCCACAAGTGCGTCATCTTTAATTTTTCTAATTTTCACTCCTTTATGAAGACGAACAACTGCCATCTCACCATCTTCCAGGTAAATTGCGTTGTTTGTGAATTCAATAAAAGGAGAAGCATCTGACGCTACAAAGAATTCTTCTTCGCCAACACCTATTGCAAGAGGGCTACCCAACCTTGCGACCACTATTTCATCTGGTTTATTCTTATCAAAAACCGCAATTGCATAAGCACCAATTGTTTGGTTTAGCGCTATTTGCACTGCCTTGCCGAGTTTAACCCCTTCCTTTAGTTTTACATCTTCAATAAGGTTAACAAGAACCTCCGTATCTGTTTCACTCTTAAAGCTGTAACCTCGTTTTTTAAGTTCCTTTTTAAGAGAATCGTAATTTTCTATAATTCCGTTATGAATTATCACAAGGTCTCCGGAATTTGAATAGTGTGGATGGGAATTCACATCATTGGGCTCCCCATGAGTAGCCCAACGTGTATGACCAATTCCTACATTTCCAGATAAATCAATGGAATTTTCCATTTTCTCTTTGAGGTCTGAAACTTTTCCTTTTGTCTTACAAAGCTTAAGTTCACCCTCCTCAAATAAGGCAATTCCGGCGCTATCATACCCACGGTATTCTAATCGCTGAAGTCCTTTTAAAACTATGGGATAAGCATCCCTGTGGCCAATATAACCTACAATTCCACACATAATTCTTATTCGTTTGTTTCTGTATAATAAATTCTTAGCTTCAGCCTTTTTTCTTCATCCTCAGATCTGTTTCCATGCAAAACAGTTCCAAGCGGAGTCAATGCCGAAGTTAGGGGCACTCTATTTATAGTATCATTTTCAGATCCTCTTACTGCAGCGTTTGCCGTAATATTAATATTAGGTGTAACTACAAGCCCAAGACGCACATTAGTGGAATCTTTATTGAGAATGTTGTTTACGTGCTGAGTTATACGTAGTGTGTATTTTACACCGCTACCATCCTCATCCCTTTCCAGGCGTGTAGAATGACTTGTTACAGAGTTTAGGGGATTTGTATTACTTCCACCAGTGTCATACGTATAATCAATCAATCTTCTGTTATTGTTTAAATCATAAAGATAAATACGTTCCGGTTCATTTACTCCTTCAGTCATATCCTGATTAACATAAAAATTAAGATTTGCCTCGTTTACCAGCCAATTGTTCTGCTTTAATTCTTCAAGTTCAGCAGCATCTGAGAATAAAGTAATAATCGCCATACTACCTTCAGCTCCTTTGATGTAAAGATTCTCGGCACCACCCTGGCTTCCGGAGCTTTGAATAGCCTGCAAAACCTCATCGGGATATTCACCTTCAAAAGTATTCACGACATTGTTACCAAAGTTTAGTTTAAAGCTCCTTCTTGCTCTAGTAGTTTCCTCCTCCTCATTTGTAGGTGCGCGATCATATTTATAATAAAGAGTTATTCCTGCTCCACTTGCTGCAAGGTTGAGCAACATCATACTACCATCATTATTAACAGCTTCAGCCTTTATAAAAAGTCCTCTCAGGTAATTTCTGAAATTATCATTGTTTGCAAGTTCAGAAGCACCTTGTTTGTCTAAGATTTTTTGCTGAAAAAATTCAACAGGTAATTTCATTCTTAAAGCTGGTGGAGAAACGACTGTATCAGATTCCACTCCTCCAGCAGTAGGTTCATAAGAAACAATCGGTTGAGCTGAAGGTCGATAATTGCCATTTTGATACAAGGTGTCTCCCTGTATATATTGTTCAAACAATTCCTGCTGATCGGAATAATATTTTTGCCTTTGTTCAAAATTACTTCCGGGATCAAGATTATTCAGGTAGTAACCCGATTCATATACAGAAATCTTAAAAGGAGCATTTCCATAAATGGAATCCAGCTTATACTGATGTTCAGCATCTTCTACAGCCTGGCTGAAAAATGGAATATTAAGTACTACGCTGTCCAGCACCGGCTCATCACCAAAAGTGGGATTCCCATTGGCCAGAGAAACCTGGGCCAAAATACTTGCTTCTGTTAGACCATAAATCTCATTATGGTACGCTCCCAAAAGATGGTTTGGCAAAATGTTGGTTTGAACAGATTTAATTTTTCTCGACCACGCGGTTACGTCTACTTCCCGGTAATCAACCTCTGTAGGATTTCCTATTACTTCACCTCCAATATCGCTATAATCCTCATCGCAGGCTATAAAACAAAAAATAACAACAAGGGCTGTTGCTATTTTTAAAGTCACTCTTTCAAAATTCATTCGCTGTTTTTTACTGTTTCAAAACTTTTGTAGCATAAAAGTCCTGGTAAGCCTGAGTAAATTCCTCTCTGTTTTTATATGGCAAAACAGGCTTATTTAATCTATTTACATACGCTTTAAGATCCTCCGGCACATTATCACCACTAATAATAATGGCATCAGAGTTATCCACAGCCGTTTTTATAAGGTTAACGTAATTTGGCTCTGCCAAATGCTCTACACTCTCATCTTCCATTCCATCAAACAAAACTTTTTCCTGCATATCTGTACTTAACGTCTCATCGAAACTTTGATTGTATATAGAGGTAACAATTCTTGCATTGCTAAACAGAGGCTCATTTCCGTAATAATTCCGAAGGTATAAAGGAAGAAGGGAAGCCAGCCAGCCATGGACATGAATTATATCTGGAGACCAGTTTAATTTTTTCACCGTTTCAATCACTCCCTTTGCAAAAAAAATTGCACGCTCATCATTGTCATCAAATAAATTCCCCTCCTCATCGGTGAGCGTAGCTTTTCTTTTAAAATAATCTTCATTATCGATAAAATAAACCTGCATCCTCTCCTTTGGAATAGATGCCACTTTGATTATCAAGGGCATATCCAGATCATTTATTACAAGATTGATTCCTGAAAGTCGAATTACTTCATGTAATTGATGACGCCTTTCGTTTATATTCCCAAACCTCGGCATAAAAATTCGAATTTGTCCTCCCTGGTTATTCACCATTTTAGCGGCTTCAAAAGAGGTGGATGAAATGTCAGTTTCAGGCAGGTAGGGTATAACTTCAGAGGAGACGTACAATACTCTCTTATCTTTCATAAAATCTTTGCTTTAATTGCGATTGCGAATAAAAAACACGCAAAATTACAAAAATTTATGCAGATTGCCAGTAATATATTAAGTTTGCACGCTGTTAATTTTATAATAAAGTGCAGATATTTAAGGAAAAACAACCGCTAATTGCCACCCTCCAGAGTTACAAATCTACCGGGAACACTCTAGGGTTAGTCCCTACAATGGGAGCCCTACACCAAGGACACTTATCTCTCGTAAAGCAGGCTCTGCAGGAGTGTGAAATAGTGGTCGTAAGTATTTTCGTAAATCCTACGCAATTCGACAACCCGAACGACCTGGAAAAATACCCGAGAACTCTGGAGCAGGATATAAATTTGTTAAAACAGGCTCACGACAATATAATTGTTTTTGCCCCAAATGCGAGTGAATTGTACGGAGATAAAGTTATTTCAGAACAATTTGACTTTCAGGGTCTGGAAAATGTAATGGAGGGTAAATACAGAAACGGCCATTTTGACGGTGTAGGCACTATTATTAAACTGTTTTTTACAATAATTGAACCTGATAAGGCTTTCTTTGGGGAGAAAGATTTCCAACAACTTCAGATTATCAGGAAATTAACCGAAATACTTGAATTACCGGTGGAGATTGTTGGTTGTCCTATAGAAAGGGAGGAATCGGGTCTTGCAAGAAGTTCCAGAAATGAACGACTAAGCAGTTTAAGCAGGGAAAAAGCAGCGTTTATTTATAACACCCTGCTAAAATCCAGAGAGCTTTTTGGCACAAAAAGTGCAGATTATGTGACCCAATGGGTTATAGATGAATTTAAGAACCATCCTTTTTTGGAACTGGAATATTTTGAAATTGCAGATACCCGAACATTGAAAAAAGCCAACCGAAAACAAAAAGGGGCAAATTACAGGGCTTTTATTGCAGCGTATGCTGATGATATTAGGTTAATAGACAACATGCCTTTAAACAATTAATTTCTTGAAAATGCAGGTGCACGTAGTAAAATCAAAAATTCACCGGGTAAAAGTTACCGGAGCCGACCTCAATTATATTGGAAGCATTACTATAGATGAAGATCTTATGGAAGCGGCCAATATTATTGAAGGCGAAAAAGTGCAGATCGTGAATAATAATAATGGCGAAAGACTGGAAACCTATGTTATTCCCGGCCCCAGAAATTCCGGAGAAATAACCTTAAATGGTGCTGCTGCAAGAAAAGTGGCGAAAGGGGATATCCTGATTCTAATTGCTTACGCCATTATGGACTTTGAAGAAGCTAAAAGTTTTAAGCCTTCCCTTGTCTTTCCAAATGAAGACACAAATTTATTGACCTGATCTTTTGAAAAAGAGGACCATCAAATTATTAAAAATTATCATCCCCCTTTCGCTGGGGATTTTTTTAATTTGGTATTCTCTTCAAAGCGCTACACCTTCGGAACGTGAGGAATTGCTTGATAATATTTTAACTGCCAACCCTTTTTGGATAATGCTTTCTATGACCTTTGGAGCTTTATCCCATCTTTCCAGGGCATACAGGTGGAAGTTCCTTCTTGAACCATTAGGCTATACTCCAGGTCTTGCAAATAGTTTTATGGCTGTTATGGTAGGATATCTTGCAAACTTCGGCATTCCAAGATCAGGCGAAGTCTTACGCGCTGTCACTCTTTCTTCTTATGAAAAAGTCCCCTTTGAAAAAGGGTTTGGGACAATAATTTCTGAAAGAATAGCAGACATGCTAATCCTTCTACTCATTGTAGCTGTTACAATTGCATTACAAACAGATAATCTTTTAACCTATTTTGAAGTTAATAACATAAATCCCTTAGTGAGCATCGGGATATTATTTGTATTAGTTTTTATAGGCGTTCTGGTTCTGCAATTTATCAAAAGGTCCCAATGGTCTATTGCTATGAAAGTTAGGGAATTAGCAAAAGGGCTATTGGAGGGCATGAAAAGCATTCTAAAGATGAGGAAGAAATGGGAATTTATCCTGCATACCATCTTTATCTGGGTAATGTATGTACTAATGTTCTATGTTATCGTCTTCACTGTTCCCGAAACTGCTAATGCCAGTGTAGGTGCGGTAATGGCGGCTTTTGTAGTTGGATCTTTTGCAATTTCTGCCACCAACGGGGGAATTGGCGTTTATCCTGTAGCAATTGGTGCGATTTTAATGCTTTACGGAATAAGTAAACAAGGTGGTGAAGCCTTTGGCTGGATCTTATGGGGTTCACAAACATTGATGGTACTCGTCTTTGGAGGGCTGTCCTTCATTATTTTGCCACTTTTAAACCGAAAGAAATAATCCCTATCTTGCCATTATTAACCTATCTATAACCTATGATGAAAAAACTACTTATGCTTGTGGTTCTGGTATTCCCCATTATCAGTTCCGCACAAATTATTTATGAAACGGTTTCCTCTGCAAAATTGCAGGAAACACGTGAAATTAAAATTCAGCTACCCCGCAATTACGAGGAAAATAAGGAAAAACATTATCCGGTGGTTGTGGTACTTGACGGGGATTATCTTTTTGAACCTGTAGCGGGAATTGTGGATTACTACTCTTACTGGGAAAATATCCCGGAGATGATTGTGGTAGGCGTTAATCAGGCAGGCCTACGAAATGAAGATGCAGGCTACGACAATGAGCGTTTTTTACCCGCAGATAAAGGAGCTGCTTTCTTTGAATTTCTTGGAATGGAACTTTTAAAAAGCATGGATGAAAAATACAGGACAGCACCTTTCCAAATTATTGTTGGCCATGATCTTACTGCAAATTTTTTAAATTATTATTTGCTTAAACCTGAACCAATTTTTGAAGGATATATAAGCCTTAGTCCAGACCTTGCTCCCGAAATGGCAAACAGAATAACTAATATTCTTTCTAAAACCGAAAGCAAAAGGTGGTATTACATGGCTACAGGAAGTGAAGACATCCCCCAGCTAAAAGAAAGTATACTTTCTCTTAATAATCAAATTAACGGTTTGGACAACGATCTGGTGTTCTATAAATTTGACAATTTTGATAATGCCAGTCATTATTCCCTTGTAGGAAGAGCAATTCCTTCAGCAATAGAAAGTATCTTCAATGTTTACAGTCCTATTTCTCAAAAAGAGTATAATGAAGTTCTTTTACAAACCTCAATTTCTCCTTCTGAATATCTCATTGAGAAATATAAATCTATTGAAGAACTTTTTGGTCTTGAAAAACAAATTAGATTAAATGATTTTCTTGCTATCCACCAGGCCATTGAAAAAACAAGAAGATGGGAAGAATATGATGAACTAAGCAAACTTGCCAGCGAACATTTCCCTGGCACAATGCTCGGCACTTATTTTGAAGCTCGTTATGAAGAAGAAACGGGGAACCCTAAAAGAGCAATGAAGACTTATCAAAACGCATACGGTCAGGAAAAAATTGCTTTTTTGGACGTTGATTTTATGCTAGAAAAAGCAAACGCTATAAAAAGAGATTTTGGTTATTAAACTAATGAAGAATTGTAAATGGCAAAAGTAAAAACTACATTCTATTGCCAGAATTGCGGGGCACAATATTCTAAGTGGCAGGGCAGATGTACTTCATGCAATGAATGGAACACAATTGTAGAAGAAGTTGTTCAGAAACCCGACCCTAAAGACTGGAAGTCCCCTGCTGCAAAGGAGGCAAAGAGGACTTCCAGACCTTTAAAAATTGCCGAAATAGAAAATTCCCCTCAAAACAGATGGAAAACCGGAAACAATGAATTGGACCGCGTACTTGGAGGCGGTCTTGTTCCCGGCTCCCTTACACTTTTGGGTGGAGAGCCAGGAATTGGAAAAAGTACACTTTTATTGCAAATTTCACTTCAACTTAAATTGAAGGTGTTATATGTTTCGGGAGAGGAAAGCCAGCAGCAAATTAAAATGCGGGCAGAACGTATAGATCCCAATCCCGCGAACTGCTATATTCTTACCGAAACAAAAACGCAAAACATATTTAGGCAAATAGAGGCGATTTCTCCCGAAGTTGTTATTATTGATTCCATACAAACCCTTCATAGCGATTATATTGAAAGTTCACCGGGAAGTATTTCACAAATAAGGGAATGCACCGCAGAACTTATAAAATTTGCAAAAGAGAGTGGCGTTCCGGTTATTCTAATTGGACATATTACTAAGGAAGGAAGTATTGCCGGTCCGAAAGTACTGGAGCATATGGTAGATACCGTTCTTCAATTTGAAGGAGACCGTAACCACGTTTACAGGATTCTAAGGGCACATAAGAATAGATTCGGTTCTACGCATGAGCTGGGAATTTATGAAATGCAGGGCAGCGGACTTAGAGAAGTGAGTAATCCATCGGAAATCCTTATTTCGAAAAATGATGAAGATCTTAGCGGAACCGCCATTGCCGCAACACTGGAAGGTATGCGCCCTTTAATGATTGAAATTCAAGCGCTGGTAAGCACAGCAGTATATGGTACTCCCCAGCGTTCTACTACAGGCTACAATGCCAAAAGGCTCAATATGATACTTGCAGTACTGGAAAAACGCGCTGGTTTTAAACTAGGTGCAAAAGATGTCTTTCTAAATATTACCGGAGGTATTTCAGTCGATGATCCCGCAATAGACCTGGCTGTGGTAGCGGCTATCCTCTCTTCTAATGAAGACATTGCAGTAGAAAAAAATGTTTGTTTTGCTGCAGAAGTGGGATTGGCAGGAGAAATACGACCTGTAACCCGTGTTGAACAGCGCATAATTGAAGCCGAAAAACTGGGATTTGGAAAAATTTTAATTTCAAAACAAAGTAAAGTTCCAAAAACCAATTATAGCATTCAAATTATTAAATTAGCAAAAATTGAAGATGTCGTAACCCATTTATTTGAATAAAAATGGCATAATTAATGTTCTTAAGCTGCTGAAAAGTAATTATATGCGAGTAATAAAATTATTAGTAATATTAACAGCGGTAATTCTTACAGGCTGTTCCCAGCTTAACAAAGCTTCAGATTATATAGCAAATCCCACTGCAAAAGAAGTTTATAAAAGAGATTTTAATCTTTCAGATACCCTCTTTACCCTTTGGGAAAATCAGGTTGATCTTGCCTTAGAAGATAGTATTCAGGTTGAATTGCCATATGCCGAAAAAGGCAAATTTCTTCCCCGCACCTTTCCTGTGTACTCTTACGAAATAGCATTAACTCCCGGAGAACTTTTTAATCTGGAAATTGAAACCGATTCTATTAAAGAACTTGTTTTTATTGATGTTTTCAGAAAAACTGAAGACTCTCTTAATCCTTACAAAAAACTTGAGAGTGCAGAATTTGGTGAGAAACAATTCACCTTTGAAGCCAAGAGCAAAGGAAAATACAAAATTGTAATTCAACCTGCTATTGAGGCAAATTCTCCTTTTTTATTAAAAATGATAAAGAGTCCAGTCTATCTCTTTCCTGTCGCATCTTATTCAAACTCGGCTATTCAAAGCTTTTGGGGAGCGCAGCGGGATGGTGGAGCAAGAAACCATGAAGGTATTGATATATTTGCAGAGCGAGGCACTCCCGTTGTTGCAGCCACTTCTGGTCGCATAACTTATACCGGTGAAAAAGGTCTTGGCGGGAAACAGGTTTGGTTAAGAGATGGTCGCAGAGGACAGTCGCTGTATTATGCTCATCTGGACAGTATTAATCTCGTTTCCGGAAGCGTAAAGGTAGGAGACACTTTAGGTTTTGTGGGAAATACCGGGAATGCCAAAACCACACCGCCACACCTCCATTTCGGTATTTATAAAAATTTTCAGGGTGCAATAGATCCGCTTAACTTTGTTTTTCTTCCAGAGCCATTAAACCTTGATGATCTTGAGGATGAGATACCACATAAGATCCTTACCAAAGCTGTTACAGCAAACCTTAGGAACAAACCAACAACTTCGGGATCAAAAATTATTGGCTCTTCCAAAGCACAGGATACACTGCAGATTCTAGGAAAGTCAAAAGACTGGTATCATATTAGAACGCCTGAAAACAAAGCTTCGTTTATTCACCAAAGCCTTGTAAAACCTATTTAAGGCGCAGGATTTGATATCGCTTTGTGCACCTCTTCAATTTCCTGAAGGATCTCTTCGGAAAGGTTTACATTGATGCTTTCGATATTCTCACTTAACTGATCTATTGTTGTAGCTCCAATAATATTACTGGTCACGAAACGCTGCTTATTGATAAAAGCCAAAGCTAAATGGGTAAGGCCGATATTGTGCTTTTTTGCGATGTCGTTATAAGCCTTTGTTGCTTTAACTGCTTCTTCTCCTGAATACCTCTTGTACTGGGGAAATAAACTTAATCTTGTATTTTCCTTAATCCCATCAAGATGCTTACCTGTTAAGACTCCCATTCCCAATGGAGAATAAGGCAACAGTCCCACATTTTCCCGATGAAGTATCTCGGTAAGGCCAATCTCATCCTTTCGGTTTAAAAGATTATATGGATTTTGTACTGTTATCACCTTAGGCAAGCCAGTTTTACTCTCCTCAAGGAATCTCATTAAACCAAATGGAGTTTCATTAGACAAGCCTATATGCCTGATTTTTCCGGCTTTGATCATCTGATCCAGATTCTCCAGAACCTCTCTGAAATTATCCTCCCACTCCTCTTCTTCATGTGTATAACCTTTTTTTCCGAAGAAGTTTGTTTGTCGTTCCGGCCAATGTAGCTGATAGAGGTCTATATAATCTGTCTGCAGTCGTTTCAGACTCTTATTTACAGCCTCTTCTACAGCTTCTTTATGATAACCAAGCCTGGGTCTGATATGAATTACCATTTCTGCCGGTCCTGCTACTTTTGAAGTAAGAACCACATCTTCCCTTCTACCTGTTTTCTTGAGCCACCTTCCGATTATTTCTTCAGTTCTTCCCTGGGTTTCCGGCTTTGCAGGAACAGGATACATTTCTGCAGCATCCAGAAAATTCACTCCCTGTTCCAGAGCATAATTGATCTGTTCGTGACCTTCGGCTTCAGTATTTTGCTCACCCCAGGTCATGGTGCCCAGGCATATTCTACTAACTTTTATATCAGTATTAGGTAAGGTGGTATATTTCATTTTGTTAACTTCTAAAAATCATGCTGCCAGTTCACTTTACATCATCAACTACTCATTAGTTTGGCTTTATTCCTTCCGGAATCACTGATTCGCATTATATCTTCTATTGGAAGTTTTTGTTATTCGGTTTCATTAAGTAAACGTGTTACCTCATCCAGCTTTGGTGTGAGAATAACCTCTATTCTCCGATTTTTTGCTCTTCCTTCAGCAGTATCGTTGCTGGCAATTGGTGCATATTCCCCTCTTCCGGCTGCAGTAAGGTTCTGCGGATCGATTTTACCATTCTCCTTCAGAATTTGCACAATAGAAGTTGCTCGTTTTGTAGAAAGATCCCAGTTGTCGGTTAACGGACCGCTTCCACCGTAAGGCACATTATCGGTATGTCCTTCAATTAGCACCGCGATATCCGGATTTTGAGCCAGCACTTCCCCCAGCTGCTGAACTGCTCTCTTTCCTTCAGAATTTACTGCCCAGCTTCCGGAGCCAAACAGCAACTTATTTTCCATGGAAACGTATACTTTTCCATCGCGCTGTTCTACAGTAAGTCCTTTTCCTTCAAAATTAGTAAGTGCCTTGGAAATAGCTTCTTTTAAAGCGTTCATTTTAGCATCTTTTGCAGCGATGAGTCCTTCAAGTTCATCTATGCGGTTGGAACGGGCCTGCAAATCCTTCTGAAGCTTTTCCAGTCTTATTTGTTCAGCTGCCAGTGCATTTTCTTTTTCCTCCAATTGAGCAAGTAACTCCCGGTTTTGTCTGGAATTTTCAGCAATAGCAGCAGAGCTATTCTGCTCCAAAGCGTCATACGAATTTTTCAAATTATCGTACTTAGATTGAAGGGAAGAAAGGCTTTCAGCTAGTTTATTTCGTTCTGCAGTTAAATTTTTATGCTCTTCCTGCAACGTATTATATGCTGTTTCCATTTTTCTGTACCGCTCCAGATCTACAGACATTTCCCTGTTTTCACGTTTAAGATCGGAATGCTGATTCTCGAGCTCCCCATATTTTTTAGAAGAAACACACGAGCTTAATATTAAAGACATTGCAGCTATGATAAAGAAATATTTTTTAACCATTTCTATAATTTTTATTCCAACTCAATTAAAACCGGACAGTGATCACTGTGATATGCCTCAGGTAATATAACGGCGCGCTTCATTTTTTCTTGTAAGGGTGCTGAAACAAGATTATAATCTATACGCCAACCTTTATTGTTATTCCTGGCATTTGCACGATAACTCCACCAGGAATAGTTATCTCCTTCTTCATTAAAGTACCGGAAGGAGTCTATAAAGCCACTTTTCATAAAGTTATTAATCCATTTTCTTTCTTCCGGAAGAAATCCCGAAACGTTCTTTAGTCGAACAGGATCGTGAATATCAATAGCTTCATGACAAATATTGTAATCTCCGCAAATAACGAGATTTGGAATTTCAAGTTTCAGCTTATCAACATACTTCTGAAAATCTGCCATGTACTGAAATTTGTGATCCAGCCTTTTAATGTTTGTTCCCGAAGGAAGGTAAAGGCTCATCACCGAAAAATTCTCAAAATCTACTCGCAGATTCCTCCCTTCAAAGTCCATATAGTCTATACCGGTACCATATTCTACATGCAGAGGTTCTACTTTACTAAGAATCGCAACCCCGCTATAGCCTTTTTTTTGCGCAGGATACCAGTAATGGTAGGGATAGCCCGCTTCTTCAAATTCTTCAAGGTTTAATTGATCTGGATTAGCTTTTATTTCCTGAAGACAAATAACATCGGGACTGGCTTGTTGCAGCCATTCCAGAAACCCCTTTCTAATTGCTGCCCTAATACCATTAACATTGTAAGAAATAATTCGCATCTAGTATGTTCAGATTTTTGCAAAAATAATTTTATTCGAAACATCTGCAAACCCTCAGACTGGTGAATCTAATGAAGAAGAAAAAAGCCTATTGTAAAAATCTTCTGCACTTACACATAAGAGATTATTTTTGATCTTACTTTACAATAAACCGCTTCACTTTTCCAAATTCCCTTGTACCCACCCTTACAAGGTAAACTCCTCTTGCGGCATAAGACATATCAAGATCATAGACATAACCGTACCCGTTATTCTCTATCTGGTTTTCAATAAGCTTTTGCCCCAGCATATTATGAACGGTAATTCTCAGCGTTTCATCATAATCTGTTTCAATGGCCACACGATATTGTCCATTTTCACCATTAACTACAAGAAGTTCTGCTTCATTAAGTATAAAATCCTCAATATTTAAAGTACTGTCGGTAACGTTTACAGAATAGTCGTGTGTTGTACCATAATCCATTACTTCACATGGATTATTAAGGCTTCCTTCAAAATTCGTATCTCCTGCTCTTACTCTTAAAAGATGTTGACCAAGAGCAGCATCATCAGGAAGGGTAAATTCTACAGAAAGCGCTGTATTGGCTCTGGGAATTACCTCAGAACTTATAAATCTCTCATCATTATCAAAAACAGCATCATCATCCAGGTCAATCCACATAGAAAACTGTTCCCTTTCCTCTTCTGCAAACAAAGATTTTACAGTAACCGTAAAGGTGCCTTGTGAGCGATCCAATGTTGCGTTGGAGCCAATAAAATCTATGTAACCATTCCCACAGGGAATACGTTCATTTAAAATTTCTTCCAATTCGAAATAAAAAAGTCCGTCTCCATAAGAACAATCCGAACCTTCGGGAATACAATTAAGATTAGCAATAGATTTTACAGTGGGATCATTGGTAGGATTGAAATCTTCTTCAAGATGTGTTCTGGCGGTAATCCGGTAACTTCCCGAAGGACTAAGATCTGCTGGCTGATTAAAAGTATATACTTCATTTTCTCCAACTTCTACAGTCCCCTCAAAAATTTCCTTTACCGGAATATTATTTCCAACCTGGTAAGAAACAGGGAAATTAGATTGTGGCTCCCCTCCAAAATTTTCAATAGTAATACTAACCACCTCTGTAGACGCTAAATTTTGTCCGGTAACAGGCACATCTATAGAAGTTACACCTACATCCCTGGGCGGCAGATTTTTTATTTGAGCTATTAGAACATCATTTTCAGTATCCTGATCATTATTTAAACCGGTACTAAAAACAACTTCATAGGTTTCTCCAATTTCTGAAAAATCTGCAGGTTCAGAAAAGGTGAAGTCAACCGATTCGGTTGCCGCAATGCTTTCAGTAAAAGTTTCTGTAACTGTTTGTCCCCCATTTACAGTATAGCTAACAGGAAAACCAGATTGTGCATTAGAACCAAAATTTCTTATTCTGATGGTAATCTCTTCAGCATTTCCCAAAGTCGCATCTTGAGGAGTTACGCGCCCTGTTACTCCTACATCATTGCCATTATCGGCTGCAATTCTAAAAACCCCTACACGATTTTTACGATTCACGCCTTCGAAGTACTCAGCATTATGCCAGAAAGTTAAATCATCTTCAGGATCTACAGAGAGATGAGCATAATCGCCATACCTGCTGTTAGGGTCAGGATCTTCTCCTTCAACTATAGTCTGCTCCTCCAGAGTCATCAACCCTAATTCATCGTTTGCATACCTTCCGGTATATCTTATGGATGGAAAAATAGGCGTTTCAGGGCTATCATCCAGGATGGTAAACCCAAGACCAATATTACCCTGTCCATCAATTCCTATACTCCCGCTAAACCTGTCACTTTTATCCGGCGCATAGGTCCCTTCCTGATAAACCGACCATAATCCACCATTGACCTCCTGCCTAAGCTCATACCACCTGATACCGGCATGTTCTGCAGCAGTGGGGTCCACGTCTACAACAAAATTCATTACTACAGAAGTATGTGTATCAAAACGTCTATACTGCGTCATATACATCATTGTCGCCTGGAGTGCATCAATCTCGGGAGCATTACCAGGCTGAGAAAGGTTGCTGAAGGAGCCACCGTCAAAAGTCGCCATAAAAGGTGAAACACCATCTGCCTGCCCAAGCTCCTGTGATTCTGAAATTTCTGAAGAAGAAGGATTATCCCAATTCATATTAATCAGCCAGATTTTTAAATGGTCTTCAATAACACCTGCCCATGCATCATCCTGCATAAAAACAATTGGTGCATTTCCTCGGGGCGGCGAAATATCTCCTATGGCATGAAAACCCGCCGGACTGTAAAATCCATTTGTACGGATTCCAGGCAAAGGAAAAGATACAATTCCTGCAGTCTCTCCCTTTAACATCTGGTCCCGTTCAACCACGTAAATAACCTGACTTTGATCTGCAGTACTTGCATTTTTATTGGTGGTAATATAATAACCATCACCCCAGACTGAGATTTTAGGATAATCCGGCAGCACTCCATTTGTTGTAAATCTGTAAGTAAACCAGCCATCATTTAAAGGATCCGGACCACGGGAAACAGCTATAAGAAAACTTTCTGGAGTATCACTAAATTGACTTATTAAAAATCGGTCTGCAAATTCGTCATAAACCACAATAGGATCACCCAAAGTTTCATTGGCAAATTCCCCACCGATACTTGCTAAAGATGCAGGCGGCAATAACTGATTTCCACTTTTGTCCCAAATTGAAAAAGCCGAATTCCACGCATTTACGTAGTGATTAGGGCCGATAGAACCAGTAGGGTCTGAAGGTGTTGATCTTGTACTTACAGCTTCGTAGGACAATATTGGTGCTTTTGAAGGCACCTCCCCCATTTTATTTTGTAAGGCAGGATCTATAGTTTTAGGCAATCCTTTTCCCGGAACTATAGAATTAATACCACGGTTTCGTGGATTAAATACTTTAAATTCTGAAGAAGGAGCTATTAATTTGCCTTTAGACAGCGCCCCTGAAGCTACAGCCCTGGCAGAATCTACATAAACAGGACCTGAAATTTGTTTATTTTGTGCTTCTACATCAGGATGAAAAAGGAATAGGAGAACTAAAAGATAAAGTAAATTTTTCATTGTATATGGGATCCCCTTCTTTAAGAAATCAATGCTGTTTTCGACTAAAAGAAGAAAGCTAAAGTTAATAATATAATTCAGAAATTTCTTACTTATCTCTTCAGACTCTTTACCGAAGATTTATAACGGTTAATAATAACTATATAATGAAACAGGAAATTCTAACTTTCGAGCCAGCTTCTAAAATCCGTTTCTTTTCTTATAATTGCCGATAATTGCGAAATTTCAACCCTCTTTTGCTCCATAGAATCCCTAAATCTAACGGTAACCTTTTTATCTTCAAGAGAATCGTGATCTACAGTGATACAAAGAGGCGTTCCTGCAGCATCCTGGCGCCGGTATCTTCTACCAATAGCATCCTTTTCATCAAATTGAATATTAAATTCCCATCTTAATTCATCAAAAATTTCCTGGGCAAGTTCTGGCAAGCCGTCTTTCTTCACCAAAGGCAAAATTGCTGCTTTTGTTGGGGCAAGTACGGCCGGAAGTTTTAAAACTGTCCTGCTACTGCCATCTTCCAGCTCTTCTTCTTTTAAAGATGCCGCAAGTACAGAAAGGAACATCCTGTCCAGCCCAATGGAAGTTTCAATTACGTAAGGCACATAATTCTCCTTCAGTTCAGGATCATAAAATCGCAATTTTTTACCCGAATGTTCTTCGTGAGCTTTTAAATCAAAATCTGTACGGGAATGGATTCCCTCAAGCTCTTTAAATCCAAACGGATAATCAAATTCTATATCTGCCGCTGCATTGGCATAGTGAGCAAGTTTATCGTGATCATGAAAACGGTAATTTTCCTCTCCAAGCCCTAACGATAAATGCCATTTTAGACGCACCTCTTTCCAGTGCTCATACCACTTTAATTCTTCTCCCGGACGAACAAAAAACTGCATTTCCATTTGCTCAAACTCCCTCATTCTAAAAATAAACTGCCGCGCTACAATTTCATTTCTGAAAGCTTTTCCTATTTGTGCAATTCCAAAAGGGATTTTCATCCTTCCTGTTTTTTGTACGTTAGAAAAGTTAACGAAAATTCCCTGTGCAGTTTCAGGACGAAGATATAGTTGAGTTGCAGAATCTGCTGAAGCCCCTAATTTGGTTCCAAACATTAAATTAAATTGCCTTACATCTGTCCAGTTTTTGGAACCTGTCTCAGGATCGGCAATTTCAAGTTCTTCAATAAGCGATTTTACATCAGCAAGATCTTCATTTGTTAAAGATCTGCCCAAACGTTCCAGGATTTCTTTCCGATCACCTAAATATCTTTTTACCCGCGGATTGGTAGCTTTGTATTGCTCCTCGTCAAATTCTTCTCCAAAACGTTTTTTTGTTTTATCTATCTCCTTTTGTGCTTTTTGCAACAGCTTTTCAGCATGATCTTCTACAAGCACATCTGCGCGGTAACGCCGTTTGGAATCTTTATTATCAATTAAGGGATCGTTAAAAGCATCGACATGTCCAGAGGCTTTCCAGGTAGTAGGGTGCATTAAAATTGCAGCATCTATGCCCACAATATTCTGGTGCATCTGCACCATACTTTTCCACCAGTACTCCTTGATGTTTTTCTTTAATTCCGCACCGTTTTGACCATAGTCATAAACTGCGCTCAACCCATCGTATATTTCGCTTGATGCAAAAATATACCCATACTCTTTAGCATGGGATATTACATTCTTGAATAAATCTTCGTTTTTTGCCATAGAGCAAAAATAAAAAAACCGCCCTGATATACACCAAGGCGGCCCCTTTTTTGTTCTAAATTATCTTAAACTGAAATTGGAAGTGCCTATGAGGTAAGCGTCTGAATATACATAGACTTTAAACTCCCCTTCAATTAGCCTGTCCTCACTAGCATTGGCAAGAATACAAACATCCAGTTCCTCATTTTCATAATAAACTCTTGAAGTTGCACTGTAAACCATTACTCCGCCTTCATGCTGAACAATAATTTCGTCCCCCACCAGTTCATTTTCCGGATTATAAACCTGTACATTAATGGTTTTCTCCCCCGGCTCTGCCAGTTCGTTAGATGAAATTGTAAAGCAGGTTCTTATCTGGTCCACTCTTCTTGTCCTGTCGTTTTCAACAACTTTACCACTATTTCTTACGATCACACCTTCTCCTGTTAATCCGGTGATTTTTAATCTTGAAGCACGATCTACTTTTGAAGAAAGGTTTTGATTGGTATCCTGCAAAGAATCTGACAGCCTTGTGCGTTCTTCAAGCACTATATTTGTACTGTCCATTGCAGTAGTTAAACGCTGATTCTGGGAACTCAAACTGTCCACAACCCTAAAAAGCCTGTCTTTTTCAGCTCTTAAATTTCCTATTTCCCTTCTGTATCGGGAAATAAGTGCAAGGTTTGCCTCGTTGTCTTTTACAGAATCCAGCAGCCTGTTTATCCGCTCCCGCGCTTCTACCATGTTCTGGTCCATTATTTCATTCTCTTCAATAGCTTCATCATACTTGATGATAAGGTCATTAAGTTCATCTTCTATTACAGCTTTTTCTTTCTGAAGAATTTCTTTGTTCTCCTTCTCTTCATTGTAAAATTTTATAGTATAGATACTCAAAGCGATTAATGCCACAGCCAGCACTGCGGTTAAAATTTTTAATGCTTTATTGTTTTTCTTTTCGGTCATCATACTTATGATTTTAGTTTGTAAATTTATGTTTTAACCAAGTAAAACACAATGCATTAACAAATGTTTCACGATTTAGTTTCCCTGTTCTACCCCAGAGCCTGCAATTGTTGCAGCATAGAATTGGCTAGGAATGAACATACCGTTTGCACTTCATGCCTGCATGAATTACCCGTCACAAATTACCACCTTTACAACGAGAATCCCGCCAAAAAAGTATTTTATGGACGTGCAGAGATAGAAAATGCTACTTCGCTACTATTTTTCAGAAAAAAAGGAATGGTCCAATCTTTAATTCATAATTTAAAATATCGTGGAAATGAAGAAATAAGTGCTTTCCTTGGGGAGTGGATGGGTACGGAATTAGCTGAAATTGAAAAATACCAGAGTATGGACAGTGTAATTCCTGTGCCTTTGCATAAAAACAAACTAAGATCACGCGGATTTAATCAGGTGGAAGGTTTCGCCAGAAAAATTGCTGAAAAATTAGACGCTGAATTCATAGACGATGTTCTGGTCAAAAAATCTCCCGGCAATACGCAGGCGCTCCGTAACCGGCTTTCGAGATGGGGAAATATGGAAGAAACTTTTTTAGTGGAAAACCCGGAAAAAATTAAAAATAAAAATGTTTTGCTTGTAGATGATATTATCACAACAGGCGCAACACTGGAAGCTTGCATAGAAAAACTTAAACAGGTTGGAGGAGTAAAAGTGAGTATAGCTACAATGGCAATTACAAATTGAATTTCGCGTTAAAACTTAAAATAATTGTTTCTTTGCTTCAAAAATTAGCTTCCATTAATGAGAAATAGAATTCCGGGCTATCTAATTGTAATTATTCTTCTTTTAACGTTGGTACAATGTGCAAAAAAAGGAATGCCTGAAGGTGGCCCAAAAGATGAGGAGCCGCCAGAGTTTATAAGAGCTAATCCCGAAAATTACACTACTAACTTCAACAAAAAGGAGATAAGAATATTTTTTGATGAATATGTGAAGTTAAAAAATCCGCAGCAACAGATAATCATTTCTCCCCCCATGGATCCAAGGCCTTCAATTTTACCACTTGGCAGTGCAAGGAGGGATGTACAAATAGAGATTTTTGATACCCTGGAAGAAAACACTACCTATGCGATAAACTTCGGAAAAAGTATTATTGACAACAACGAAAGCAATCCTTTAAATTATTTCAAATATGTTTTTTCTACCGGAGATTATATCGATTCTCTAGAAGTAGGCGGAACTGTGGAAGACGCTTATTTAAAAAACCCTGAAGATTTTATTTCCGTTTTCTTATATGAAGTAGATTCTACATATTCAGATTCTGTGGTTTACCAAAAAACTCCACGCTATGTTACCTACACACTCGACAGCACAAATATTTTTCAGCTTGAAAATTTAAAGGCCGGCACATATCAAATGGTCGCCATAACAGATAACAACGATAATTACCTTTTTAATCCAAAAAGTGAGAAAATTGGGTTTATAGATAATTATGTTACTATCCCTACAGATTCTACTTATGAAATGACACTCTTTAAAGAGGAGTTAGAATTTGAAATACAACGCCCAAAACAATTAAAAGGACAGCAAATCTTATTTGGATACGAAGGAGTTACAGCTCTGGACAGTGTGCGTATTGAGCTACTCAACCCAAAACCAGATAATTTTACTTCCCGCATTGTAAAAGACAGGAAAACAGATTCTCTTTATTATTGGTACGAACCGCAACTGGAAACAGATAGTCTTTATTTTGAAGTTATTAGTCCCAGAAGCAGAGATACACTCATTGCAAGGATATCAGAAATGGCCAGAGATTCGCTAACGGTAAGTGCTACCCCCAGCGGTAATATCGCATTTGACCAGGAAGTTATTCTTAGAGCAAATACGCCCCTGGTGGAGAGCAACGACAGCCTTATCTCTGTTGTTAACCAAGATTCTATTTTCATCCCTTTTTCTACGGAACTAAGCTTAATTGAAAATGAATTACGAATATCATTTGAAAAAGAGGAGAGTAGCCAGTATTCTATAAGAGCTTTACCCGGTACAGTAGTAGATATGTTTGAAGCAACAAACGATACGCTGACCCAAAGAGTCACCACAAAAGCCTTTTCAGAATTTGGCAATATCACCTTCAGGCTTCAGAATGTAGAACAATATCCAATTATTGTTCAAATAACAGACCTTAAAGGTGTTCCAATAGCAGAAAAGTATTCCACAGGAGAAAGTGTTATTAGCTTTAGTAATGTAAATCCCGGCAACTACTTTATGAGAATAATCTATGATCGTAATGAAAACAGCAAATGGGACACGGGTAATTACCTGAAAAAATTAAAGCCGGAAAAAATCGAATATTTTCCCGATACCTTAACCATACGTGCAAACTGGGATATGGATGAACTATTTATTCTAGAATAAATTTGTCTCTATCCAATAAAAACTTAAAATTTTCTCTCGTTTCAATAAGATGGCTGTGATCCAATTCAACTTCTTTGGAAAACGGCTCTTCCACATCTAACTCTGTGAGGTTTTGCCCAAGGCAATCATAAACTACGCTGTGGCCATTATAATTATGGCCCGCACCATCATTACCTGTACGATTTAAACCTATACAAAAACTCATATTTTCTATAGCGCGGGCTTTTAACAGTACATCCCAGGCTGCGACTCTTTTTTCCGGCCAATTAGCAACATAAATCAACAAATCATAATCAACCGTATTTCTTGAAAAAACCGGAAACCGAAGATCATAACACACTAGCGGACAAATTTTCCAGCCCTTGTATTCTACTATGAGCCGCTCTGTTCCCGCAGTATAGGTTTCATCCTCCTTAGCAAGGGTAAAGGTGTGTCTTTTATCATAGGTTTTATAGGATCCATCGGGATAAACAAAAAATAACCTATTGTAAAAATTACCATTTTCGGTAATAATAACGCTTCCGGTGATGGCTAGATCTTGCCGTTCGGCTATTTCTTTCATCCAGAGCAATGTTGGACCTTTCGTTTCTTCAGCAAGTTTTTCAGCGTTCATACTAAAGCCGGTGGTGAACATTTCCGGCAGGATCACCAGATCGACATCCTCTGAAAGTGCTTTAATCTCTTTACTAAAAAGACTACGGTTATTTTCCGGATGCTCCCAGTTAAGATTAACCTGAAGCATTGCAATTTTTAAATTTTGAGCCATACGTAAAGTTATAAAAATTAAAAAAATCGCTCCCAATTCATTGTTAAATCATTGCAGAAAAGCATGCTAATAAATAGCTTTATTCTTCCAAAAATTTATAGTTTATGAATTCCAATCAAGATACTACTTCATTTTTTCAACGAGACACTTTCTCTTCCAGCACAAGTCGCAGTCTAATCGCAGGGGCTATTGGAGGGTTGGCAGGAACAGCAGTAAAAGGCCTGGTAGAAAAATTTCTCAAAGTAAGAAAGGTTGAGCAGCGATCTGCACAAATTAAAATTGTGGATGAGCTTTCCACTAAAATTACAGGAAGTCCAATAAGTGTACATAATGAAGCCCTGGCAGAACAACTCGTAAATTTCCCTGTTGGGGTAAGTATTGGCGCGGCTTATGGCTACGGAAAAAAGAAAAAAGATAAATTAAACATTAGGGATGGTGTAATTCTCGGTAGCTCTACTTGGGCATCCACTCACGAAACATCTTTTCCGCTACTTGGATTAAAGGAGAGTCCTACAGAAATCCCCCTTCGCTTACAGGCAAACGAGCTTTTTGCGCATGTTCTTTTTGGTGTAACTACAGAATTGGTCAGGGATTATGTAAATAAAAAATTAAAAGAATAATTATTTCTCCAGCTGCTTCAGCATTTTCCTGATCCTGTCTTCTACTTTTTCTGAAGATAACTTTTCCCGAAGCCGGTCTGTAATAATTGGAAAGGAGAACGGTGTGGGTTTTTCGCAATTTTTCCATATAACCTTCTGAGAAGCTATCCTCTCCAAAGCCAACCTCAACCTGCCTTCTTCAAGTTGATGTTCAAAAGTTTCCCTGAAGGATTGTTGATAAAGTAGATTATCATCTTCATAATCTTTAAAAACACTAAAAAGAAGCTGAGAGCTGGACTGAAGATGCTTATTTTTAATCATTTTGTTAGGATAACCCGCAAAAACCAATCCTGCTATAACAGCGATATCACGGAATTTTCTTCGTGCCATTTCGGTAGCATTTAAGCTCTTATAAAGATCATCCATAAGAAATTCCGCAGAAAAAAGGTCATTATCCAAAACTTGCTGCATGTTTATTTCCTGATCAGAAAGCAGCTCAAAACCATAGTCATTATAAGCGATAGAAAATGAAATGGGTGATAAAAGACTGATCCTGTAGGCCAGCAAACTGGCCAGCGCTTCATGAACAAAGCGACCTTCAAAAGGGTAAAAAATAGCGTGATAGCCCTCTCTTGTTTTAAAAGTCTCTATTAAAAATTGACCATTATCGGGTACAATAGATTCTTTCTGCTGTCTTTCCAGGATCGGTTTTAACGCCTTAAGCTCTACGGAATCTGTCCCTTGTGAAACTGAAGCCGCGGCTTCATACATTTCCTGCCGGAGCAATTCACTCATTTGTGCTGAAAATGTCATCCTTCCACCCATCCAGCTAGGGATTTTTGAAGTTTTTTTGCTGGATCTCTTTACCTGTACCTGCATGCTTTTAATCCGCACCAGTTCCAGATTTCTGCCGGCAAACGTGAAAACATCGCCAGGATTAAGTTTAGATATAAACCACTCTTCAATAGTTCCTATATATCCACCCGTAACGTATTTTACGCTAAGCATCGCATCGCTAACAATGGTGCCTATCTGCAAACGGTGTCGCATGGCAACACCTCTATCGCTTACCTTAAATTTGCCATCCTCTTCAATTTCAACTTTTTTATATTCGTCGTAAGCCTGCAGGCTCTGACTTCCTTTGGTAATAAAATTCAGGATCCAGCGCCATTCATCTTCAGTAATGGACTGGAAGCAAAAAGTGGATTTTATTTCAGGATAAATATCCTTCGGAAGGAATCCGTCAGACACGGCCAGAGTGGTAAGGTACTGCACCAGCACATCAAAACTGAGCAGGTACGGAATACGATCTTCCACCGCTGTCTTCTTTGCCGCCTTTTGCAAAGCTGAAGCTTCAATAAGTTCTATCGCGTGTGTAGGCAAAAAATAAATAACACTTTCCTTTCCCGGCTGGTGACCACTTCTACCCGCCCTTTGCAGGAATCTTGCGACTCCTTTAGGCCCGCCAATCTGTACTATGGTTTCTACCGGAGCAAAATCTACACCCAAATCCAGGCTGGAAGTACAAACCACGGCCTTTAGACTTTCATTTCTAATTGCCTGCTCGACCCACAACCTGGTTTCCCTGTTAATACTCCCATGGTGCATCGCCACATCTCCTGCAAATTCGGGATATTTATTGATTAGTTTCTGAAACCAGATTTCACATTGTGATCTTGTATTTGTGAAAAGGAGCGTGGTACGTGAGTTTTTGATAATCGGCACCACCTCATCAATTAGATGAAGTCCCAAATGTCCGCGCCAGGGGAATTTTTCCATTTTCTCCGGAATTACAGATCTTACTGTGATCTTTTTATCCAGGTTCGCTTTTATTAATATGGAATTTTTGAAAGCTTCAGATTCTGGTCCCAACAAAACTTCCCGTGCCTGCTGAAGGTTTCCTATAGTTGCTGAAATTCCCCAGATTTTCAGTTGCTTAGAAACGGTTTTTAAGCGGGAAAGGGCTAATTCTACCTGCACTCCTCTCTTTGTGCCCAGCAGTTCATGCCACTCATCTACAACCACAGCATTTAAATTTTTAAAAATTTTGCCGTAATTTTTGGAGGAAAGGAGCAACTGCAGACTCTCAGGGGTGGTAATGAGCAGATCTGGCATCGACCTTTTTTGTGCTGCCCTTATTTTTTGCGGAGTATCACCGGTTCTAATACCCACAGTAAAATTTGTTCCCATTTCTTCAGCAAAGCGCTGCGCCGACTGCTCAATTTCTACAGAAAGAGCACGTAGCGGAGTTATCCAGATCGCTTTCAGCCCTTTTTTGTGCTTCTCTTTGTAGTCGGGATTCTTCTTTATGTATTCCAGGACGATCGGAATCCAAAGCGCATAGGTTTTTCCGCTCCCGGTGGGGGCATTTAAAAGTCCATTTTCGCCCTTGAGATAGGCATTCCATGTTTGTTTCTGAAAAGGAAAAGCTCTCCAGTTCTGTTTGGAAAACCAGGATTCTGCTAATTTTATGAGTTGAGTTTTATTCATGTTTTTTAACCCTTCCGTCTTAATCAGCTCCCGCTGATTAATTCACCTTCCCTTGAAAAAAGGGAAGGAGCTCTTTTTGATTCTCCTACCAAATCAGCTTTCAGCTGATAATCCTGTTTACCTTCAGATTTTTTATAGCTCCTCCTTTTCATGGAGGGATGGTCATTTCTTTTCTAAAGTACCTTCAAAGTTTCCATTACAATCAAGCTCCCGCTAATTATCCCACTTTACCTATTACCTACAAAACAAGGAGCTTTTTTTATAGCTCCCCTCCTTTTCAAGGAGGGGTGGCCGAAGGTCGGGGTGGTTTTTATTCCCTCCTAAAATTATCCTTTATCTCCTGCAACACAGAAGGCAAAAAATCAAATACCATTTTATTTTCAAATCGGATAACTGTAAACCCCAGGCTTTCTAATATTTCTGTTCTTTTAATATCCTTTTCTTCTGCAGCTGCGTTGTTATGGATTTGTCCATCCAGTTCAATTATTAATTTTTCTTCTGCACAGTAAAAATCTACAATATACTTATGAATGCTATGTTGCCTTCGGAATTTTCTGCCGTCCAGTTTTCTGTTCTGCAACTGCTTCCACAAGAATGATTCGGCAGCAGTTGAATTATTCCTCAACGTTTTCCTGAAGGTTTCCAGGTACTTTTTGTTGTGGATTGGTTGTTTCATAATTGTGGTTTTAAAACTTTCCGTCCTAATCAGCTCCCGCTGATTAATCCACCTTCCCTTGAAAAAAGGGAAGGAGCTTTTTGGGATTCTGCTAAATAGCTCCCCTCCTTTTCAAGGAAGGGTGGCCGAAGGACGGGGTGGTCTTTACTTCTTCCTAAAATTATTCATTATCCCCTGCAGCAGGTCAGGGAATTAATGCCTTCAAATCTTCCAGAGTGTTTGCTTCTTCAATTTTTTTATCGGTTCGCCACCTCAGCATCCTTGGAAATCTTGTTGCAACTCCGCTTTTATGCCTTTTAGATTCTGCTATCCCTTCAAAAGCAATTTCGAAGACGTGATGCGGAGTTACACTTCGCACCGGGCCAAAACGTTCCAGCGTATTTTTCTTAATCCACGCATCCAGTTTGCGGAATTCAGCATCTGTTAACCCCGAATATGCTTTTGCAAAAGTTACCAGTTCTTCTTTCTCCCTGTCCCAAAGCGCAAAAGTATAATCTGTAAAAAGATTACTCCTGCGACCATGGCCACGCATTGCGTAAGTGAGCACAGCATCTATTGTAAGCGGATCGACCTTCCATTTCCACCAATCTCCTTTTTTTCTGCCCACCAGGTATGGTGAATCAAGCCGCTTTAGCATTAATCCTTCAGATTTTTCTTCCCTGGCTCTTTCCCTTTCGGCGGCGGCTTCTTTCCAGGTGTTGAAGTTTATGGTTTCAGATAAATGCAACGGAAAATCTTCCGCAGCAACTTCAGCATAGAGTTTTTCCAAAATAAAGCGACGTTCCGAAAATGGCAATTTTCGTATATCCTTTCCTTGCCACTCCAAAATATCGTAAGCCTTCAGGATCACCGGAGTTTTCTTCAGCAGGTTTTTGGAAACAGTCTTTCGGCCAATTCGGGTTTGTAAATCATTAAAAGTGCCGATTCCCCCTTCAGAATAAGGAAGGATTTCGGCATCTATCACGGTTCCGTCAGGAATTTTTTCGACCATTGCCTGGAATTCCGGGTACTTATCGGTAACCAGTTCTTCGCCCCGGCTCCACACGAACAATTCGCCATTTCTAACAATGGCCTGCGAACGGATGCCGTCCCATTTATGCTCTGCACTCCATTCTGAGACATCGCCCAAATCCCCAGGTTCACCTTCTATGGCATACGCCAGGTAAAACGGATATGGTTTTGAGAGGTAATCTTCCTCATTTTCTTCAAGAATTAATTTTGTGAAAGAGGTCGTTGCCGGCTCCCAGTTTCCCATTAATTTATAGGCAAGAATATCTTCATCTATTTCTGTGGCTTTGGCCAATGCTCGTGTCATCAACTTCTGACTCACTCCAATCCTGAAACTACCTGTTATTAATTTGGTAAAAACAAAGCGCTCGTAGTAATTGAGAGCGAGCCAATTTGTAAAAAGATATTCTTTCTTTTCTATCTCAGACTTTGGTTTTAGATCTATAATTTCCTGCAGATACTGATTCAGACTTTTTTCTGAAGGATCTTCTGCCGGCGGAATCACAAGCGCAATAGTTTCTGCCAGGTCACCTACAATATGATAGGATTCTTCAAAAAGCCAGAGCGGGATATTTGCCAATTCTGAGGCCCAGCTTCGCATGAGCGTAGTATTCACTGGCCGTGGCGGCCGGCGATGGGATAGAATCGCAATTGCCCAAACCTTGTCCTTGTCTGGAGCCGCTTTAAAATATTCTGTTAGCGCCTCTACTTTGAGACTGGTTTTATTGGTGCTATCCAGTTTTTTTATAAGTTCAGCAAATCGTCTCATTGTTGGTTTTCTCCGGACTTAATCTTCCTGTTCTTTCTTAGCTTCCTGTTCTCCCGCTTCGCCTTCATACTGTGTTTCTTCGGTCCTCGCATCGTAACCTTTTTCACAGAGGTATCGTGAAAAAATATCCGTATATCCATGGGTGCAAATTACTTTTTCACAGCCTGTTGCTTCAATGGAAGTCAGCAAACCCTGCCAGTCGCAATGGTCTGAAAGTACAAAGCCTTTATCTATAGCTCTCCTCCTTCGGGCGCCTCTAAAGGTCATCCAGCCACTGGCCGAACCTGTAACGTACGGGACCATCTTTTTGATCCACGGGGAACCATGAGCACTTGGCGGCGCAAGCACCATATTTCCTTTTAATTCTTCCTTTTTCGTTTCGCGGGTAATCCTGGTAGTTTCAGGAAAATCACAAAGTGGACGCACGACTTCAGTCATATTCTCTATCGCACCATGGGTATAAATTTTTCCAATTTCAGGGTTAAGATGTTTCAGCAATCTTTGTGCTTTTCCGAGGGAATATCCGAATAAAACTGAGGTCCTGCCTTCACCCCGGTTTTGCTCCCACCAGTTATTAATTTCTTCGAAAACTTCCTGCTGGGGCTGCCACTTAAATGCAGGCAAACCAAAAGTACATTCGGTAATAAAAGTGTTACATTTCACCAATTCATAAGGAACCGCAACGCCATCATCTTCTACTTTATAATCCCCGGTAAACACCCAGACTTCCCCCTTGTGCTCCACCCGAATTTGGGAAGAACCAATAATATGTCCCGCAGGATGCAGTGAAAATTTCACATTATTGATCGTAAATGTCTCGTTCCATTCTTTGCCTGAAACTTCTATATCACCCAGCCTGTGCCTGATAATTGGCACATTGGTGTGATGTGTAATATACTTTTTGTGGCCCCAGCGGGAATGGTCTGCATGTCCATGGGAAATAATTGCCTTTTCCACCGGCTTCCAGGGGTCCAGATAAACATCTGCCGCGGCACAGTAAATTCCTTTTTTATTGAAAGCAAGTAAAGGTGTAGCTGAATTTTTCATGGGCTAATGATGAAATTACTTAAAATGAAAGCTTAAAAAAAGCGATTAAGAAAACATTAGCGAATGTTCCCTGTGGCTTTTAAAATAATTTTCAGGAAAAGAATTATGCCTTTATTTATATTTGTTTAAAAACTTTAGAGATGTCATTTTCAGATTTATTCGGCTCGGGAGAGCACTTGCGCAACCTAAGTCATTTTGCAGCTATTGTAAATTTAGCGGCAAGCGACGGAGAAATTAATCAGAAAGAAGAAGCTATGCTCAAGCGCTTCGCAAAAAAACTGGATATCGATCAGGAGGAATACGAGAAAGTGATAGAAAATCCCAATTCTTTTCCCGTTATCGCCTATAACAGTGTAGAGCAAAGACTGGAACGGCTGCATGATCTTTTTAAGATTATCTACGCAGATCATGAAATGGATAAAGAAGAAACAGTTTTACTGAAAAAGTACGCTATTGGCCTGGGCTTTTCCAGTCAAGTTTCTGAAGGGATTATAAAAAGATCTATTCAGATTTTTAGCGGACAAATTGATTTTGAGGATTATCATTATCTTCTGAATAAAAAATAAGAGCAACCATTTCAGTGCTATTTAAATTCATCGTCTTTTCTTCGGAAGAAAATAAGGATGCTGATGCTTTTACAGTGGCAAAAAAAGTCATGCCTAAAAAATGACAATTTTCGGCCTGTAGCATTTCAGGAACTGCTTTTTTTTTGAAAACCTAAATGAAATTTTATGAAATTTACCGTTCGCGAGGCCACCAAAGAAGATATGCCACAGGTGCTGGAGTTAATAAACGAACTGGCAATTTTTGAAAAAGAACCTGAAGCAGTAATTATAGATGTTGAAGATCTTAAACGTGATGGTTTTTGTGAAAATCCGCTGTTTACCTGTTTTGTAGCAGAAGTTGAAGGCAAAATTCAAGGAATGGCTTTGCTGTATTTTAGATATTCTACCTGGAAAGGAAAGACGGTTCACCTCGAAGATCTAATTGTGAGGGAAAAATACCGCGGAAAAGGGCTGGGAAGCGCTCTTTACAGTAAAGTAATTGCTTTTGCAGAAGAAGAAGGTGTAAAACGTACAGAATGGGTGGTGCTGGACTGGAATAAAAACGCTGTAGATTTCTACGAGCGCAGCGGGGCAACTGTATTTCGGGATTGGTGGACGGTGCAAATGGACGAAGGCGGAATGAAAAAGTTTTTAAGCAAAAGCGCCGGAAACTAAGCTGATTATCTGTCTTCTCTAAAAATCTATTCCTACTTTTGTGTAAAACCGCCAATAATTATGGACTATAAAATACGCGAAGCCCGAAAAGAAGATATGGCTGCAGTTCTTGAGTTAATTAAAGAACTCGCCGCTTACGAAAAATCCCCGGGTGAAGTTGAAATTGGAGTAGAAGATCTCGAAAAAGAGGGCTTCGAAAATGGCAATTTTAAATGTTTTGTCGCAGATGTAGACGGGAAAATTGAAGGAATGGCACTGGTATATTTCAGGTTTTCTACCTGGAAAGGAAGAACCGTGCACCTGGAAGATCTTATTGTGCGGGAATCTATGAGAGGAACCGGACTGGGCGGAGCACTTTACCAGAGGGTTGTGGAATACGGTCATGAAAATGGTGTAAAAAGGGTAGAATGGGTAGTTTCTGAAGGAAATAAAAACGCGATCGAATTCTACGAAAATACCGGTGCCGACATTAAGAAAAACTGGTATACCGTGCATATGGGCGAAACCGGAATCAGGAAAAACCTCAAAAAAAGAAAATGAAAGTTTTCAAATTTGGAGGAGCTTCTGTAAAGGATGCCAAAGGAGTTCAAAACGTCTACCACGTTTTACAAAAATCAGGAAACAGCAGCAAACTTGTGGTGATTTCTGCCATGGGAAAAACAACCAATTCCCTGGAAGAAGTTGTAGAGGCATACCTCAAAAATGGCAATTATCGGCCTAAACTCTCCGTTGTAAAGGAATATCACCAGGAAATTGTAACAGAATTATTTCCGAATCAAACTGCTTCAGTATATAAAAAGATTGAGGAGTTTTTTATCGATCTGGAAAACTTTCTAGCTCATAACAAATCCAGCAAGTACGATTTTGTTTACGACCAGGTAGTAAGTTATGGCGAATTGATCTCGACCACCATTGTAAGTGAATTTCTAAAAATTTCAGGGATTTCTAATAACTGGCTGGATGCCCGCACCTTAATAAAGACCGATGCTACTTACCGGGACGCTCAGGTAAACTGGGAAGAAACCCAGGAAGAAATCAAACAGAAAATTAAAAAAGATCAAGTAAATCTCACACAAGGATTTATAGCTTCAGATCCTAATAATTTCACCACTACTTTGGGACGGGAGGGGAGCGATTATACAGCTGCAATTTTCGCTTATTGCTTAAATGCCGAAAGTGTGATTATCTGGAAAGATGTACCCGGAGTTTTAAACGGGGATCCCAGGATTTTCCAAAAGACGCAGTTGCTGGAGCAAATTTCTTATGAAGAAGCCATTGAACTCGCATTTTACGGCGCATCTGTAATTCATCCAAAAACCCTGCAGCCGCTACAGCGCAAGGAAATCCCGCTGTACGTAAAATCCTTTTTAAACCCCAATGATCCCGGGACCGCGGTGAGCAAGGGACAAAATATTATTCCGTTGATTCCTTGTTTTATAGTAAAGAAAAATCAGGTGTTGATTTCCCTTTCTTCGCTGGATTTTTCATTTATGGTAGAAGAAAACATTAGTGAAATTTTCAGGCTTTTTCACCAATATCAGATGAAGGTAGATCTTATTCAGAATTCTGCAATTAGCTTTTCAGTTTGTGTGGACAATAAATTCAAAAATCTGGAAAAACTTATTCAGCATTTAAAGGCAAGATATAAAGTAAGTTTTACTACCGGAGTCTCGTTATATACTATTCGGCATTTTACAGATGCAGCCGTAAAAACTTTGGAAAAAGATAAAGAAGTACTTTTAAAACAAGTTACCCAGAATACCGTACAGATGGTTACTGCAGAGTAGGAAACAGCATCTAAATAATTATATTTAGAAAGATAATTTTTTTGATATGGGTATTGTAAATTCCAGGGAAGTCGCCAAAGTCATGAATTTCGAGAAACTTGGATTTCTGGGTACTTCGCTTGGATGGGTTATTCTTAGAATCACCAGGCTTTCACGCCTTAACAAAGAATACGAAAAAAGGAAAAACCTGGAAGGGACAGAATTTATAGACTCCATCCTTAAAGGTTTTGAAATAGATTTTGATATTCCCGAAAAGGATCTGAAAAGGATCCCAAGAACCGGCCCTTTTATCACCATTTCCAATCATCCGCTAGGCGGAATTGACGGAATGATACTGATGAAAATCCTGCTCAGCCAACGTCCCGATTATAAGATTATTGCCAATTTTCTTTTGCACCGCCTGGATCCTTTGCGGCCGTACATTATGCCTGTAAATCCTTTTGAAAACCACAAGGAAGCTAAGTCCAGTGTGAGCGGAATTAAAGCGGCTATCGCACATTTACGCGAAGGAAATCCTTTGGGAATATTTCCCGCAGGAGAAGTTTCTACTTACCGGGACCCGCGCATGATCGTGGACAAACCTTGGGAACCTTCGGCAATGCGACTTATTCAGAAGGCAAAAGTTCCGGTAATTCCAATTTATTTTCACGCCAAGAACAGCACTTTTTTTTACAGGCTGGCCTCGATGAGCGACATCCTGCGCACCGCGAAACTGCCCAGCGAAATGCTTTCCCAGAAAAAAAGGAAAATCAGGGTTCGTATTGGCAATCCTATTTCTGTAGAAGACCAGGTGCAGCATACCAATATTGAAGCTTTTACTGCTTTTTTACGCAGAAAAACCTATATGCTGGCGAATGTTTTTGAAAAAAAGAACATTTTCGATAAAATCCCGAAAACCCTGAAGCTACCAAAAGTTCCGAAGAAAATAGCGATAGAAACAAACGAGGCGCTAATGGAGAGCGAGGTAGAAACCTGCAGAAAACTTGATAAAAGGCTTTTGATAAGCAAAAATTATGAAGTTTTCCTGGCCAAAAAAGAAATCGTTCCAAATATTTTAAAAGAAATTGGCCGTTTAAGAGAAATCACCTTTCGCGCAATTGGCGAGGGCACAAACAATGCTACAGATCTGGATAAATTCGATGATTATTATTATCATCTTTTTCTTTGGGACAATGAAGCTAAAAAGATTGCCGGGGCATACCGTATGGGAATGGGTGCCGAAATATTTAAGAAATACGGAATAAGCGGATTTTACCTTCAGGATCTTTTTAGGTTTGAGCCCGAATTGCACGAGATGATGAGCCAGTCTATAGAGATGGGCCGCGCCTTTATTACCAAAGAATATCAACAAAAACCAATGCCTTTATTCCTGCTTTGGAAGGGCATTGTGCATTGCACTTTACGTTTTCCAGAACATAATTATCTTATTGGCGGAGTAAGCATCAGCAATAAATTTTCGAATTTTTCTAAATCGTTGATGATCGAGTTTATGAGATCCCATTACTACGATTCTTCTATAGCCCAATATGTAAAGCCGAAAAAGGAGTTTAAAGTAAAGCTGAAAGATGATGATAAAGACCTTGTTTTCGACTCCAGCCAGGCAGATCTCAATAAATTCGATAAAATAATTGATGAAATTGAGCCTGAAAGTCTGCGTCTTCCGGTTTTAATTAAAAAGTACATTAAGCAGAACGCAAGGGTTGTCGCATTTAACGTAGATCCACTGTTTAACAATGCCGTAGATGGATTGATGTATATTCGTATCGCAGACCTCCCTGAAAGTACTGTAAAACCAGTGATGGAAGAACTACAGAAGGAATTGGAACAGGACTTGAATTCGAAGAAATAAGAAGTATTCAGGACTTGTTAATTTCATGTTATTCCAGGCTTTCACTTAGGAGTCCCGCCTTTTGATTATTACCTTAACAGGCACAAAAAAATTGAATAAAAATGGAAAATATACTTATAGCCGGAGCTAACGGCCAAACAGGAAAAAGAATTGTTGAAATACTTAAAAATACAGAAAATTTTTCCCCTGTGGCATTAATTAGAAAAGAAGAGCAAAAGCAGATTTTTGAAGATATGGAAGTAGAAAGCATACTTGCAGATCTTGAAGAAGATGTGAGCCATACAATGCAGGGAATAGATAAAGTGATTTTTGCAGCCGGATCTGGTGGGCATACCGGTCCCGAAAAAACTACGGCAGTAGACCAGGATGGAGCAATAAAACTTATAGATGCTGCTAAAAATGCCAATGTCAAGAAATTCGTGATGCTAAGCGCAATGGGCACAGATACTCCCGAGAAATTCGGAGATCTTGAGCACTATCTAAAGGCTAAAAAAACTGCAGATGATCATTTAAGAGAAGGCGGAATCCCTTACACTATTGTACAGCCGGGGGCTCTTACTGATGATATGGGTCTTGCCAAAGTAAAACTTGCTGAAAAGCTTAATGAGCAGGGAGAAATCTCCCGGGATGATGTTGCTTTTTTATTGGTGATGAGTCTTGCAGATCCATTAGCGAAAAATATGTCTTTTGAAGCCATTGAAGGTGAAGAATCTATTAAATCTGCAATGATTGAATTGAGCAAATTAGGCTAATAAGTTGCGCTGATCTATTCTGAAATAGACAAAAAAACCTCCCGGATTAACAAAATCCGGGAGGTTTTTTTGTTACTGTTTATTAACTCTGTCACATTGAGCTTGTAAAAAATGTTTTTCAGACTAGCTCCCGTTCCTCTTCTCAAAATAAAATTCTGAAACCCGAGATGAGGTTTCGACAGGCTCAACCTGACCCACATTAATATAAAAAAAGGTAGTGGTACAAAATGGCAATTTTCAGGCTTCTTCTTTCTGTTTCTCCCCTACTCCGAATTTCGATGTGATTTTTGAAGCAATAACACTTGCCAGCCGCTCGTGAGATTCCACCGTCCATCCGGCAACGTGCGGACTAAGTATTACCTTTGGAAGGAACATTAATTCCCGCATAGCTTCCGGTAATGGCTCTGCTGCACTTATTGCCACACTTTTCTTATTGGCAAAAAGACTTTCAAAAGAGGCTTTTTCATATTCCAGCACATCCAGTCCGGCACCAAGAATTCGACCGTCTTTAATAGCGGCCACTAAATCTTCAGTCACCACATTTTTGCCTCGTGCGGTATTAATAAACCAGAATGGTTTCCTGAATTTCCCAACAAATTCTTTATTGACCATTTGGTGAGTTTTCTCTGTCCATGGAGTATGCAGGCTAACCACATCTACCTTTTCACAAAATTCCTCCAGACTTACCTGCCTCGCATTTTGATCGGCTACATTTTCCTTAATATCATAACAAAGAACCTCAGCATCAAAACCCCTGAGTTTTTTGGCAAAGGATTTGCCCATATTTCCATAACCTATAATTCCCACTGTTCTACCATCCAATTCTATCCCCCGGTTTTCCTCCCGGTGCCACAGCCCCTCTTTCACTTCTTTATCGGCTTTATTCAGCTTATTGAAAAGGGAAAGTAACATTCCCAGTGTATGTTCTCCCACGGCATTCATATTTCCTTCGGGCGCAGAAAAAAGCGTTATTCCGTTTTTTTCAGCATAAGGAACATCTATATTTTCAAGTCCGGCGCCTACCCTGGCAATAAATTTTAAATTTGGTGCTGCGTCTATAAATTCTTTATCTATCGTATACCTGCTCCTTATTACTATCCCGTCATATAAATGCTGATTTTCCAAAGTTTCTTCCCTGCTTTGATCGTAAGCCTCGATGTTGTGGTGCCCGGCTTCAGCAAGTTTTTTAAGCAATATAGGATGATTGGTATCTGCGTGTAGAATAATCATTTTTGGTTATTTTAGATTTAGATCTCTCAGTTAATTCTCTTTGTCTCTCCTGAAAAGAAGAAATTTCTAATTAAAGATTAAGCATTACAAAGTTAAAGAATGATTTTAATTAAGAAAATCAGAGAGGAATAGATCAGAAATTTTTCGATCATGAGTGTTTTAGATTTTGATTGTACTCCTAAAACTAATTGTGAACTATGGCCGATAACTGCCATTTTTGAGACACCGCCTTCAGAAAAGAAAAAAGGTTCTAATCCGCTAAACCAGAAATCCAAAGATTGAAATGAAAATAAATTCGTGCATTGGTGACATAATAGGTCATAATTGCCATTTTAGAATGGTCCCTTCAGAAAAAATTTAGAGAAAAGTTTTTAAAGGACTTTCAGAAAAGAAAGACGGGCTTCAACTCCTCTTAACCTGAGATCTGAAGAAAAGGAAAAAAATTCAGGATATAAAAGATTCCATATTTGTCAATTTTTGGGAGTCTCTTAAAATTCCAATATCGCCTTCGCGATCGAAAAGAAGATAATTATCCCGAAAATATCATTACTGGTGGTGATAAAAGGACCGGTGGCCATGGCGGGATCTATTCCGAATTTATCGAGAATGATAGGCACAAATGTTCCTATTAGCGAGGCTATTATAATTACCGAAATAAGGGAAATTCCAATGGTTAACCCGAAAAGAAAATCGAAGCCCAAAAAAATAATTCCGCCTACAAGAAGAAGTGTAGCCAGCACAAATCCGTTTAAAAGACTTAGCAAAACTTCTTTTATCAGCCGTTTCAAGAGTGAACCTCTTAAAGTCTGGTTTGCAAGACCCTGCAAAACGATTGCTGAAGATTGAACGCCCACATTACCCGCCATAGCCGCGATTAGCGGTACAAAAAAGAAAAGTGCAGCATGTTTTTGCATTGCCGCATCAAAAGTTCCCAGCACCGTTACACTTATAAATCCACCAAAAAGGGCAAGAATTAGCCATGGCAAACGCGCACGGGTAAGTTTCCAGATACTTGCATCTGCTTCTACACCTTCAGAAATACCAGCCGCCATTTGATAATCCCTTTCTGCCTCTTCCCTTATAAAATCTACAATATCATCAATGGTTACGCGGCCAACCAGGCGGCCCATTTCATCTACCACGGGAATGGCTTCCAAATCATATTTCTGCATAACACGGGCGACTTCCTCGCCTTCGGTATGCACGTTTACATAGTCTACGTTTGGAATATAAATATCACTAATATTGGCATTATTGGATGCCGTAAGAAGATCTTTAAGCGAAAGCCGACCTTTTAATTTGTTTCTATTATCCACCACATAAATGGAGTGAACGCGGGTAACATTCTCTGCCTGGGCACGCATTTCGGTCATACAGCCTGTCACACTCCAGTTTTCATTTACTTTTACAAGCTCTTTTGCCATTAAACCTCCGGCAGAATTCTCATCGTAGCGCAAAAGCTCGACAATATCACCGGCATGCTGCTCATCCTGAATTTCGGCAATTACATTTTGCTGGCGCTCGAGGGAAAGCTCAGAGATAATATCTGCAGCATCATCGGTATCCATTTCCTCCAGCTCTTCGGCAATTTCTTTTGAAGAAAGTGTTTCCAGGATACGTTCCCGAACGCCGATATCCAGCTCCATTAAAGCTTCGGCCGTTTTCTGGCTGTCCAGCAATTTAACCAGGTAGGTTGCCTGCTCCAGGTCTAATTCGGTAATAATTTCTGCAATATCAGCGTGATGGATTTCCTCCAGAAGATCCAGCAATTCCTCATCTTTTTGATTTTCGATGAGAAATTCTATTCTTTCTATAAGTTCATCACTAACCTGAAATTGCATAGGGCTGAATTTTTAAAGTCAGATCCATAAAAGCCTCTGTACTCAGTTGCTCCGGACGCTGCCCAAATATAGTATCTTCCCTTAGACTATCTGGCAAATCAAAGGTTTTTAAACTATTCCTTAACGTTTTGCGACGCTGATTAAAAGCTGCTTTTACCACACGAAAAAACAGCCGCTCGTCGCATGAAAGGGAATAATCCTCCTTGCGTTTTAATCGAAGTACCCCGCTATCTACTTTTGGCGGCGGATTAAATACTGAAGGTGGTACAGTAAAAAGATATTCTGCTTCATAAAAAGCCTGAGTAAGTACAGATAAAATTCCGTAAGTTTTATTTCCTTCTTTTTCACAAATGCGTTTTGCAACTTCTTTCTGAAACATTCCTGAAAATTCCGGTACCAGATCTCGATTTTCCAGCACTTTAAAAACAATTTGTGTAGAAATATTATAGGGAAAATTGCCAATTACAGCATACGGCTCCTGATTAAAAACCTGAGAAAGATCGTATTTCAAAAAATCCTGCTCATGTATCCTGCCGTGCAAAGCAGGATAATTTTCATTGAGATAAGCCACACTTTCGGTGTCTATTTCGATAACATGAACTTCTACGTTCTTTTGAAGCAAATATTTAGTCAACACTCCCATTCCAGGACCTATTTCCAGCACTTTGTTGTAACCGGAATAACTTAGAGTATCCGCAATTTTTTCAGCTATAGTTTCGTCTTTCAGAAAATGCTGACCAAGATGCTTTTTAGCTCTTACCGCATCCTGGTTCTCCTCCCGTTTAAAGGAGGATTTAAATTTTTTCTGCTTTTTCATAACTGTAGTTTTACCTGCTCCTTTATGGCAGTTTGGGAAGGATTATTGTTCAGAAATCACCTCAAGTTCTGTTCTAAAAGCCACGAATTTTCCTTCAAAAGGTTTAGTTTTAGCCCTTAGCTCCTCCGCATTTTCTTCGTAGTATTTCTGAAGCATTTCCTTATTTTCAGCAGTATATTGAACAGAATATGTAATACCCCCCATTGGCTCCTCTACCATTACTTTGGTCATTAAAGCCTTTGAAAATTTTCCGGTGTTTAACATATCCGGAATATGTTCTTTTTTCATCCAGTCTACCCATTTATCATGGATTTCCTCCTGGACATTAACAGTGACGTTATATATGTACATAGAATTCTATTATTTGAGTCTGAAAATTACGGACTATTCGATCTGATCTCCCCGTAATGTGCGGAAACTTTTCCTGGCATCCACAAAATAAATACTGTCGGCAAAATTAAAAATTATCTGCTCATAGTAATCCTTTGCCTTTTCTGGCTCATTAAGATAGTTAGCATATAATTCTGCTAGGAAAAAATTAGCATTATCGGCCAGAATATCTTCATTATAAAGCTCAATAATTTGTAGATAATTAGCCTCTGCCTTTTTATAGTCGGCTAATTTTTCATGCAATTTTGCCTGTTTTAAAAGCGCTTCGTCTTCAATTTTTTCCCCTTTATGACGTGTAAGCACACTATCCAGCACGATTACAGCTTCAGAATCTTTTTGCTGAAATGCCAGCAGGTCTGCCCTTGCATATTGCTTTAAAGCTGCCTGTGTAGAATCCTCAATAGAATTATCTTCAATAAGCAAACTCAACTCCATCGCATCATTGGAAATTAGTTGAGAAGTTGAAGATTTTAAAACATCCAGCTGATTCTTTGCCCATTCAAAATCGCCTTTGTAATAGCTGGTTTTTGCCACTTTAAAACGTGCATTCTGAGAAATCTCATCATTCTTGACCAGTTTTTGCACCTGCGAATAATAGATCAAAGCTTCATTGAATTTTTCTTCCAACACCAGAATATCGGCAAGTGTCATTTTCACCGAAGCTTTGTCAAAATCGCTATTTGCCTTTTCTGATAAGTCTTTGAGCAACTGCACCGCTTCTTCATTTCTATTTCTTTTAAAGGCCAGGAACGAAGCATAATCAATCTGAAGCGACAAAGTGTTTAAACTATAACCAAATTGAGATAATAACTGCTGAAATTCAGCATCAAGATCTTCATACTCCTCAGGTTTTGCGGTTTCCAGCTTTAAAGCCAGTAATAACTGATTTCCCTGCAGAATAATATTTCCTGAAGGTGATTCTTCTATTACGTAACCAATAATTTCTTTTGCTGTTTCTAAATCCTCGTTATCACGGGCGATAATTGCCAAATTTATGATGCCTTGCAACCCGCCATCTCCCCGGCGATACATAGCTTTCTCCTGAATAAATGCGCGATCATATTGCTTTTGCTGAACAAAAAGCCAGCTCAAAATTTCGTTATAGATCAAAGAGGGATTTTCCTGAAGCTTCTTCAGTAGTAATTTTCTAAAGATCGTATTGGCTTCTGAAGAAGCATCTTCAGAAATAAATCGATTAAATTCCCTGTTGGCCACCGGAAAAAACTTAGGATCGGCATCTATAAGATCCAGGTAATTCCGGAACATTTCTTCAGTTTTACCCTGCTCTCCATATAATCTGGCAAGCTGAAGGTTAAAATTCATTTCCGGATTAAGTTCCATCGCTCTTACATAGGCTTTGGAAGCGAAATCCAGCAGATTGTATTTTTCAAATCCGCGGGATATAGAATAAGCATAATTGGGCCTACCTTCTATGGCCCCCAAAGCTTCCTCATAAAATTGATTAGCTTTGGATTCATTTCCTTTCAGTTCAAAATTATGTCCCAGCTCTATTAGCACATTCGGATTATTCGCTGAATTATTAAGCTTATCGTACAAAAGCTTTTCTGCTGCTTCAAAATTTTCAAGTTGCTGGTAAGAAGATACTACTCCTTCAAAAAACATCGGATTAGCAGGATTTTCCTTTAAAAGCTGCTGGTAAGTTTTCAGAGCTTTTTCATATTCCCCTTGGTCAAAATAGTTCATTGCCAATTGCTCTGACTGGGAATACAGCGAAAAATTGACGAACAAAAACAGGCAAAAGGAAAGCACATAACGCATAGCGTAAATATAAGGATTTGTGCTGTTTAATGATGATTTTATAGACGTAGATCTTTTATAAAATCTGCAGGAACAAATCCATACCGAGTTCTTCATTCTACTGCTTCAACAGAAATTAAATTTCAGGTAAGCCTGATAAAAAATAAAAAGCGCTACGAGGGTAATATATTCTACTTTTCTTAATTTTTTACCTAAAAAAGGCTGAAAATTGGCAATTTTCGACCTTTACTAAATTAGACAGCGCAACTAATCTATTACCGTAAACCCCGTGTATGGAACGAGTACTTCAGGAACTTTAATACCTTCCGGAGTCTGATAATTTTCCAGAATTCCGGCAAGCACTCGTGGTAAGGCTAATGCACTTCCGTTTAAGGTATGTACCAGCTCTTTGTTATTATCCTTGTCTTTATAGCGCAACTTCAATCGGTTCGCCTGAAAAGTTTCAAAATTGGACACAGAGCTAATCTCCAGCCAACGATCCTGTGCAGTCGAGAACACTTCAAAATCATAAGTGAGGGCGGCAGTAAAACCAAGATCACCGCCACAAAGTCGCAGAATACGATAAGGCAGTTTCAGGTCCTTAAGAATATCTTTCACGTGTTCTACCATTCCGTCCAGGGCAGCATAGGAATCCTGAGGTTTTTCAAGTCTTACCAGCTCTACCTTATCAAATTGGTGCAAACGGTTTAATCCGCGTACGTGTGCTCCGTAAGACCCTGCTTCCCTTCTAAAACACGGCGTATAACCGGTGCAACTGATAGGAAAATCCTTTTCGGTTAGCAGATTATCCCTAAACATGTTGGTCATAGGCACTTCTGCAGTCGGGATCATATACAGATCATCTTCAGCAATATGGTACATCTGGCCCTCTTTATCGGGTAACTGTCCTGTACCATAACCAGAAGCTTCATTTACCATTAACGGCAACTGATATTCAGTATAACCAGCTTCCACAGCTTTATCCAGGAAATACGTGATGAGGGCGCGTTGCAATCTTGCTCCTTTTCCTTTATACACAGGAAAACCAGCACCGGCAATTTTGTTCCCCAGTTCAAAATCTATAATATCGTATTTTTTTGCCAGTTCCCAGTGCGGCAAAGAACCTTCAGCTAAAACCGGAATATCCCCTTCTTTAAAAACCTCTTCATTATCTTCTTCGGAAGTTCCCGCGGGAACAGATTCATGCGGAATATTGGGAATCGTGTACAGGTGCTTTTCCATTTCAATAATCGTATTGGCAAGCAACTCTGAATAATTTTTAGAATTCTCTTTTAATCTTCCGGTCTTCTCTTTTAATAAATTAGCCTTTTGCTTTTCCCCATTCTTGAAAAGATTTCCAATTTCTTTAGATAGTTTATTAGATTCGGCTAAAGTTTTGTCCAGTTTTGTTTGGGTAGAACGGCGCATATCGTCCAGCTGCAAAAGCTCGTCAAAAATACCCTGAGCATCAAAATTTCTCTTTTTTAAAGCTGCTATAAAAACATCTTTCTGCTCTCTGATAGTGCTGATTTGTAACATAAGGCCGTTATTTTTAGAAGTGCCGGTTAATTATTTTTGAAGGAGCAAATGTAACAAAAGCGCTTAAAAGTTCTAGTCTAAATCTGAAGGTAAAATCCAGTCATTATGGCTAAAATGGCTCCATTCTGCCTTAGCCATATCCACTTTTGGATCGATAAGTCGCCTTGCGGTTCGACCATTAACGCTTACTTTAGCATCAATGTAAATTTCTATTTCCTTTCCCTGCTCTGCATATTCTTCTTCAAGCCGCTGTGCAAACTGCCAGAGCATATCGGGCTTAGAATTGATTGCCCGCCGTTGTTTTTTGCTTAAATAATCGAATTTATTAACAATAAGCGTATCTGAAGTGCCTTTTTCAACAAGTTTAAACCGACTGCTTCCGCTTTTGGAACGCAGCATCATCCTCCAGCTCAAACGATGTCCTTCTTCTGTCCACAGCACATTATCCTGAAAAAACCAATGTCTTAGCGGCAAAGAAATCTGAATTATAAACCAGCACGCCAAAATGCCAATTATCGCCTTGTTATAAGATGGAACAATGATTTCTCCTTTGTCGTAGTGCGGCTTTTTTTTCCGAAGGAACCATTTGTTGATTTTTTCCGTAGGGAAAAAGAAAAGTATAAAAGCCAGCGAGAGGTAAGGAAAAATTCCAATCTGAAAAATTACACTGTTGAAAAGGTGGAAAAAAATTGCCAGCAAAAAAGCCGGTACCCGCGTCTTTCGCCATAACAGCAACGGAATTATTAACAGATCGAATATAAGTCCAAACCATGTGATTACCGGCCTTATCCATTGCTGTTGTAGAAAATCGCCCACCAGCCAGTAATCCTGCTTACTCTTCATTAGAATATCCGGCACCGTACCATCCAGCCAGTCGGGATAAAATTTGGCGACAGAAGCGTAGGTGTAAACAATCCACAATTGTAGTACTATAAATATCCAAACCCAGCGCGGCATCGAAATTTTCCTGAGCGAGGGATTCCGGATAGCATCCAGGGAAATATGCCGGTGTGCAGGTAAAAAAAGCATAATCATGCACAACAACATTAGCAGATAGTAATGATTATTATAGGAAGATTTTTGCATGAGGTACACTCCCGCCCACATAAGCCCGTAACAAAATATGCTTAGCCGGTATTTAAAACCCAGCATCACAAAAACACCGAACAGCCCCATTAAACCGTAATACCAGAGCATAAGATCGCCAGGTAACGGCTGTAAAAATTCGAAGCCAATAAAATTAAAAGTAAATTTTGGTGGATCTATTAGAGTTCTTTGGATCCAGCCGGAGAATATTGCACCCCAGGCTTCAAGGGTGATTAGCAATCCAAAAAGAATCCTGAAAACTACAAGAGCAGAATTATCTATGTGTTTAAAAAGCCACCTATTCAGCATAGTTATCACGTATATACTGCCTGGAAAAAGCCTGATCCTGCTTCATCGCAATTTTTAGTGAATCTACAGAATCAAATTTTTTCTCGTCCCGGATACGGACCAACAGTTGAATCTGAAGCTTTTTACCGTAAAGATCCTGATCCAGTTTAAAAAAGTATGTTTCTATAGTCTGATCTTCCCCGCCAACGGTAGGATTGGTTCCTATATTCATCATTCCAAAGTAAACTTTTCCATCAATTTCAGATTTCACAACGTAAACTCCGTTTTTGGGAATCAATTTATAATCTTCCTTAATTTCGAGATTTGCAGTAGGGAAACCAAAGTCCTTACCGAGTCCGCGGCCTTTTACCACATTTCCGGTTAAGGTAAATGGATGCTGAAGGTAATTATTTGCCCTTTCCACCCTTCCTTCGTACAGCGCATTTCTAATCTTTGTAGAACTGACCGCTACAGCTTCCACTTCCTGTTTGCTAATCTCCTCGACTTCGAAACCGAATTGCTCCCCAAATTCCTTCAAGTTGTGAATATCTGCAGTACGATTCCTTCCAAAACGATGATCGTAACCAATGATTACCTTTTTTGCTTTTAGCTTGTTCACAAGAATTTCACGAACAAATTCCAGAGCGGAAAGCCGGGAAAACTGGTGCGTAAACGGATGAATAATCAAATGATCAACGCCTGTAGTCTCCAGCATTTGCTTCCTTTCAGCAATGGTATTAATTAATTTAAGTCCGCTTTCCTTTTGCAGCACCATCCTTGGATGCGGAAAAAAAGTAAGGATAGCAGATTCCAGGTTATTAGCTTTTGCTGTATTTACGAGCCGTTCAATAATTTTTTGATGCCCTGCATGCACTCCGTCAAAAGTCCCTATTGTTACAGTGGTCTGGCGCTCACTGGTAAAGGCATGTGCTCCCTGATGTTCTTTCAAAGTCGGCTTATTTTCCGTTAAAATTATTCATTGTATTTGAAACACCGGCAGTTCCAAAAGATTTTATAAGTTCTGCAGATTTTTTCAACCTCTCCGGAAGGTTTCTCTTTTCCTCGTCTGTCCATTCCCCCAGCACATAGTCGATCTGTTTTCCTTTAGAAAATTCATCACTTATTCCGAATCTAAACCTGTTGTACTTTGTGGTATTAAGGACGTTCTGGATATCTTTTAATCCGTTATGGCCGCCGTCACTACCTTTTGTTTTTAAACGCAATGTTCCAAAAGCGAGGTTGAGATCGTCTGTCACAACCAGCAGATTTTCCGGAAGAATTTTTTCCTTCGTCATCCAGTAATTCACAGCCTTTCCGCTAAGATTCATGTAAGTGCTGGGTTTCAATAGAATAAAAGTGCGGCCTTTAAATTTAAATTGAGCGATATCTCCCAGCCGGTCTGTAGAAAAGGAGATTTCCTCCTGTGAAGCAAGATAATCTACAATTTTAAAGCCTATGTTATGTCTTGTATTTTCATATTCGCTGCCTATATTTCCGAGACCAGCTATTAAAAATTTCTTCATGGGATCAATTTCTTCCTGAGGCTTTCTTTTACTTAATATTCTTCCGAAGAAAGACAACATATGCTCTTTTTGGTAAAGATAAAATTAAAAATGAAGTGGAAAGTGGAAACAATTTAAAGATTTGATGATTTGGTGATTGAGCACGATTGGAATGTGAAATTTTCCTCTTTAACTCTTTTTTCTTTATACTGGAAATCGATATTTGGCATTTTTGAATGCTCTTATTATGGAGAGAGGAAAGTTAAAGCCTTTCTAACTAAGCCGGATGAAACATCCTTTTACTGAAGCCGATTTTATTAAAACCAAATTTAACATTTTCACTCCATTACTCTTTCGCTCTTTAACTCTTTGACTTTGCGCTTTAAAACCTTTAAAATGTTAACTTATTTCAATAAAAAAAGCATTCCGAATTCCGGAAAAACCGAAACAGGAATGCTTTAATTTATTTTGAGAATCAGCTATTTATTCTTTGCTATCTCCTTCAGCTCCGGCTGCATCATCTACTTCAGTAGCTGGTACTTCATCTGCTGCTACTTCGTCTTCATCTTCTTCGTCTTCAAGATCTTCAACGATATTACGTGAAGTTCTAACCTGACAAATTACTGTGTTATCTGGGTGCTGAATTTTAAAATCATCACTTTCAACAGCAGTAACATAAAGCTTCTGTCCAATCTTAAGTTTGGTAACATCTGCTTCGATAAAATCTGGTAAGTCTCCAGGAAGCCCTTTAACTTTCAGACGACGTAGGTTATAACGTAAAACCCCACCATTTTTAACCCCACGCGGAATTCCTACAGTGTGGATTGGAATTTCCATAGTAATTGGAGTGTCTTCAAAGATTTCATAAAAATCCATGTGAAGGATAGCATCTGTTACAGGATGAAACTGAATATCCTGCAATACAGCGTTATACTTCTTACCGCCTTCTAATTGAATTTCCACTGTGTGAACATCTGGAGTGTAAATTAGATTCTGGAATGCAATTTCCTCGGCAGCAAAGTGTAAAGGCTCCTGCCCCCCACCATACAATACGCAAGGAACCTGTCCAGCATTACGTAAGGCCTTCGTTGATTTCTTGCCTACGCTTTCTCTTTTAGATCCGTTGATCGTAATTGACTTCATTATTATTAATTTTTAGGCTGCAAAAGTAAATTTTTTTTCGCTTCTATAAAAAGTTATTGTTTAAAAGTTTGGAGGTCTTTCAGTTGTGGATTGTTTGGTGTTTGGTGTTTCGGAGTTGGGAGTTTAGATCTCTGTTGCCTGTTCTGGGTTGTATTTAAAGTGGGAAGAGGAGAGTGGGAAGTTCATTATTCCGCAGTTGTGGTTTACCGGTTGTCAGTTTATTTGTACGGAGCTTGGGATTTGGAGAAGAAAAGTTTCAGGTTTTAGGTTTGAAGTCCCGCTGATCGCGCAGACGCTAGGAAGTTTGTTGTTCAGAGTTTGCAGTTGATTGAAAAGTTTAAAGTTTCAGGTTTAGCTTCTCACCTCTGATCCCGCAGAACGTTCAAAATTCGAAATCCGGTACAGCGGTTTAAAGATTTTCCCTTTTATTTAACTCCTTCCCTTTTTAACTCTTTAACTTAAACAGACCTTCCTCTACGCCAATCTCCGTTTTAAAAGCTTTTACGCTTTGAACTTTCAGACTTTTCAACTTTCAACTCAATATCTACATTATAAATTTAGAGCTGATAGACCTGTTATTATGCACTCTGTTCATTACATCAGCAAATAAATCGGCGCAGCTAACGACTTTAATTTTTCTGCTTTCCTTTTTCAGCGGAATTGAGTCGGTTACAATTAATTCCTGCAATTTCGAATTTTCAACCCGCTCATAAGCTTCTCCCGAAAGTACGGGATGGGTACAGATTGCCCGGACACTAATTGCACCGCGTTCCATCATGAGGTCAGCAGCTTTGGTAAGGGTTCCGGCAGTATCTACCATATCATCCACCAGCACAACATTTCTTCCTTCCACATTACCTATTAGTTCCATATGGGAAACAACATTGGCTTTTCCACGTTGCTTATAGCAAATAACCACATCACTTTCTAAGGCTTTTGAATAGGCATAAGCTCTCTTTGAACCTCCCATATCGGGAGATGCTATGGTAAGATTACTTAGATTCAGATTTCTGAGATACGGTAAAAATACAGTGGAAGCAAAAAGATGATCTACAGGTTTTTCGAAGAAGCCCTGGATCTGATCTGCATGCAGGTCCATCGTAATTATTCGGGTAGCTCCTGCGGTTTCGAGAATACTGGCAATCATTTTCGCCGCGATAGGTACACGCGGTTTATCTTTTCTATCCTGTCTTGCCCATCCAAAATATGGCATTACCGCTGTAATATGACGCGCAGAGGCACGTTTTGCAGCATCCAGCATTAAAAGCATCTCCATAAGATGGTCTGCACCAGGATGGGTCGAGCCAATAATAAATACCCTGGCACCACGTACAGATTCTTCAAAAGAAGGCTGAAACTCCCCGTCGCTGTAAGTAGAGGTAATCACATTCCCAAGTTTGCTGCCATAAGCAGCTGCAATTTTTTCGGCGAGTTCCCTGCTTTGCGTACAATTAAAGAATTTCGCGTCAGTTACTACGGTAGACATAGTGGATAATTATTTTGAGAGTAAATATAGTTGAAATTGTAAGCGCTGCAAATTTAGGAATAATTTCTATTGATATGCGGTGGCTGTTTTGTGTTCTTTTTAAAAATTAGCAGACGGTAGACGGTAGACGGTAGACGGTAGACGGTAGACATGCTTAAAAGATATTAGCCTAGTCTACTTTACTCTTTTCTCTTCTTAACTATTTCCTTTTTGAAATTAGAAAATCTCCCGCTAATTCCCCAGATTTATGCAGAAGAAAAACAGGAATATCTTTTCCTTTTTACGTATAAATAAACAAAATATAGTCCGAACCGAATTAGTCGTTGTAGACATTTGAAAAAAAGTTCAAGGTTTGGATTTCGCAGACGAAATTCCCTCCGTTACCTGTAGTAGCCTGAATTTTTGGGACACATTGAAATGCCGGTATATCTCTTCGGCACTTTTTCCTTTAAAGTTTTCGTTTATTTTTTCCAATCCCTCTGAATATTTCTCGATCATTTTCCTCCATTCATTACTCTGTGCGAGAACGTCCCACTGCGCCCAGGGACCGTGATTCCTGCGACGAAATTCCCTTGTTTCTCTCAATTTCCTCATATATCTTAAAGGAAGCGCTATAAACCGATTAATCATGTCTGGGAAATAAGGTAACCTGCCAGTATTGTGCATCAGCCATTTAGAAGGCTTTAATAAGGGTTTTGCTACTCTATGAAAGAGCAGCCGGTTCAGTTTCCATTCCTGAGGGATACGAGCCGAAATTTTTACTATTTCACCAGAGGTAAAAGGTTCATAGCTTCTAAAAAGTCTTCGGTTCGCATGGATATTGGGCGCACTCTCATGCATTGATATTGGCCAGAAATTAAACCATTCCGTAGCAGATTGGGGTCGCATTTTCTCTATTAGGTCAATATGCGTCTTCCGTCGTTTATTTACTTCCTCTAAAACTTCAGTCGAAAAAAGCTTATGTTGAACCTTTTTTAATTGTGGATTTTGTTGTTTTACCCTGGCTCCAAATCGGGTTTTTGGTTCTTTTGGTATTCGTGCACCTTTCAGAAAAGCATCAGCAAAAAGGCCGCCGAACACTGCATTATATTTCTTCAGTTGACAACTTTGATGAAATCCATAGGAATGGGCATGCATATATTCGGCCCCGCTGCCCACAAGTCGGGAAGCAGCAGGAAGAATTTGAAGATAATGATTTTTAGTACGGCTTGCCAACTTAAAATTTGCACCATAAATTTTAGCAGCTTTTTGAGCCAAAATTCCTTCCCGGTTCATCGAGTCCAGAAAAACAAAGGCATCCCGCTTTATATTCTCTGGTAAAAGTGCCGCAACTAATCTGGAATCTTCGCCACCACTTATAAATTGTGCCACTTCTATTGTTTTATCACAAACTATTTCTATATATCGTTCTATACTCTCCCTGACATCTGTCGCGGCCGTTTCAACAGAAGTATAAAAGTTTGTTTCGGTGGGGATCCAGTAAGTTTTAGAGTTAAAAGTTTCTTCATCTTCTTTGTGGACGTAAACCGTGGCGGGCAATAATTGTTTAATTGAGGTATACATAGTAAACGGAAAAGTTACCACCCCGGTAAGAATAAAGTCTGCGCGGGATACAACATCAATATCCATCTGCCTATCCGCAACATTTGCTAGCACATCCACGTGGGAAGAAAGAAACAGATCATTTTTATCCTTAAAAAGATAAACCGGAATGAATGATAATAAATCGGTTACACATAAAAGTTCTCCTCTGCCCTTATCGACAATCAGGAGGGCAAACGCACCGCTTAGATCCTCATCCCATTTAATTTTTCCTTTCTGCCACCGATCATAAACTTGCCTAGTACCTTTGTTTCCATTTTCTGAAGAAATAAAAGAATTGGCAGTAAAATTAAGCACGGGACCTCCTAAAACAACAAAAATATGCTCCTCTGTCTCAATAGGCAAGAATCCGTTGTACAGATTCTTACTAACTGCCAAAGACCCCCAACTTCCGTGGAATTCTGTTATCTCAAGTTTTTCCTCCGTCAGAATCTTTTTTATCTCCAGCGCTAGCTGATCTTTTAGAAAAGACTTTTTAGAAAAAATAAAATCGGACATGGCTTTTTTTAATAGTTAAAGAGTAAAAAGTTTAGAATTTAAAAGTTCGGAAACAAATTTAATTTTGTGATTGGACTTTGCAGATTTACGCTGAAAAACTTCTCCACCCTTCCCTCTCCCCTGCATAAATCCTATGCCAGAAATGCCAATTATCGACCTTAAAGAAGTTCATAATACTTTATGACACTTTTCCTTCTTAATTCTTTAAAGCCACAACTACGAGAGAAGCAAATAATGAATATTGAACTGAACTCTGCCTCTTCACCATTCACGAGAAACTTTTAAACCTTCAAATTATCTTCATCCACAACCAGAAACCAGTTATTTAGCAGATTTTCGCGGTTATAAAGCATTTCTTCTTTTGTCTCGTAATCAATTACCTTTTTTCCTGCATAGGTACAGATTGCCTGGCCTGCCGCGGTGTCCCATTCCATTGTAGGTGCAAAACGCGGATAACAGTCGGCTTTGCCTTCTGCCACCATGCACAACTTCAGAGAACTACCCACAGAGATAGTATCTACTTTTCCATGTTCATTTTCCAAAGAATTTATATATTCTTTTGTTTCAGAAGAAAGATGAGATTTACTTGCCACAACAGTATAATTTCCCCTTTCAAAAGTTATAGGAAGTTTAATGGCAGTTTTCAGCAACTCCTGCACTCCCGAAAATTCCGTTATTTTATCTACTTTATAAGAGCCAACTCCTTTTGCAGCAAAATAAAGTTCTTCTAAAGCGGGGACGTAAATCACTCCCAATACAGGTTTTTGATCTTCTACCAGCGCAATATTTACAGTAAATTCGCCATTCCTTTTAATAAATTCTTTTGTACCATCTATAGGATCTACTATCCATAACTTCGACCAATCTTTACGATTCTTGTAAGAAAGATCCTTACCTTCTTCTGAAAGGATTGGGATTTCCAGTTGCTCCAGATAACTCATTATGATATTATGCGAAGCCAAATCTGCCTTGGTTAGCGGGGAATCATCTTCTTTTGCCACGATCTCGAAATCCTCATTTTTATAAATTTCCATAATACGCTTTCCCGCCTCGATAGAAGCCTGGATTGCTGTTTCTAAAAGTTTGGTCATATTATTTTACTATTAATTATTGACGTTATTTCCTGCTTACAATCCTTCTCTCAACTACACATATAATTTGCTCTACTGCTTCTTGAGCAGTACAGTTCTCTGTATCTATGGTAATATCAAAGTCAACGGGTTCTTCATAAGGCGCATCGATACCTGTAAAATTTTTAATTTCTCCGGAACGGGCTTTTTTATAAAGACCTTTTACATCTCTCCTTTCACATTCCTGAAGGGAAGTTTTTACGAAAATTCCCACGAACCTTTCGCCAACTATTTGTTTAATAATTTCCCTATCAGACTTCAAAGGAGTGATAAAAGCGGCAATAACGACAGTTCCAGAATCGATAAATAGCTTGGCTACTTCAGCTATTCTACGAATATTCTCAGATCTTTCTTCTGAAGTAAACACGAGGTCTTTATTTAATCCTGTGCGAATGTTGTCGCCGTCCAGAGAATAGGTATGAATTCCTTTTTCAGCTAATTTTTTTTCCACCAAATTGGCAAGAGTCGATTTTCCAGAACCAGAGAGACCGCTAAACCAGACCACCAATGGTTGGTGCCTTTTGAGTTGAGATCTATATTTTTGAGATACGCTATATTCTTGCGGGAGGAGGTTATCTTGGGCTAAAACATGTTCTTTGGTGCTCCTGTCTTTAATCCCATAATCAACTTTATACCAGACTCTTTCATGTAAATAATAAAGAAGCATTTTCGTCACTACCTCTACCATTCCCACTTGAAGACCCACCACCGGATTTCCTGAAATAAGCCAGGCCAGAAGCATAGTATCCAGAGTTCCCACAACTCTCCAACTGATAGTTTTAAGAATATGCCGCCACTGGCTAATTACTTGTTTCCCCAGGTTTATCCTAATCCATAGCCGCTCATGGAAATAGTACAGCAGCATTTTTGTGAGGACTTCGGCCAGACCAATTTGCAGACCCATAAATGGATCGCCGGTAATAAACCAGGAAAGGAGAATGGTATCGAGGGTACCAATACACCTCCAGGTAATGGCCTTAGCGATATGCCGCTTATGTGAGACTTCTTTCAATTCGTCCAGCTACGGATTAATAATGATTAAGATTTGGGTAAAGCTTTTCTACCGGTGCAGATTTGAGACTCTGCACAAGCACCAAAAATAATTATTCTAGGGAAATCTCATGCTTTTATACGGAATTACTTAATATCCGAACATGAGCAAAGCATTTAGTAAAACCAGACTCTATACAACATCTGAAATTTTTGCGGTAACGATGCAACCCATAGAAGGAAGTAGCAACCTCATATATTTTTTTCCGATTTCTTTAATGAAAGCCTCCTGATCCTTAAAAGCTCCCTGGGAAATTTTCACATTATCACCAACAGAAATTGCTTCAACCTTTACTTCATCTACTTTCTCATCATCCAGCCAGTCACGTATCGTATCAATTTCCGCATCGCGAACAATAGCTGGTTTTCCCAGCCAATAAAGGTAACGGACCACTCCCGGTACATCGAAAACATTGTTACGATCTTTCTCAGCAAGATGAACGAATAAATAGGATCTGAAAAGAGGAACTGTGATTTTTTTCTTCCGGTCGCTCCATTGCTTTACCTCTGTAATCGTGGGGCAATAAGCCCGTATGTTTTTCTTCTGGAGGTTTTCAAAAACTTTTAATTCCCATTTTGGTTTTGTATACAAAACGTACCACTGCATAAGCGATGTCTAATTTGATCCTTCAGTAGTAGGGCGAAGAAGGGATTTAGAATTTATTATTAACAAAGCTAGTACAATTTATAGATAAAGCACAGGGATTTTTACAAGCTGTTATTTTTTTATGATACTTTTATAAGAGGACATTTAAAAACAAGAATAATAGTAGAAAAAAATTTAAAAATTCGATAATTACATCAATTTTATTTACTTTTGCGATCCATTTTGCTCGAGTGGCGGAATTGGTAGACGCGCTGGATTCAAAATCCAAATTTAGAAAGGCGCAAAATGATATGCCGAAGTGGTGGAATGGTAGACACGAAGGATTCAAAATCCTTTGCTGATAAGGCGTGAGGGTTCGAGTCCCTCCTTCGGTACGAAAAAAGCTGAGATGAAAATCTCGGCTTTTTTTATGACTTGGTACAACATAGGTACAACATTTTGCTATTTTTCTTCTTGGCTTTAAGTTTGATCTGTTTTGCTATTAAAAGCTAATAAATGCTATTTTCACAGCCTTTGTGTAGTAAGATCTGGTATTCATAATCCCCCTTTTAGCACATTTCCCTGCATTCTGCAGAAAAAGCTCCATATCGGGCAAAGAGCGGATCATCCCTAATTGTTGTGTTTATGCAAAATTGTAGGAAGAACAGGTCTAATTATCTTACAAAAAGATAATTCTGTTTAATAATTCATCTGAAACATTCCTTTTCCAAAAATGTTATAAAACCCAAAAGGTGAGTCATAATTATTCCTAAGGATTAAATAAAAAACGGTTTTTTCAATATTTTACGGTCTTGAATTAACCAACAAGCCCGCAACAGAAGCTGCGGGCTATAATACTTACGTATTTGCGGATAGAGGGAGATTCGAACTCCCGGTACAGTTCCCCGTACGCCTGATCTTCAATCAGGTGCCTTAGACCACTCGACCACCTATATTTTAAAAGATTATCCCTTTTTAGAAATTACAGGTTTTAAGAAACTTTTCAAAAAACCGTTTGTTGTTAAATTGTGTGTGCCCAATAAGTTAGCTATTTCTTTAGTACTAGTTGCCGTGAAACCTGAATTATTGATTCCGTCAACAAATCTTCTAAGATTATCTTTTAATAAATTTAATGATTCTTCATCAATCACTCGTGTATTTTCACTAGTATTTACATTCCATCCTTTTATATTTGGAGGTTGAATGGTAACCAAATTAAAATTTGCAGCACCCCCATAGAGTTTTTTAAACCATTCACCTGAACCTAACAATTGATTAATATTATCTCTGGTGATTTCATCGTGTATGGCTCTAGACTTGGCTTCTAAAACGAGGTAATGATTTCCAGTCATCACCCATAGTACATCAGGGCCATTTCCAAATTCCGCTTCGGGTTCCTGAGTATAAAAACCTATAAGCCTACCAATTTCAGCAAAGGCATTCTCAAATTTCGTATGAGGTATATCTTGACTAAATTGAAGATTTTCCAATAAGGTTTCAAAATACATTTTAAAGTCTTGGGAAGTCTCAAATTGCTTGATAAAATTTAAAACTTGAGATGCCTGCTCTTCACTAGCCATAATTTTCGTATAACTATGTCCATTTTTTGATTGCAGCATATGGGAAGTTGTTTGTGCTGCTTTAATTTGAAGGTCATTTGATTTTGGTGCATTATCTAAGTGAAGATAATTAGCTGCTTTTTCAAAATACCAGCCCTTCTGCTTGTCGGTTAATTCTACAGTATCTACTATTTTATCTAGAATTAACTTTGATGCACCTTCATAATCTCTTCTTCTATAATTTTCGATTGCTTGTGACTCAAAATCTGCAATTTCTAAATTCTTTATGATTCGGTCATCAGTTTTGTCAACGTCAACTTTCGATAATATTTCTGAATGATATTCCCTCCAACTCATATCTTGAACGAGACATAGGTTGGCGGTATCCTTAATCGTATTCAAAGATTTATCAGTAGATTCGTCATCAAGAAGCGATAAACCAAGTTTCAATTGCTTGCGTGTAACTGGTGTAAAATATTGTAAGTTGGATTTATTGCCTACAAATTGGAGCAAGTCTTTACCCATTAAATAAACTGCGCAATAATCACTACCTGATCTTACAGCTCTACCAAGTCCTTGTTCTATTATCTGTGCTTTCAAAGAAGCCTTAACGGATTCTAACCGTAATTCGGCATAAAGTTGCTCATAAGAGCTGAATGAGGGATAGCCGTCTAAAATTAAAACGCGGCACATATCACCATTCAAGTCAACACCATCATAACGATTTACTAAAACATAGAACAACCCTTTCTCAGTTCTTAATTTAGCGATTTCTTCATTTATGTTATCATTTTCGATTATCTCCGCTCCAAAATCTTCCCATTTGGTTGCTCTATTTGATGAAGGCGTCAATACCAATACATTTATTCCAGATTCTGAATATTCCTTGGCCAAAGACATAATTTGCTCATCTGTTATTCTTGAATCAAATCTTTGAGGAGCGAGGATCAATCTTTGCCCAACATCCTTACGATCTTTAGGAATCAAGGCATTCTTTATACTATTAATATTAATACCTAAATCTTTAATTAAATCAATCTGATCTTCAAATGTAGCAGATAAAATATATCTATGTTTGGCCTCATTAAAAGCTCTAACATTATGAAATGGCACATAGGATGGTGCGATCTCAATTCCTTTGGGTCCGACATAACAATCGTAAGATTTCAAGTCGTCAGCTATTAAACCCCATTTGAACATAAGCTCTCTATCTTCACTGAAACTGCCTATGAGTTTTATTAACTCATCAATACGCGTTAGCCAAGCCCAATAAGGAACTTTAAGTATCTTGGCATACGGATCACCTTGAATCAGTCGATGATAAGTTCCTGGGGCTTGGTATTTCAGCTCTTCTTGAAATAACTTCAGTAACCTATCTGCCAAGTCGTGATTGAAAGGTATATATAATGTAGTTGCTTCTCTAGCTTTGTCTAGACAGACGTGGGCATCATCAAGGACGATTGAACCAACGTCAATATTATCCCTTTCAAATATAGAACGGGAATTGAACAATTTTTGGAACGTGCATAATAAGATGGCTTTTGAATTTAAGAAGTCATCAGGAAAAACACTTCTTTGCCCGTGATATTCAATTTCACAAACAGGTATTCCATATAGATCCGCTTGCAACTTTGCCTGTTCTAATAGTTGTTTGTCTGGACAGAGATACAAACTTGGACCGACTCCTTCAATCATTTTTGAGTATAACATCAATAGGCTTACAAGAGTTTTTCCTGATCCTGTATTCATTTTACACAAAACATCTCGTTGATCCCTTATGCTATGCCAAGAATTTAACACCTCTTCTTGTATGCCTCTTAGGTATGCGTATCCCTCCTTATGGAATAAATTTTGAAATAATTCTATTGGTTCAAAATTTAATTCCTTTGGAGATGTGTCTTCTAGTTTTTTCTTAAATATATTCATCTATAGCTTTATTTTTTTATTATGATTTGATTAACAAATATCTTAAAAATCTATTGACTGATAGACACACCAATCTTCAATTAGTTAATGAGTTGGAATGAACGCTATGTTTTTCACGTTATTCAGCCCATTCCCCTGCATTCCGCAGAAAAAGCTGCATTTCGGGAAAAGCGCTTCATTACAAAGGTCTTGGACACAACTCCAAAGCTTCCGATTCCCATTCCACTTGCCCGCTCATTCCCTAGAAAATTCGGGAAGCGGCCAAACTCCATTCCAATCTACACCTTTGAAGTCAAGTCCGCTTTAAATCCTACTTCAAGAGGATAATCCGTTTTCATAACCCGGTCAGCACATTGCCGCTCCATTCCGCGAAAAGCTGCATTCCGGGCAAAGCACTTCCCTGTAAAGGTCTTGGACACAACTCTAAAGATTCCGATGTCCATTACGTTAACCCTGCCTGAAAAACGGCAGAAACACTTCATTCCCAATCTACATCTTTAAAGTTAAGTCCGCCTGATAGGAATTCCATTTTATCATTTAGTCCCGCTTCCTATGTTTTTGTACTTCACAAAAGGCATTTAGACCTACTCCCGAGCCA
>NZ_JAVRHM010000016.1:0-113634 GCF_031846525.1 Autumnicola patrickiae
TTTGATAGAAAAGTCTTTGATGTCAGGTTGACCCTGTCGAAACCTCATGTCGATTTCAAAGCTTAAACTAGTCTGAAAGACATTTCGACAAGCTCAATGTGACATGTGCGAGTTATGAAGAAGAGAAGTACGAATTTAAAAATTGTAGATTTTTCCATTTAGGATGAAATGCTGAAACAAGTTCAGCATGACAAAACTGATTTAATGCCGATAATTGCCATTTTTGAGCACTGACTTTTTATTAGAAAAATGATTAGTCAGGTGGAGATTGAAGATAAAAAAAAATTTCTAGCGGAGGGATATGATGAAAAAAGTATGTATGCAAACAATTTTGTTCTTAAGTTCTTTTTTGTAGGTGTTTCCAATTTTGCGGCAGCAAAATTGGAAACACCTACAAAAAAGTGTCCTTTTTTTGGTTCGTTTTTATCTGCATCCGACGATCGAAGGGAGAGGAATGCATACAAAAAAATGAACAAATATGAATATGATCAATACTTTTTAATGACCAAAGGGAGCAGATACATATGCCATTTTCAGGCACTGATTTTTTAAAAAAATATCTCCTTAGTCGATAAGGTATTCCTTAAGAATAAGTTTTAGGTTTTGAACTTCTTTGCAGCTCAATTTTCCCGCTTTATTAAGAAGTCGCACCTTATCCACACATCTAATCTGGTCCAGTGCTACCTGTCCGTTCTTTTCGTCTAATGTCACATTTACCCGCATAGGAAATTTTCTTATTGTAGAGGTTAATGGAGCTATAAGAACAGTGTCCAGGTGCTTGTTTGAAGCATCGGGACTAATAACTACTCCGGGACGGGTTTTATTGATTTCTTTTCCCACAGTGGGATCAAGGGAAATCCAGTAAATTTCATATTGTTTTACCATTTCCAGTCATCGTTTTCCTCATCCTCGAAGATTTCTGGCATTAGCCTTTCCGGAGTGCCATTATTTTCAACTTCTTTTTTAATCATTTCTTCCCATCCTTCCCGTACTTTCTTTTCAGAAGGAGAAATAACTAATTTATTTTCCTGAACAGCAATATTAACCTTCTCCTTAAGACCAATTAGCTTTAGTAGTTTGGCGGGAATTATAACACCTTTTGAATTTCCGATTTTTACCAGGTTCGCTTCCATAGTTATATTTTGAATATCACAGCAAAGTTATAACAATGGCACAACATATTCTTGTGAATCTTTATTTATATTTTATAATCAACTTCAGATTATAAGGGTTATACCTGCCTACTTAAAGACTCATAATTGTCATTTTGAAACACGGACTTTTTGATAGAAAACTATTTGAGTCAGGTTGAACCTGTCGAAACCTCTATTCGAAATTCAAGGCTTTTACTGCGAAAAGAAGAATGGAAACTAGTCTGAAAGACATTTCGACAAGCTCAATGTGACTTTGTGTATTCCATTAAAGGCCGAGAGGCTCCACTAATTCGGAATTAGGAGGTGCCAACCAGAGACATTTCGACAAGCTCAATGTGACATCGTGCGAGTTACGAAGAAGAGAAAATACGAGTTTTGGATCTCGATAGATAAAGAATTGTAGATTTTTCCATTTAGGATGAGATGCTGAAACAAGTTCAGCATGACAAAACTGATTTAATGCCGATAATTGCCATTTTCAGCCACTGACTTTTTAAAGAACCTTCTTCAGCACTTCCACCAGCTGCTTCACTTCTTCCCGAGTATTGTAATGCACCAAACTCACCCTTACCACGCCATTTTTCTCTTCCAGACCAAGATCTTTGATCAGCTTTTTAGCGTAAAAATCCCCAAATCTGATTCCGATTCTAAAATCATCCACTTTTTCTACAATTTCATTACTTTTTAGTTCGGCATGTACAAAAGAGATCGTGGGAATGCGGTTTTCTTTATGAAAATCGGTAGCACCGATAATGCGGACTTTAGGATTCGTGTTTAAATACTGAAGCAGAATTTCACTCAGCTTTTCTTCATGGCCGGCTATCAAATCATACACTTCTTCCAGCTTTTTCTGAAACGAAACAGCTGCAGCTCTCGGGTTATGGTGCCTGTACATTTCTTCAAAATATTCGGTTAAACCGAGTAAACTATATGTGAGTTCAAAATTGAAGTTTCCAGGCTGGAACTTATAAGGAACATCCTTCTTTTTAAAGAAATAGTGGTTAATTCCATCCATTTTCAAAAGCTGATTGTATTTTCCGTACATCATAGCGAGATGAGGTCCGTAGGCTTTGTACCAGCTAAAAACGTAAAAGTCGACATCCAGCTCCTGAACATCAATTTGTCGGTGCGGGGCATAAGCAACCCCGTCTACACATACCAAAGCTCCCGCTTTATGGACAAGGCTGGTAATCTCTTTTACCGCATTAATCGTCCCGAGGATATTCGAACAGTGAGTGAATGCTACGAGTTTTGTGTTCCTGCTCAGAAGAATTTTTAAATCTTTAATATCAAGTTGAAGGCTTTCAGGATTGACCTTCCAGATCTTAACGTTGATTCCTTTCTCCTTAAGATCGGTCCAGCAGGAAACATTGGCTTCATGATCTGTATTTGTTACGATCACTTCGTCTCCCTTTTTCCATTGTTTACTGATGCAGATGCTCAAAATACGCAGCAGCATAGAAGCTGAAGGACCAATAACCACTTCTTCGGGACGGGAGGCATTTACAAATTTTGAAATCTGTTTTGTGGCATAAGCGAGCTTTTCGCCGGCTTCCCTGGAAACCTTATAAGATGCTCCCAGTTGCACATTGTGATGGGTGAGATAACCGGAAATGCGTTCTATCACTTTTCCCAGAACCTGTGAGCCACCGGCATTGTCCATAAAAACAAAATCGCGCTGCAGGGCAGGGAATTGCCTGCGTACAAATTCAATATCCATTACTTCAGTAGGCTTTCATTAAACAATTCCAGGATCCTCTTGTATTCATCTGTCCAGCTGCTGGGTTCTACAAATCCGTGGTCTTCTACGGGATAAATTGCCATTTCCCAATCTTCTTTTCCTAATTCAATAAGTCGCTGCGACAGTCTTACCACATCCTGAAAATGCACATTTACATCTACCATTCCGTGGGCAATAAGGAGATCACCTTCCAGCCCTTCAGCAAAATAAATAGGGGAGGAGCGGCGATAGGCAATAGGATCCAGGGCGGGTTCGTTTAAAATATTGGCAGTGTAGCCGTGATTATAATGCGCCCAGTCTGTCACAGAGCGTAAAGCGGCTCCTGCTTTAAAGGTATCAGCTTCGGTGAACATTGCCATTAAGGTAATAAAGCCACCATAGCTTCCGCCGTAAATGCCGACTTTCTCAGGATCGATATTGTGGTTTTTAATGAGGTAATTTACGCCGTCTATCTGGTCGCTTAAATCTTTGCCACCCATATGACGATAGATTCCGGTACGCCATTCGCGGCCGTAGCCTGCACTTCCGCGGTAATCGATATCAATAACGGTATAGCCAAGATCGGTGAGCAGATTGTGGAACATATATTCCCTAAAATAGCTCGACCACCATTTATGAGCATTCTGAAGGTATCCTGCGCCATGTACAAACACAACGGCAGCATTATTTTTCACATTTTCCTCCGGAAGATAAAGCCGCGCCGGCACCATGGCACCATCTTCAGCTTCAAAGCTTATTAGCTCCGGTTCTCTCCAGTTATATGCTGAAAAAGCTTCAGATTTTCCTGAAGTCAGTTTTTCTGCTTCAGCACTGGAATTTGTTCTTTTTAAATACAACTCTTCCGGCTGATTGCTATACGAATGTAAAATGGTCATGTATTTCTCGTCTGGAGAAAGAGTGACATCATTTTTTCCGGTCATGCTGGTGAGCTTTTCCATCTTTCCACCCATTAGCGGCATCTTATAGAAGTGGCGTTCGCCGGGATGAATTTCAGAAGTAGTCAGATACCAGTGTTTTTTGTTGTTGGAAAGAAACGGATCAAAAACTTCGAATTCACCGTTGGTCAATGCAGTTTTTTCGCCGGTAGTGACATTCAGCAGGTATAAATGGGAATATCCGGTTTCTTCAGATTGGAAATAAATGTGTTCATTATCGGGAAGCCAGCCCATAACAGCGCCTCCCCAATAGGTATAGCCAACGCCGGGGCCAGCAATCCACGCTTCGTCGCGCTGGCGGTCAAGTACATTTAGTTCACCGGTTTCCAGGTCTACAGCGGCAATCCAGCGGTCTTTATTATCTGCAGATCTGAAGTTTACAACTGCTTTTTCCCCATCTTCAGAAAAAAATATCTCTGAAGGGATCACCTGCCGCTCTTTTTCTTCCCATTCCTTATCGGGATAATCTTTGGTGTAGTCAGGTATATCCTTGATTCCGGGAAGTTTGCTGGTATCGAGGATAAAAACAGTGTCTTTGGAGAAGTTGTAAATCCCCATTTCCACCATATTATTTTCGTCACCCACTTTACTTCTGGCTGGCAAATCCACCGTGTATCCGCTTTCGTCTACGTAGTTGGGTACAATAGTGCTTTCATCGTTATCGCGCTTTATTAGCTGAAAACCGGCGAATTTGGCATTTGGTGAAACCTGAAGCTGGCTTAGCGTTTTTCCTTCAAGATAAAAACTGGAAGGTTCATCTTCAGCGATGGATTTCTGGTAATTTTCTGAACTTTCTTTTTGCAGCTTTCGTTCATTTACCACGCCTAAAAGCTGAAGGTTTTCCTGCTTTATCCATTCGTCTTTTTCTGAAGATTCAGTTTCTTTTTCTCCTTTTTCAGATCCTTCTTTAAAATTTGTGAGCTGCTGAATACTGCCGTTTTCGGAATTGAATACAAAGACATTTTGATCGAGCTGAAAAGCAATTTTATCTTCGTCTTTTAAGAACTTCGGATTTTCAATATCGCTGCCAAGGTCCAGGAGTGTGGTGGATTCTCCGGTTTTTAAAGTGTATAGCCTTAAATTGCCATTTTCGGCATATACCTTTTTTGATCTCTTTTTATTGAAATCCCCATAACGCGGAAGCATTTTCCGTTTCTCGCGGAGGCTTACTTTCTCAATTTTGCCTCTATTCCTGATATTTATCTTGTAAAGTGAGTCTGAAGGATCATTTTCAGCATTATAATTGAAGTAAATACGCTCACTATCGGCTCCCCAATGCACAATAGAGGGGAAAGTTCCCATCCATGCGGGGTCCTGCATTATTTTTTCTACTGAAAGCTCGCTTTCCTGCCCAAACACCGGAAAACTAAGGCCGATAATGAGCAAAAAATGATGCAGACTTTTTTTGAGTTTCAAACAGCGTATAAGGTGGTTCATTTCTTTTGTAGAATTGGAAATTTTGGCGGCAAGATACTTAAAATCCCGTATTTTTTAGAGTTGAATACAAAACGGGAAAAGAGCCTGAGGAATAATAAAAAAGCAGCTCATAATACCTTGATATCAGGTATTATGAGCTGCTTTTGTAAAATGTGTTTTCCTTATCTTAATTCTGCACCAACGGCTACAGCACAGTCGTGTCCGGGTTCTCCATGCGGCGGATTGATTCGCGGAGTTGCAGATTGAAGCCTTACCGGAGATTGATTTCCGGAAGTACTTGTAGCAGTATTTTGTTGTTTTGCCTGATTAAGCGGAGCTCCCACAGGTAAATCGCACCTGTGATTTGGCTGTCCATGAGCGGGATTGTACACTACTTCAGAATCTTTGGATTCTTCCTTGTTTAAATAGCTGGATTCCACAGCATTTTCCTGCTGTGCTGCCTGTGGCTGAGTGTTTTCTTCAGCATCTTTACAGGACACCATACTTAATAAGCTTATAATGAATAAGCCGGAAATTACGTTTTTTAATATTTTTTTCATGATAGAATTCTTTAATTTAATTTATAATCTCTTCAATTTCTTCTTCAGAAAGGTTCAAAAGGCCTGCCTTCGGAAGCCTTGTTAGCATAGTTCTCCAATTTTCATCTTCGGCAAAGATCGCATTAAAAATTGGTTTGGCTTCATCTAATCGGTCACTATTAGCAAGGGCGATTGCTTTCCAGAATTTCATCTCCAGGTTTTCGGGAAACATTTTTTCTGCAGTTCCATATTCCTTTAGCGCCTTTTCAATATTACCGTTTTCCACAGCAAGATCTCCGCGGTTCATGTGCTCGTAGGCACGGGCAGTTTTCAGTAACCTCGCCAGTTCCTCCACTGGATTTTCGTGATCATCAACTCTTAAATCAACTTTTTTATCTTCCCAGGAATTGTGCACTTTTTCCGGTCCTACAACAATGAGTGCGGCAGACTGTTTTCCGCGGATGTCCCCTCCTGCATTTTGAGCTGCTTTAAGTACTTCCACAACCCTTTCGGCTAACGGGAGGTTTCCATTAAGATGAAAAGCTTCTGCCATTGCGGGAACAACTTTTTCATTCAGCATCATATTTGCCTGTACAGAAAAATTCTTTCGGCTAATATGGCTGGCAGCTTCTACACAATTTTCACCGGTAAATGCCGCAGTATTTCCTTCCATGTCGAGAAAAGCAACCTGCCGAAATTCCCTTCCTTCATCATTATTCACAAGTAATTCGAGTGCTTCATCTGCCGTAATCCCTTGTTCCATTAACTCCAGACCTTTTGGACCATAAGCGGGGTTTACGAAAGATTGGGTTGCGACCACTCCAACACCAGACTTTCCCCAGGACACTAAGGGCCCTACAGAAAACCAGTGGCTTTGCACGCCAACAGCCATTTCGCCGGTAACAGTATCCCGTGCCACTATGGAATAGGTGTGCGCAAAAGCATCACCGCTAATTTCCGGATTTTGCGCCTTGCTATTTAATGATGAAATAACTGCCACAGCGATAAGAAATATAGATTTGTTCATAATCCCGCTATCATTTAGAAGCTAAAGATAGCTAAACTCTGCTGAATTTTTAAAAAGAATGGTGCAGGCTAAGTTGAACCTGACCTTTGCTAAGAGCATCTGTAGTCTGGATCATATAACCAGCCTGTACTTTAAGATTATCTTTAATAACATATCCCAGCGCGGAATAAAACCGGTTACGGTCAAAAAGTTCTACACTGCGACCATCACCAATCTCACGTTCACCATTGATGAAAATTTCATTATAAAGAGCAAGATAAACGGCGTCTTTATTAAGATTGGCCTGATTTAGAGGCACGTTTAAAAATATATTATAACGGTAACGGGTCCTGAAGTCCTGATTTTCTACCCAACGTTGTTCGTACCTAAACCGGTGAGTTAAATAAAAGCGGCTGCTTAATTTATGCGGAAGTAAAGCTTCCTGATAAATCCTGCTTTCACCTGAAGTTTCGTTGCCGTCACCAAATTCCCCGGAAGTGATATTCCCGTAACCTAATGTAAATTTAACATCGGCATTCATTGGAGAATAGGTGAGACCACCCCGAATAAGTAATTGTTCCAGGTCACCTCCCAGATCCCAGTTACGGTATTGGATATCACCCTGAAGCCCCCACTGACTATCACCAAAACTAGTGTTCCAGAAGTACATATACCATGCGCCGGTTTGATCTTCATCAACCTGGGCTGATGCATTAAAATTGAGAAATAAGAATAGAGGAATTAGAAGTAATATGTGCTTTTTAAACATTTTCGGCTTTTTTGCAAATATAAGGGGATTAAGTAGATAAAGAAGCTATTTTTCTCTTTCAATCTTTTGCACATCGAGGTATTCCGGGCCGTTTTCTACAGGATAACCTTCAATTTTTTCTCCGGAAATTTTTACAGTCTCACCTTCGTAGTCCGAAAGATCGATGTTGGTGCTTTTAAGGGCATACTTTTTTTCTGAAGAAGTTAAAGTATGAGTGCCGTATTGGTAAGAAGTAATTCCGGATGCTTCAACTGTACCGGTAACTTCCATAAGAGCGGAATTATCACCGCTTGTGTTGCTGCATGTGGATGTAAAAAGGATTAGAATACCTGCTGTGATTGTGGTAAGAATTTTCATTTCTCAGATTTTTGATCTAAAATAGCTAAGATTTCAAATATTGTGCAAGATTTAAGTTCTGAATTGACGTATTTCTGAAAACATTATTATTTTTGTGCTCCGTATTTGGCCTCGTAGTTCAATGGATAGAATAGAAGTTTCCTAAACTTTAGATCCAAGTTCGATTCTTGGCGAGGCTACATTTCATATTATACAAATTGCAACCCTGTTAATCTTATGATTTTCAGGGTTTTTTATTTTTTATGATTTCAGTTGATATCAAATAATATGGACTTAAAAGTTCACAGATCGTCAACATTTTTTCAGCTGAAATTCTTATCTTGATACTCTGTGAAGCAGCACAATTGGTGGTTTGACTTTCGTGAAATTGTTCAACTTAAAGTCATCAATTATGTGTACTCAGTCAACATTTTCAGTTTTATTCTGGATTTATTCCCAACGTGCAAAAAATAATCTTGCTGTTATCTACACCAGAATAACTAGTAAAGTTCGAATTCTAAAGAAGTAAACCAGTTTCTCGATCAGGAACATTCAAGGCTTTTTCAATTTTATCAGGAGTTGAGGGTGGAATGGAAAGTTCTTTCTCCGGAAAGTATCAAATCCAGAATACTTCGGTGATATAGAGCATATTATTTGGAAGCCTATCTGGTATCGTAACCTGGTCATCGGGATAAACAAATAATGAGGTTAATCATCAGCCTATAAAAGCCACCATCTTTCCAAAAATAGCTTTTTATGTAACAGACATGCGTATGTTGTCATGTTGCAATTGCATCGATTACAGGAAATCTTCCTATAAGTTTTTAAATATTCATTTTAAATTCTCTGCAAGATAAGCTACCAGGCATTCTTTCTTGTGCTCATTTATTAATGCCAACTATTTTCAGCTAAGGCTTTCTTTTGGTATTCTTCTGGAATTTTGGGAGTACGGGCGTATTCAAGTTCGCATTAAAACTATTAAACTAGAAAACTTTTATTGTTTATTAGTTTTTATGCTGTATATTTGTACAGAATTTAAACCCATAGACGAACAAATTACAGTTAGAATGAAAAAATTGATGATATGCTTCCTCTTTACATCCGGCCTTACCTTCGCTCAGGAGCCTGTTGAACTTGAACTATCGGAAGCAGTTTCTTATGCTCTGGAGCACAAGGCAGATGCTGAAAAAGCCCGCCTTGACATTGATAATGCTGATGCTCAGATTGCAGAAGTTAGAGCTAATGCCTTACCTAATATTTCAGCAAGTGCGGCTACTACCTATAACCCTCTTTTGCAGCAGAACATCTTACCCGGAGAATTTTTTGGTGCCCCCGGTGAAGATATTGCGGTAGCCTTTGGAAGGAAATGGAATTCTAATGCTAATGTGCAACTGTCACAGGTCCTGTTCAATCAGGCGGTATTTACCGGCCTCAAAGCAGCAAAATCCACCAAAGAATTTTATCAGCTGAATGCACAGCTTACGAATGAAGAAATTATTGAAACCGTTGCTACTGCTTACTATCAGGTCTATCAATCTCAGCAAATGCTGGAGAACATTAACAGCAATCTTGAGCTAACGGAACAAACATTAAAAATAGTAGAAGGCTTATACGTTAACGGACTCGCTAAAAAAATTGACTACGACCGAACCAAAGTGGCGCTCAATAATTTGATAAGTAACAAACAGCAGGCAATTAATGCGGTGGAATTGAGTGAAAACGCCCTCAAATTTATGATAGGAATGTCCATTGCCCAGGAAATTACCTTGCCTGAACAGAATTTCCAGCCCGCTTTTTTGCCGGGAACAGATCTCAAAATGTCCGAGAGAACCGAACTGGCACTGCTCGACAAACAAATGGAACTTTTAAAATGGCAAAAAAAGGCTACGCTGGCTGAGTATTATCCATCTGCATCGCTGGTGGGAAACTATGGCTGGCTGGGACAGGGAAATGAGATTCCATTATGGAATGGGAAAGATCAGGGAGTGTTCTGGTCAGATCTTGGTTCTATTGGAGTAAATATCAGCATTCCGATTTTCAATGGAGGAGCTACCAAGGCAAGGGTGAAGCAGAATCAGATTGAGATTGAAAAAGCTCAGGAGGATTTTCAGGAAACGGAATTGGCATTGCAACTTGCCTATAAAAATGCAATCGCACAATTGGAAAACAGCTTTCTTACGATCGAGACGCAGGAAGAAAATGTAACGCTTGCACAGGAAGTGCTTGAGGACACTCAAAATAATTATGAACTGGGCCTGGCTTCCCTCAACGATATGCTGGATGTAGAAAGAGAACTTGCCGAGGCGAAAAATAATCTTACAAATGCCCAATTGGACTATAAGTTAGCCGAAGTGTCACTACTAAAATCCCAGGGAAAATTAGAAACATTAAAAGAAAATAACCTTTAAGATGAAAAAAAAGACAATAATAACAATAGTTGCTGTGGTAGGTGTTGGCATAGCTTTCTTTCTGATCCTTCAGAACAATAAAAAACAGAACCAGGAAGAACTGGCTATAGTGGCACAGGAGAATACAATCGTAACCGTTAGAACTGCCACTGCACAAAAAGAGAGTATGAGTGGTCAATTCACAGTTAATGGAACCTTTCAGCCTGAAACCAGATCCCAAATATCTGCAGAATTAGGGGGGCAGGTTGTTGAAATTTATGTTAAAGAGGGTGATCAGGTTGTAGTAGGACAGAACCTGGCAAGGCTTTCCGGAGATAAAATAAACGTAAATGTAAATAATGCGCAGGCGAACCTTGATAATGCTATTTCTACTTTAGATCGGTATGAGGCAGCCTATGAAACTGGTGGGGTGACAGCAGTCCAGCTGGATCAGTCTCGCTTACAGGTAGAGAATGCCAGGGCGCAACTGCAGGCCGCACAGTTAAACTCGGGTGACACTAATATTCGTTCTAAAGTAAACGGTGTTGTCAATCAAAAAATGGTCGAAGTAGGAATGGTAGTAGGTGCAGGTACCCCTCTTTTAGAAATTGTAGACATTTCTTCGCTTAAATTAAATGTTGAAGTGGACGAAGCTTTAGTAAGTCAGCTTCAGGATGGAGATCCTGTTAATGTCCTCCCCAGTGTCAGTCAGGATACACTAACTGGGGAGATTATTTTTATTTCTCCTGCTTCTACCGGCGCTCTTAAATTTCCGGTAGAAATTCGTATTGACAATTCCAATGCAAAGCTAAGGGCAGGAATGTATGCTACTGCCGTGTTTAACCAGGCTGGAATGGACAACATACTTACCGTCCCCAGAGAAGCTTTTGTTGGTAGCGTGAGTGACAATCAGATTTTCGTTGTAGAAAACGGTGTCGCCCGGCTTAAACAGATTCGCACCGGGGTAAATTATGGAACTAAGGTACAAGTGACCGGAGGCCTTGAAGAAGGAGATGTAGTGGTCACTAGTGGACAGATCAATCTTACCGACAATACTGCGGTAGAAATAATAAAATAAACCATATATAATAATGAAATTAGCAGAAGTATCCATAAAAAGACCCAGTCTGGTGATTGTAATGCTTGCATTGCTTATCATTGGTGGTTTTTTCAGTTATAGTCAGCTCAATTATGAGCTGATACCGAAATTTGAAGTAAAAGTGGTAACGGTGATGACAGTTTATCCCGGTGCATCACCTGCCGAGGTGGAGAACACAGTTTCAAGGAAAATTGAAGATGCTGTGTCTTCGCTGGAAAGTATTGACAAAATACAAACCAGTTCCTTTGAAAGTCTTTCACTGGTAACTATTACATTCAGTAATGATGCAGATGTGGATTTTGCTTTAAATGAAGCACAGCGAAAAATAAATTCCATTCGTTCAGATCTTCCTAGTGATATTGACGAACCTTCGCTCTCGCAGGTTTCTCTATCGGACATGCCGATAATCAGTATGGGGGTTACCGCAAACCTTTCAGAAAATGAATTATATGAGCTTATAGATCAGAACATACAACCTGCATTTTCACGTGTTTCGGGAGTTGCGCAGGTAAACCTTGTTGGGGGACAGGAAAGGGAGATTAGAGTGAATTTAAATCCGGACAGGCTTCAGGGCTACGGACTTACCGTTCCTATGGTTCAGCAAATAATTTCGGCTTCTAACCTGGATTTCCCTACCGGAAACCTGACCACGAGAGAGAATACAACGCTTATTCGTCTCTCCGGAAAAATTCAGTCTGTAGAGGAGCTAAGGAACCTTACCATTGCTTCGCAAAATGGCCAGAACATAAGGCTTTCAGACGTTGCGGAAGTTCAGGATACTCAAAAGGAAGTAGAAAAAATCGCAAGAATCAACCGTCAAAATACTATTTTACTTCAGGTTCAGAAGCAAACCGATGCGAACGCCGTTACTGTGAGTGAACTTGTTCAGGAGAAAATAGTGGAACTGGAGCAACAGTATGCAGATCAGGGAATGAAGATAGAGATTGCCAAAGATGATTCTGAATTCACCCTGGCTGCGGCAAACGCAGTTATAAAAGACCTTTTAATTGCAGTAGGACTGGTAGCATTTGTAATGTTGTTTTTCCTGCATAGTTATAGAAATGCGCTTATTGTAATGGTGGCAATTCCTACCTCCCTTATTGCAACTTTTATAGGTATGCTGCTATTGGGTTACAGTTTAAACTTAATGAGCCTGCTTGCCCTTTCTTTAGTGGTGGGAATCCTTGTGGATGATGCTATTGTGGTAATCGAAAACATTCACCGCCACATGGAAATGGGAAAAAACAAAGTGCGTGCAGCGTATGATGGATCAAAGGAAATAGGTTTTACAGTTACAGCTATTACCCTTGTTATTGTGGTGGTATTTTTACCTATAGCACTAAGTTCAGGATTGGTTGCCGACATCATTAGTCAGTTTTGTGTAACTGTAATTATTGCAACCCTGCTATCCTTGCTGGTTTCCTTTACAGTAGTTCCATGGTTATTTTCAAGGTACGGAAAGCTTGAAATGATTAGTGAAAAATCCTTCTTCGGAAAGGTTCTTGAAAAGTTTGAACAAGGCCTTAGCTGGTTTACCCGCGAGGTGACCAAGATTTTGGAATGGTCTCTTGATAATAAAATAAAAACCTTCTTAGTGGTCATTGGATTATTTGCAAGTGCTATCGCACTTGTAGTAATGGGATACATAGGATCTGATTTCTTTCCGGGAACAGACAGGGGAGAATTCCTGGTGCAGTTGGAAATTGATAAAGATGCATCTATTGAAGAAACAAACTTTATCACCCAACAAACAGAGAATTACCTTGCACAATTACCTGAAGTAGAAAGGCTTATTGCCACTGTAGGGCAATCCAGGAGTGGTGGAGCCGGGGGAGCCCTTACCACCACAAACAAATCTGAAATTTCAGTTACCCTTGTAGACAAATCTGAAAGAGATGAAAACACCTCTGTATTTGCTGCCAAGCTCAAACGAGAATTGGAGAGAGAACTAGTGGGTGCCAAGGTGACCACAGTTCCGGTTGGTTTAGTTGGAGCTCAGGCTGCGCCACTTCAAATGACGGTAACAGGAGATAATTTTGAAGATGCTTTCGCCTACGCCCAGACTGCCGAAGACCTTTTAAGGACAATAGAAGGAGCCACCGAAATTGAAACCAGTGTAGAAGACGGAAATCCTGAAATTTCTGTAAGTGTTAACCGGGATAAAATGACTTCCCTGGGATTAAATGTGGCCACGGTGGGACAGACCCTTAGAACCGCCTTTAGCGGAAATACAGATAACAAATTTCGTACAGGAAGTAACGAATATGATATTAATATAATTTTTGATGAAGCTGCCCGAAACAATATTGAAGATGTAAAAAATATTCAGTTTGTAAATAACCAGGGGCAAACAGTGAATCTTTCGCAATTTGCCAATATAGGTTATGAATCTGGTCCTTCTTTGCTGGAACGCTTCGACCGTTCTCCTTCGGTAACCGTTAGTGCACAAACCGTTGGTAAAACTACCGGTGCAGTTGCCCAGGAATGGGAAGAAAAACTAGCCGAAATCGAGATGCCAAAGGGAGTAGCATGGAGCTGGGGCGGAGATATGGAGAATCAGAGTGATGGCTTTGGAACACTGGGAATTGCGCTTTTGGCTGCAATTATGCTGGTGTACATGATTATGGTTGTACTTTATGATGATTTTATTAAACCATTTATTGTATTGTTCTCTATTCCGTTGTCTTTTATTGGAGCCTTATGGGCGCTGGCATTAACAAACCAAAGTTTGAACATTTTTACTATTCTTGGTATTATCATGTTAATAGGGCTGGTAGCTAAAAATGCCATTTTACTGGTAGATTTTGCCAACCACAGGCTGGCACAAGGGGAAAGTATACGCACAGCCCTAATACAAGCCAACCATGCACGTTTGCGACCAATTTTGATGACAACTATTGCGATGGTATTCGGGATGCTCCCAATTGCCTTGGCCTCTGGAGCAGGTGCAGAGATGAATAATGGGCTGGCTATTGTAATCATTGGAGGGTTGTTATCCTCCTTATTCTTAACTTTGGTAATTGTGCCGGTAGTGTTTATAATTTTTGTTCGAATGGAGGAGAGGTTTTCTAAAAAAGAGGATAAAAATTATAAAGAACTTATGGAAGCAGAGTACGAGCATATAAATCCTAAGCATGAATTTGAATTTTAATAGATAAATGAAAAATCTGGCTGCAAAATCAGTAGCCAGATTTCTAGATTTTTTGGAGAGGAATGAGTGTTAACATAAATGAGTATGGAAAAAGATACAGAGTTACTAAATAAAGTGTCACAGCTTTTTTTGGAAAATGGAGCGAAAACAGTAACCATGGATGATATATCCAGGGAGCTAAGAATTTCAAAAAAAACACTTTATGAAAAGTACAAGAATAAAGAGATTCTACTGGAAGAGGTGTTAACCTATAATTTGGAGAAGGTATTAAATAAAATGAAAAACCTTGATGAAGCCATAGAAAATGCAGTAGAGAGAATGTTTGCCAGGGACGGAGAAATTGAAAAGGCTTCAAAAACAAATGATTCCATTATGCTAAAACAGCTGATGAAATATTACCCTCAGATTTTCAATAAGCATATGTTATATTTTTCTGAAAAGCTTACAGAGATAGTGATGCATAATATCGAAAGAGGCAGGAAACAAGGTTTTTACAGGGAAGATTTTGATGCATTATTTTATGCCAGGCTTTATTTCCAGATGACCATGACCTATGACAACTCGCCTTATCTGGATACCAGTGAGGTTTCCAGGTCGAGATATCAACAGGAAGCATTAATGTTCTTTATGAATGCCATTACGACTGAAAAAGGAAAAAAAGTAATGAAAGAGCTGGATCGCTAAATATCTGATTTTTATAAAACCCAAAGACCTAAAATAAAAGCGGGATAGCACTTTGTTTCTTGGGTTTGCTCCTAATAACCTCAAAATCTCAATTATTATATGCAAATGGCAATTATATATTTAAATCATATTATGAAATGAAATACGAGAAAATTTTATCGCATTGGTTCGGAGCCAGAGTTACTGTAATAGATGATTTTGAGACTATTTGTAAAAGTGATTTTGATTTTATCGAAATTCTTATGATTCTAGAAAATTCTTTTTTAGTAAATCTGTTGGAAACAGAAAAAGTGCGCCAGGATTTTCATACAGTAAGAGATTTTATCAATTGGGCCGAATCCAGGCCTCAACTGCAGAAAGATCGATTTAGGTTAAACAAGCGTCTGCTAATACCCGCTTATTAAGAAGTGACATAATTTCTATCGATCAAAGACCTTTTAGTCTGGATAATTAATGTCAGCTAAGCTACCGTATCTTAATTCTTCATCAATGAGTCCGACTTTAAAATATCCAATCTTATAAATTCAAGCATAAAATAAAAACTGATTGTATGGCTAAAATTCCAACCCTGTTAATTTTATGATTTTCAGGGTTTTTATTTACTTTGTAGTTCTTGTTGATGACGTACTTATCGAACTATTCTAAAATAAGGCTGCAACGACATTTAAATGTAACAAAGATCCAGAGAACCAATGAAAAAATCAACAGTAGAAGAGATTAGGAAGCGGTTCGATAATGATACAGAAAGATTTTCTAATCTTGATAGGGGACAACTTTCTACAATAGATGCAAAAATCTCTCTGGAACTTATTACAGAAGCATCTAAGAGAATTGCTCCTAAAGCTAAGAACTTATTGGATATTGGTTGTGGTGCGGGTAATTATTCCCTTATGATGCTTTTAAAAATGCCTCACCTTAATTGCACACTGGTGGATCTCAGCAAACCCATGCTGGATAAGGCAGTGGAGAGGGTGTCACAAAAGGCGAATGGAAAAGTTGAGGCGTTGCAGGGCGATATCAGGGCAGTTGAGTTACCCGAAAATCATTTCGATATCATCCTGGCAGGTGCGGTTTTACATCACTTAAGGGATGACAGCGACTGGGAAGCAACTTTTGAAAAATTGTTCAGGCTTCTAAAGCCCGGTGGGTGTTTAATGATATCCGATTTAATTACCCAGGATACAGATGTGGTGAATGATTATGTTTGGGAAAAGTATGGGGAATATTTAGAAAGTATAGACGGCAAGGAATACCGGCAAAAAGTGCTGGATTATATCGCTAAAGAAGATTCGCCAAGGTCAATGAATTATCAACTGGATTTGATGAAACAGGTAGGCTTTAGTAAGGTGGAAATCCTTCATAAGAACCTGTGTTTTGGAGCTTTTGGTGGAATTAAATAATGACTGAAATTTTTTGGACTAAAGAAGATCAAACAAAAAATGCTGTGGTCACTGTTATTTTTGTGGTGGAATAAATTCAAACTGTATCTCTCTAAAGTTAATTTGAATAAGCTGAAATATCAAGTGCCAGTTTACGGAAGGTCGATAATTGCCATTTTAGAGGGCCTCTTTGTGACAGACTTTCAATGCGCGATATTTCACAAACCTTTCTCTGTCAAAGGCCGGCGCTTTTTTCTCCGGAGCTATAGTTGTCTATTAATTCACTAAAGGTCGATAATTGCCATTTTTGAGGCCTCGCTTTGACAGACTCTGAAATGCACAATTTTTTACAAGCCTCTCTCTGTTAAAAGGCTGCACTTTTTTACTCCGAAGGAATAAGTACCGGCTTATTTTTGTTTCTCCTTTTTTTAACTGCTGTTTGTCAATTTTGCCTGGGAAAAAGCTTTTTTACTGATCTAAGTCATAAAACAGCCTTCTGAATGTACTTACTTTTGGTTTAGAATTCCTGAATTTTTCTGAAGCGCGGAGGTTAATCTGTTTACGAAGAGTATTATTAAGTTTTAGAGATGAGTGCAGTAACAGAAGAACAAGTTGACCTGAAGGTTAAACCTGGAACATGCGATACAATTTGAAGCTTTAACGAAAAATGAGAATAAAGTTGTTATTCCTGAAGGTAGAGAACAATCAGAATCAACTTATTAATAGATAATAAAACTAAAAAATTATGAAAACTGCATCACTAACAAAAAACCTGGAATACAACGAAAATAAACCTGCGGTAATGGTCTTAATGGATACCGACAGTAGCAGGGAAATTAGAATTACCATGAAAAAAGGGCAGGTAATGAAAGAACACAAAACTCCTTTTCCTATTGTAGTGGAGATCTTTGAGGGGGAAATCACCTTTGGGGTTAATGGCAATATCCATAACCTCGTAAAAGGTGATCTTGTGCAATTGGAAGGAAACGTTCCGCATGATTTAAAAGCTGAAGCAGATAGTACAGTGAGACTAACATTGTCCAAATCTGATACTGCCGACAGAGTAAAAGACGTGGCCGACAAATCTTCCTAGAGGAGAATATAAAATATTGAGAAAACTCCAAAACCTAAAGTTTTTAGAATTTCAGGTTTTTTGCTGTTTGGCAGGATCATGGTCTCGTAACCAGGTAAAGAAAAATTTTCTAATCATCTCTGTTACATTGCGGGAAAATATATACTTTCATCCGCTAAAAAATATCTTATTATGTTTTTAAAATACGTTAAGCCATTGCTGATGGTGGTCTTACTAGCCGCAGTTTTCTCATGTTCAGAAGATGAGTCTCCGTCTGGAACCGAAACTCCTGATGAGGTTGAAGATACTTTTTATTATATCGCTCTAAGAAATGACGGTACCTTGTTCAACATTGGGAATAATAGCGGAAAGGTTGTGCAAACGGGTAGAATTCCCGGAATAGAGTTTAACACACTATTTAATTCCGTTACCTCATCAGATTCTGAAACTTTTATCTACGAACATCGTTTTGATCCTCCCAGAGGTATTTTGCATGAAAAGAATAGCGAAAGTGGTCAAATACAGTCTACCATACTGGATTTTCCTGAACAATTTGGAGAAAATACAGCTTTATTGTCCTTAGACTGGGAAGAGGAGAATCAAGACCTGATTGGGATCACCAGAGAAAATATGGAACAGAGCAACCACCAGAGACCTATTATGGTAGTTCGTATAAATCCAGATAATCTTCAGATAATTTCTCAGGATATAAATCTGGCTACGGAAGGTTATGAGAATGTTTTTTCCACAAGTCTGGTAGGACAGAAATTATATGTGGTAGCCTCTAAAACAGAAAGAGTAGTAAATGCAGATTTGCTGGAAATTGACCTGGAACAAAATTCCATTACAATTCTTCCCTTTTCGGAGACAGAAGCAGGAATTACAAACCTCGGGAACAGCGGCAGTCCGAATAGTTTATTTGGTTTTGTGCCGGTAGCGAATTCCAGTATAATGGCAGAAGTGAGGCCGGTAATTTATGATATTCAGGCAAAGACCTCAAGTGAAATATCTGAAGTGCCACAAATATCAGCTTTGCATTTTGCTCATAAAACCTTCTATAATAAAGAGGGTGGTGAGTTTGCAGAACTTGTGGGAGCAAATAATGCTAAAAGTATTTTTAAATATTATCCTTCAACAGGTGATCACCAAATAATAAAACTACAGAATGCAGACGATCTTTCTTCTCTTATAAATATCATTGGCATAAGAGAATTATAGTTGATTTTGCTGCTGAATAAAACAATGAATGGACGCTATAGACGTCCATTCATTTTTCGACTTAAAACCGGTCCCCACACGATTTCAAATCTTTACTTTAATTACGTTCTCTGAAATATTCTAAGTGTCAGATGAGACATCACTACAGTCCATCGCCTGTACTTCATCAATCGCTTCCTGATATTGCTGTCCCCAGTACTGGCAATCTTCAAATTCCTGATAGAAATCGATCATTGCTTCTTTATAATCGTCACAAGTCTCTGGATTTGGATTTTGAGAATAAGCATTAAGAGAAGTGACTACATCTTCCCACTCCCCCTGGAAATCATTACAAGCGCCGGTAACATCATCATCTGTACCTGCATCGTCATCCCCAGAACAGGATGAAAAGCCAAAAAGTGTTGTACATAAAATAAGTGATAAGAATTTTGAATATATCTTCATAATTTCAGTTTTTTGAGATTTTAGTAGTTCGTATACCAAAGGCCGATAATTGCCATTTTTGATTCCTCTCTACGAGCTATATATTTTTAAACCATTCTTCAAATTTATCTCCCAGTAAAGGCACGGGTTGGGATTTTCCGTTAATGGCATTCACCAGCCCCATTACCCACAGGTATAATAGGAAGATGGAACCTAAGAAACTTGCGATCCATCCTAAAATAGGCACTAATCCGACTATAAAAAGGGCAACTCCGCACATGGTTAGTCCTAAAGACTGCTTTATGTGGTATGCGGCAAAAGGATCGTTCTTTTCCCTGTTCATTATAAACGCCGCGATAAGCCCGATGATAGTCAAATAGGCTACAATAGCCATTGTTTTGTCATCTGAAGCAGTATTTTTAGTTTCTGTCTGCGTATTTCCGGATTCCATAATCAGAATATTTAAAGTTTAGAATAAAAGATTCAATTCCGGTGGCTTTTTATCAGAATTTGAATTTTTCAGCCTCTGTTGTGATCATTCAGCTCAATATCTTCAGGTTTGTTTATTGTTCAGTAGGAGATATTGCGGGTTTTAAACCTTCAGCATGAGAGTTTATAAATTAAACTTCACTCCTGCACCAATTACTAGTTGTCCTCCATCTATAATTACATATTTTGCTTCAGCAAAAGGAGTTATACTGCTTCCAATGTTGAAATTAGCACCGGCACCCAGGTTTAAACCGAACCTTCCGTCGCTCGCACCAAAATCAGTACCTCCCCATCCGCTGCCATCAAAATCAACTTTTACATGAGAATAATTTAATCCTGCCAGGCCGTAGAAGCCAAGACTTTCGGTATTTGAAAAGTAATAATGTGCGTTTCCGTTTATCTCCCACCAGTTAAGGCTAATGCCAGATTCATCTTTAGGCAGGTAGTAAATAAAACCTGGTGCAATGGTGAGATCTTCGATAATTGGGAATTCTGCGGTTACGCCAATTCCGGGATTCTCGATTTCTGTACCGTAAACTAACATAGCACCAAGACGAGTGTCGGTTTGTGCAGAACTGCTAAGAATACCTGCGAAAAATAATAAAGCTCCGGTAATAAGTAATCTTGCTTTCATTTTTAAGAATTTTTGTTAATCAATTATTTGTGGGTCATTTTTCGCAATAAGTGTTTTGGGTTTTCTCATTGATGATGTAAATATCTTATGATGGCAGGGTTCTATCAACAGGAATTGAGTATAAGCCGGTTATGGATGAGTGAAATGAAGAAAATTTTTATTTAAGTGATTTTTGAATCCTGAACGGCTGGAAATCTGGTTCTCTAAATCATATGATGTTTATACTAATGGGAAACAGCATTTTAGCTGTAAATTTTTTATAGGTTCAATAAGAAAAGCTACATTTAATACGATATCCTCTTTTGGTATTAGCACCAGATAATTATATCTTATCATGAAAGTAGCCATTATAGATGATGAAGTACATTGTGTAGAAGGACTGGTTTTGCATCTAAAAAGTAAATTTCCGGAATCGGAAATTGTCTATAAAGGTACAAGACCGGAAGATGCGCTATTGGCTTTACCTAAGGCCATGCCGGATCTGGTGTTCCTCGATGTGGAAATGCCCGGGATGAATGGATTCGAATTCCTGGATCAACTCCCCAAAGATTCTTTTGATGTGATTTTTACAACCGCTTATAGCCAGTATGCTGCACAGGCTTTTAAAGCCAAAGCAGTGAATTATCTTCTTAAACCAATTGATGAGAACGAATTTAAAACAGCTGTTCTACAATGGAAAGAGGAGAGGGAACAAAAGAAAAATCTTTCTTCAGAAAGGATTAGCGAATTGTTGACCTATATGAAGCGTGAAGGAATTCTGAAAAATAAAATTGCAGTCCCTGTTTCCGATGGTTATGAATTTATTGAAACCAATGATATTCTATACTGCCAAAGCCAGAACAATTACACGTTGCTATTTACGGTTGATAATCGCAAGCTGGTCTTAAGTAAAACCTTAAAGGAATTTGAAAAGCTTCTCGATAAATACTTTTTTATCCGCATTCATAAATCCTATCTCATCAATCCCAATTATATGAAAAAATATTATCGCAATGATGGAGGTTACCTTGTAATGCAGGATGGGAAGTCCATTCCCGTGAGTAAAAGTAAAAAGGATCTCATTACCAATCTTTTTGATGCCATAACAAAAACAGCTTAGCTTTAGGATTAGATTAATTTGAACCAGACTTTATCTTCACATATTTTCCACAGCTTCTTCTGCAGTTTCCTGCGGAAAATATTTTGTTTTCTTATTCTCTTATCTGCAAATTCTGTCATTGCCCAAACAGCTCTGGATAGCCTTAGAAATAATTATGAACAGGAAATTCAGGATTCGCTGAAGATTGATTATGCCTTACAATTAAGTCGGGAGATCCATAGAAGAAATCACAACGAAGAAGAAGAATATACCTATGCACAGGATGCCATACAAAGAGCATTAAAGCTGGGAGATACGTTATTGTATGCCCGTAGTTTGGACAATCTTGGACTGCTTTACAGGTATCACCAGGATTATGAGGAAGCCATGCCACTTCACATCAAAGCCTACAACCTGGTGGAAGAAAAGGATATTGATCCTGTACATAAAATGATATTTGCGAACAACGCGGGGGTGGCAGGACGTTATAATCAAAAATATGATTCCTCGATTTCCTATTACATGAAGGCGTTGAAAATTGCAGAAGAAGAAAACAACTTAAGAAATATTGCAATTTCCAGTAACGGTATCGGTAATGCACTGGGAAATATTCAGGGTAGAGAGGAAGAAGCTTTAGCTTATTTTGAACGATCCCTTGAAGCTGAAAAAAAGCGGGACAATAGCCTTGGCGTGGCTATGAATTATCTTTCTATTGCAGATTATTATATAAATAAAAAACAATTTTCTGAAGCCCGGAAATATCTTGATGAATTGCTGAAAATTAATCAGGAAAGGAATGATTTATACGGACTGGCAATTACTTACGAATTCTTCGGAAATTCCTATTTGGTGGAAGGAGAAGACCTGGAAAAGGCCGCTTCCTATTTTGAAGATGCCCTTGCACGATTTGAGAAGTTGGGAGACAGGCATCAGCAGGCGCAGATACTCGGGAGTTTGGGAGAAGTTAAATTGCAGCAGGATGAACTTACTGGTGCACGGGAATATTATGAAAATTCCCTTCAGTTGGCCCGGGATCTGAATCAGTTTGGCCTGATCATGCAAAACTCTTATAAACTTGCTGAAATAAATGAAAAAGAAAATCAGCCTTCCGCAGCTTTAGAATATTTTAAACAAGCCAAAGCTTATGAAGACAGCATAAAACTTTCGGAACAAAATGTTGAAATAGCCGCCCTTATCCGTGAGTATGATATTGAGAAAAAGGAAAGTCAAATTCAATTACTCGAAAAAGACAGGGCGCTGCAACAAACACTTTTAGAGAACCAGGAACAACAGCTTGAAAGGCGCAGGATCTTTATGCTTCTCCTGGGAACAGGGCTTTTTCTAATCCTTATCATCTTTTTTCTACAATACCGTAATTCGCAGACAAAGAAGAGGACAAACGCCAGGATTCTAAAAGAGGAAAAAGAAAAAATGAAGGCAATTTACGAGCGTAACCTTGCCAGGGCAGAAATTCTGGTTACCCGGTTGAGGGTTAATCCTCATTTTTTGTTCAACAGCCTTAATGCTATAACTTACCTCATACAAAGTAATCAAAATGCTAAAGCGATTAAATACCTGGTGGTTTTTAGTCGCTATACAAGAATGGTACTGGAAACCTCCCAAAAACATGTGGTGCCGCTAAGCGAAGAACTTAAGTTGACCCATTATTATCTCACTTTGGAAGAAAATCGTTTTGAAAAAGATTTTACCTATAAGTTTATTGGTGACGATTCCCCTGAAGTTGACAAGGTGCTTATCCCGCCCTTATTGTTGCAGCCGTTTATAGAGAATGCCATCTGGCACGGGCTGTTGCCAAGTAAAAAGGAACAAAAGTCACTGCTAATAGAGATAATTCCCGAAGGGAACAGTATAAAAATAAATATAGATGATAATGGTGTGGGTAGGAATAAAGCAAATACAAAGCCAGCTAAAAAAGCCCATAAAAGCATGGGTACACAAATTATCCAGGAGAGAATAGAATTATATAATAAAAGCTATTCCGGAAATATTCAATATGAAATTATAGATAAAGTAAATAAAGATGGGGAGCCACAGGGCACAAGAATAGTCTTCCATTTATCCCAGGAGAAATCAATTGAAGCACAACCACATGATCAGCTTTAAGGTCAATTTTTCTTTGAAATTGGAGGAGGAAAGCTAAGGAAGGGGGTGTAAAACTACATAAGTCTCCATTATTTTTTTAAAATAATAGTATTACAATGATCTTAAAAACTGGTTAAAATTTTAGCATATGGAGTGGTTTCAGCTAATCTTTCGTGAAATAACAAATGCTTAACAGGCTACCTAAGCCTGGATATCTATTTTTGATTGAAACCTAAAAATAATTTATATGAAATCTATTACAAGTAAATTCTACATACCCCTTTTGGCTGTCCTTATAATGGGGTTAGCAAGTTGTGGTTCTATGAGCACGAGTCCAGACAAGTTAATTTCTGATGCAGAAAAAGCTCAGGAAAAAGTAGCTGAAACCAGTAACAATCTTGAGGAATTATTCCAAAGTTCAGCAGGTTATGCAATTTTTCCTAATGTAGGAAAAGGAGCTTATATTTTGGGAGGAGCTTCAGGAAACGGAGTGCTTTATGAAAACGGAAGCGTACAGGGCTTCACAGAAATGAAACAAGTAGACGTTGGACTTCAAATAGGTGGAAAAGCTTATACTGAAGTTCTTTTCTTCCAGTCAGAATCTGCTTTAGAAGAGTTTAAAAGCGGAGATTATGAATTAACTGCAAGTGCATCTGCTGTTATTCTTGAAAAAGGAAAATCTGCATCTGTAGATTTTCAGGATGGTGTTGGTGTAGTAATTATGCCAAAAGCCGGTGCAATGGCAGGAGTTTCTGTTGGAGGACAGAAGTTTGAATATAGAGACAGATAATATTCTCCATATATAGAGAATTAAAAGCCGGCTGTAAAGCTGGCTTTTTTATGTTAAATAAATAATATGATTAAAAAGCCTGAATTACTCATTTTTGATGTAAATGAAACTTTATTGGACCTTAATCCTTTGAAGGAGTCCGTAAATACTGCAATGCAAAATAATTTCGCATTTGATATCTGGTTTCCTATGCTGCTACAGTATTCCCTGGTGGAAACAGTAACCCATAAATATCACGATTTTTCTGAAATAGGAGTGGCTACATTCAAAATGATAGCTAAAAAAATGAATAGGTCCTTTTCTGAAGAAGAGATAAAGGAAGTTTTAAGCCCAATTAAAAAACTACCTCCTCATCCAGAGGTAATCGAAGCATTGCATAAGCTCCGGGAGCAGGGTTTTAGGATGATAGCATTGACGAACGGGAAACCATCTGTAGCAGAGGAGCAGCTGAAAATGGCAAATATCGATACTTTTTTTGAAGAAATTATTAGTGTGGAAATGGTGAGAAAATATAAGCCCCACAGAGAAACATATGAGTACGTTCTTCAAAAAGCAGGAGTCTCCGGAGAGAATGCGATGTTAATAGCGGCCCACGGCTGGGACATTGCAGGCGCGAAAAGTAGCGGACTAAAAGCTGCGTTCATCAGAAGAAAAGGCAAATCCCTATACCCTCTTGCAGAAAAACCAGATTTGGAGGCAGAAGACCTGCTGGATTTTGTCCATCAAATGGTTTAATTAATACCTGCGGTTCTTACTCCAGATCTTCAGGAGTTTCCAGCATTGTCGGGATCAATTCGCTTACAGTAGGATGGATATGTACGGCATCCCTTATAGTGGTGTACGGTGTTCCTGCATACATCGCATCAATAACAGCGTGTATAACTTCATCGGCGCCTGTTCCAAGAAAGGTCGCACCCAGAATTTTATCAGTTTCAGCTTCAATGTAAATTTTCATCATTCCGCTGGTTTCTCCCATTTCCTGCGCCCTTGCCACCTTACCCATCGGTCTGGAAGCCAGCTTTGCCTTTATTCCTTTTTCTTTAATTTCAGCTTCGTTCATTCCTACCCGTGCGAGTGGTGGATCAATAAATGCTGCGTAGCATGGGATCCGTTCTAATAAACTTCTTTTTTTATGCTGAAGTAGATTAGACTCCACAATTTCGAAGTCGTTGTAAGAAGTGTGGGTAAAAGCTCCTTCGCCATTGCAATCCCCAAGCGCGTAAATATGGGGAACTGACGTCTGCAATTCTTCGTTTACCTTAATATAACCTTTCTTATCCAAATCTACACTGGTATTCTCCAGCCCGATATTTGCCGTATTTGGCACCCGACCTGTGGCGAGTAAGAGATGAGAACCATTAATGTTCTTTTCTGCACCATTTACATTGAAACTGAAATTAACTGAGTTTTGCCCCTGGGAGCCTTTAATATCTTCTGAATTTAAATAAACCTGAATATCCTCATCTTTTAATATCTGAAGTATGGCTTCAGAAACATCTGCGTCCTCCTGTTTCATAAGACGGTCACCGCGGTCCAAAATACTCACTTTACTTCCAAAACGGCGGAACATTTGAGCAAATTCCAATCCAACATAGCCGCCTCCTATAACAACAAGATGCTCAGGAATTTCTTCCAGTTCCAGCATTGTCTTATTAGTATAATAGTTGAGGTTTTTATAAGGTGCCGGAATATTTGGTCTGGAGCCGGTATTAATATAAATTTTTTCTCCCTGTAGTGTATTGTTATCTACCGTGACAGTATGGTCATCTTTAAATTTTGCTTCTCCGCGAAAAACCTGGATATTTTTATTATCCTCCAGCATTTTCTTTATACCCTCGCTGGATTTCTGAACCAGTTGGTCTTTTCTTCTCTTAATGGCTCTCAAATTAACTTTAACCTCACCATCTATGGTGACACCATGCTCCTGACTGTTTTTGGTTATAAATGCCCGCCTTGCACTTGCTACATAGGCCTTGGTTGGGGTGCACCCGGTATTAACACAGGTGCCTCCAAAATCCCCTTTTTCAATGATGGCCACTTTTTGCCCATTTTCGGCAAGACTTGCGGCAAGCGGAGTTCCCGCCTGTCCTGTTCCAATAATTATAGCATCAAATTTCATAGAAAAATGTTTAAAGAGGAACTGATGATTCCCTGTTATAAAGGTCAAAAATTAAATCCAAGGGTAAACATTATCCGGTCGTCCTCATCACTTCTATAGTAGCCAATATTTCCGGTAATGGCGCTAAAGGCATTTATCCAGATGGAGCCGCCATAGTTGTCATGCCACATTTGGGAATCTTCATCTTCTGCCCAGACCCGTCCGTAATCATAACCTAAACTTATCCCTGCTCTTAAAGGTACAAAACCTGTTTCCATTCTTATTAGTCCTGCTCTTAAATCTGTACTCTGGTAAAAGGCAGATTTACCGTTAAAGCGTTCATTTCTATAACCCCTTAAACTGTGGTTTCCGCCAAGGGTGGCACCATGATAAAATTCATAATTGTCCCCGAATATAAATTCGCTACCGAGTTTAGTGGCTAAAACTACAATTCCGCTTTCATGCAGTGGATAGACAATGGAAACCGATGGTTTTAAATATGCAAATTCGTTGTCGTGTTCATCAATATTTCGCTTATAACCTGTAAATAAATCAAATTCTATCCCCCGTCTGGGAAAAGCCAATTGCTGCGGTTTGTTCTTGTATTGAAAAGCAATTTCGGCACCAGCGTATAGTTGATTTTCAAAAAGATCATTTTCTTCATCAAAAACCTGCCCTACATATTCTGAGTCATTTCCTTCAACCTCCAGAGATTCCACCATAGGTTTAAAATGGAAGCGGGCGCCGGTATCATTGCGCCAGATTAGCGACGGGGAGATGCTCCATTGTCGAATACGTACCCGGTTATAATCCATACTCACAGCATCTTCGTTATAGCTGCTTTCATTTCCTCTTCCAAAATAGTTAAGAGTGTAATTAGGGCTTGTATATCTTGCGTCGATCCCGAAATTCCAATTATGAAAGATGTGTGCAAATTCTCCAGAATAATTTACCTCAAAACCTGATGTTGCAAAGTAATAGAAAGCGCTTATGTTGTGCTGTGTCGTAAAAGGATTTCTAGCTAACCCATAAGTGGAAAAGGTATCTGCCAGTCCCACTTTAAATCCTGCATCGGGATCAAATCCTATAGTTGGGAATAATACATTTGTGGTGGTTTTACGTTTTTCCGGATCGTAATTATTAATGTTATAGCTATCTACGAGCCACTTTTTGGCCGATGGGGTTTCAATCGTGTTTTCTTTGCTTTTATAATCATACAGTTTCGCTTTCCTGGTATTGCTGAAATTATAGGTATCATTTTCTTCACCACCCAGAACTTTTAATTTAATAAGCTTATTTCCTTCTCCTTCAATCTTAAATTCGTCATTCCCATCCAATCCATAAATCCATATTTCATCGGTCATCTCCGAATTATAAGTATTCTCAAAAATGATCTTTTCGTCATTTTTTATAACAATCTCTGTTATTCCCTCATCTTTTCGGGTAATCAAAAATTGATCATCCTCCTCTGTTCCTGTAACAACTTCAAATTCCAGGAGATAGGTGTAATAATCTTTCGCGATTGCGAGAAGATTGTCCCGGCGCTCCTTAAGATCTTGTTGAATTCGTTCTATACTTTGATCTTTGGTGTCTTCTGGAAGTGCTTCAAAAGCCGCATCAATTTTTTCGTCTGAAAGCTCATTCTGAATAAATTCCACCTGCTCCTTCCAGTCTTCCCAGGTAGCAGTTTTTATAATAGTTTTGTCTAAAGGATAAGCTGCAACATTAAACCACTTAACGTCTTGCAGTTTTTCTCCGGAGAAACTCTGCATTGCACGCACTTCGGGAACTCCCATCTTTAACAGTTTTACCATGGGTCCGTCATATTTAGAAAAAGCCTGATCCCTGTCTCTGGCTATGGGTTTGTACATCAACCTTCCATCTTCCTGCTCAAACTGCGCCCATCTCCATTGATCCTGATGCCGGTCCCAGTCGCCTATAAGCATGTCAAAAAGACGTGCTTTTATATAAGAACCTTCATGGACATAGGAATCTTTTGTTTCCCGAAGTTCCAAAAGGAGATCTGCAGAACTTAAAATATCATCTGGCGAACCAAAAGTTTCGAATTCTTTGTTTTCATCCCCAACATGTTCCTCCAGCATATAGAGTTTATCACCGTAGCCATTGTTAAAAATCCCCAGTTCCTCCTGTTTAGGGAGATAGACGAGCCTAGGGTTTGCATGATAGATTTCTAAAGGAGCCGAAAGATCATTAACAGCAAAAGGAGCGTATGGATGGGCCGTAGTATAAAAGTCCTGTACAATTCTTTCTGCAAACGTGTTGTCAATCCGGTTGTGTACATAATGAGTTTTGACTTTTGTCTGAATGAATCGAAGGGCACTTTTTCTTATTTCCCGTAAAGTGTATTCGTGTTCATCCTCATCTATTATTCGTAGCGATCTGGACTGGTTACCTCCTCCTTCTGAAATAGGTACCGGGTCGCCCGGGAGATCGTTCAGGAAAAGAACAGGAACTTCTATGTCACGATTATAAACATCGCGGTAATGTTCTCCCCAGAGCCATTCGTAAAATCCGCTCTTGTCAGTTTCTTCGTCGGTATATACAGAAGCTTTATAAGTTTTGCCATAATTCTCTCTAGGTTGGTAGCTTACTTCATCAATCCTGGTGCGTTCTCTTTTTATAAACTTGCTGAAGAGCAGCTTTGGACCCTCAGGAGTTGCTTCATAAAACCGGACAAAGGAGCTTCTGTCCTTAAATACAGTAAGTTTTGTAAAGCCATTTTTGTCTGAAGCAAAATGATCTTCTTCGTGGGCTTTTGCTTTTTCTGTCTTTGCTGCTGCGCCACTAATTATCTGTGGGATACCATCATCTTCCAGGTATTGCATGTTCCTGTCGTTACCAGATACGAAGATCACGTCATCGAACTGGCTCGCAAGGGTTTCCAGTCTGCCCCGCAATTCCTCCATTGCACTATTGTAATAGGATTGTCGGGAAAAACCTCCAATTTTTTCGAAAAACCCCCGTCTTGTGTTAGACATTACGGGATGGTGGATGGCTACAATTATTGTTTTATTTTGTTCGTCTTTAAGATCATCCTTAAATTTAATAAAGAGCTGCTCCCTGGTTTTCTGTTCACATTTGTTGTTAATATATGGATGTTCATCCCAGTCTTCCAGAAACCACTGGGAATCTACCATTACAATTTCTACTTCATCACTAAGCGTTTCAGGTTCACGCGGGCATCCGTCATTAGGCCAGAACTCTGCCTTACTGTTATCCTGCAGGAAAGACTCCATATCATCCAGGTTCTCGTGTCCGCCTCCTTTACGCCATTCGTTTACCCCAGGATTCATTATTACATTCCCGTTAAAATTTTTAAGGGGCTGCAGTAATTTTTTCTGTAAAAAATCTTTAGTGGCTTCTCTTTTCTCCTCGTCTTCCGGATATCCGTTTTCAGTTATATTTCCCAGGAGTACTAAACTCGCATCCTCATCCTGTTGGGAAGCTTCTACAATTTGGCTGAATATACGTTGCGCTGTAGAGCCATCATTAAGCCCTGTATTAGCTGTAAAATAAACAGAATGGGATATTTCTTTTCCTTCAGGTATTTTATCCTGCTGTGCAAACGCAGAGGAAAAGGTGAAAAGAAATATGAGTGCAGTAATTTTTATTGAACAAGATTGTGGAATTTTTAATGTAGTGGGCATATTAGAAACTTAAGTAGGGCTTGTAGCCAGTTTTATAAACTCTCAAAATTGAATAAATTTTCTACAGCATAAAAAAATTTAACGATTTATAACATTTGATTTCACCTAATCAATCCTGTTGCGCTTTAGTGGATTATAACTTATTTTAGCTCAAAAGAATCCCCATTGCGGTATTATTATTTTCTTCTGCTTCTTTTCTCTCAACTTCTGATTTCTCAGGAGCTACCGCCGGTTATTAATTACAATCCAAACGATTATGGAGCAGGGAACCAAAATTGGATGATTGGCCAGGATAAAAACAAGAATTTATATTTTGCCAATGGAGCAGGTTTACTTGAATTTACAGGGGAGAAATGGAACTTATACCCGGTGCCCAATAAAACAATAGTTCGTTCTTTAAAAGTAACCGGCGACAGGATCTATACGGGTGCTTATATGGAAGTGGGCTATTGGAAGAGGAATTCTCAGGGCGTGCTGGAATATATCAGTTTGGTGCAGCAATTTCCACAGGATATTCAAGACGGGGAGCAGTTTTGGGATATAGAATACAGCAATGATCTAATAATTTTTAGAAGTTTCAGGGGTATTTATCTATATAATCCCGGGTCTGATAAGATCGTAGTTTTACCTAATGATGCTGGGCAACCCATTACGAACCTCTTTAAAGTAGATAATGAAATTTTCTTTCAAAAAGCCCAGGCAGGTATTTATACTATACAAAAAGGTCGGCCGGAGCAGGTGATTCCATTTTCTATCCTGGGTGAAATGGAAGTTATGGAGATTTTCCGGCATGAAGGGGACTTGCAAATAGTTACGGCTACGGGAAATTTCTTTAAATGGAATGGTGAAGAAATTGAGCAGAACTTTCAAAGTTTAAGTAACGAGATTAAATATGCAGGATTACTTTCTGCATTAAAACTACCTGATAATAGCATGGTGCTGGGCACTGTGGGAGAAGGTATTTATCATGTATCTGAAAATGGTAAAATTTTCAGTCATTTCGACCAGGAAAACGTACTTCTTAATAATACAGCACTTCATCTTTATCTCGATGATGCTCAAAACATTTGGGCAGGTCTGGATAATGGTATAAGTGTTCTAAACTTGGATTCGTCATTTCGTTTATTTCAGGATAATGCCGGCAGGATTGGATCTGTTTATTGTTCCTTTCAGGATGAAAACTATCTATATCTGGGAACCAATCAGGGGCTTTATTACAAGAACCCGGAAGATCCTGGGTTTAGCTTTATAGAAGGCACCAATGGTCAGGTTTGGAGTTTGCAGATGGAGGGCGGCAACCTTTTCTGTGGACACAATAACGGAACCTATCTTATTAATGAAAATAAGGCTGAAAAAATTTCTGATCGCCTTGGCACCTGGCTTATAAAGGAATTAAAGAATAAACCAGGTTATTTTATTCAGGGTCATTATAACGGGATTAGCTTTCTTAAAAATACTTCTGAAGGTTTTCAAGACCTGCCAATGCTGGAGGAGTTTCCTCATTCCTCAAAATTTATTGAAGTAGAAGGCAGCGGGGATGTCTGGATTAGTAACGAACATAAAGGGGTTTTTAAATTGAATTTGAATGACTCCCTGGATCAGATCACGGAGAGTAGGAACTATGTTATTGATGAAACCACAGGTATTACATCGAGTATATTTCACTTTAATGATACGCTTTACTACGCTTCCAGAAACCGTATTTTACAGTATGTTGAAGCAGAAGATGATTTTTTGCCCGGCAGTGCACTGGCTAAAATACTGGAGGATACAGAAAGGATCTCGGGCAGGTTAATAAATGACGAAAATGGTAAAATTTGGGGCTTCGCCAAAAATTCAGTTTTTAATATAAGTCCTGCCAGTTTAAGTGCTACTTACGAACTTAACGCGGTTTATCTCTCTAAAGAATTTCGGAATATCACTTCTGGGTACGAAAATATAACAATGCTGAGTGACTCCGAGTACCTGCTGGGGATTTCCAATGGTTATGTAAAATTTGATAAAGTTGAAAGTAATATTTATGGTTATGAGGTTCGTATGGATCAGATCACCACATCTGCTCTGGAAGAGTCGCCTCAGTTAATTTCTATGGCCGGCAGTGACCCTTTCCATTATAAAACCAATAACATTAGCTTTCACTATAGCGTGCCGGTTTTTAAAAAGTTCCTGAATCCAGTATATAGTTACAGGCTTTTGGGGCAGAGTGATATGTGGAGTGAATGGAATGAGGTATCACAGGCTAGTTTTGAAAATCTTTCTTTTGGTAATTATAGTTTTGAAGTGAGGGCAAGGGTTGGTGACAGCATAACTGAAACGCTTAGCTATAAATTTGCGATTGACCGGCCCTGGTATTGGAGCTATACTGCAATTATAGCTTATATTTTGCTTTTATTCATCTTACTATACCTGGTGCACATCTTCTATAAAAAAAGGCATCAGAAGCTTATTGAAGAAAACGAAAAAGCACTGCGAATGAAAAACCTGGAAGCAAGGCAAAAGATAATCAAGCTGGAAAATGAACGCCTGGAACAGGATATGGTTAATAAGAACAGGGAGCTTGCAGTTTCAACCATGAGCCTTATTAAAAAGAATGAATTTCTTTCCAGTATTAAAAAGCAGTTGCAGAAATCTGAATCTGCTAAAGTAAAGTCTGTTATTAAAACCATAGATCAGGATATTAGTGAGGAGGATAACTGGAACTTCTTTAAAAAGGCATTTAGCAATGCAGATAAAGATTTCTTTAAGAAGATGAAAACAAAACATCCGGAGCTAACTTCCAACGATCTAAAACTTTGTGCATATCTGAGGTTAAATTTATCTTCAAAGGAAATTGCTCCGCTGTTAAATATTTCAGTAAAAAGTGTCGAAATTAAGCGATATCGTTTGCGAAAAAAGATGAATTTGCCGCGTGAGAAGAATCTTACCGATTATATCCTGGAAATATAACCTATACAAGACATTCCGAAAACTCTACATCACCTCTACATGAGCAGAGAATACCTATTTTTTTACTTCTTTACCATTTAATATTTCGTAGTGCCATAATTTGCCACAATAACAATATCAGCAGCTTTTAATGAGATTTTGATAAGTTTTTAATGTTTCGAAGCTGTTTGTAGATTTTTTGTAAAGGTAGATTCTGATGCTACTTAACATCTCTATCTATATATTGCTTTAACAATTTTTAATAATCAATCAAATGAAGAAATTCGCATGCTATTTAATTGTCTTCTTAAGTGGAACTTTATCTGCATTTTCTCAATCTTTCCCCGTTCAGGGAATTGTGACTGATGAGGATAATATGCCATTACTTGGAGTCAATGTAATTGTCAAAAATGAATCAAGGGGTACTACAACAGATTTTGATGGAAACTTCACCATAGATAATTTATCTGCCGGGGATGTTCTACAGTTTTCCTATATAGGTTTTGTTCCCCGGGAAGTCACAATTAATAATCAGGAGGATCTGGATATTGTTCTTCAGGAAGATAATGAGGCTTTAGAAGAAGTTGTCGTTATTGGGTATGGAACCCAGCAACGAAAAGATGTTACGGGTGCCGTCTCCACAGTTTCGAATTCTACAATAGAGGAGATGAAACCTATTAAACTGGAGCAGGCTCTGCAAGGTACTGCAGCAGGAGTTAATGTCACCCCTTCGTCTGGTGCGCCTGGTGCCGGAATTAACATCAATATACGTGGTGTGGCTTCCAATACAGTAAATGGTCCGCTGGTATTAATAGATGGATACCAGGGGGATCTTTCTACGCTAAATCCAAATGATGTAGAATCTATTTCTATTTTAAAGGATGCTCAGGCTGCAATTTATGGTATTGCAGGTGCCAACGGGGTGGTTTTGGTTACAACAAAATCTGGTAAGAAAAATACAGCACCTTCTGTTAGGTACGATACTTATTATGGAATTCAGGAAACTTCCAGAAAAATTCCGTTGCTAAATGCTACAGAATATGCTTTGCTTTTAAATGAAAGCTATGCCAATAATGGCCAAAATTTACCATACACTGATGTAAGTGGACTTGGAGAAGGAACAGATTTTCAGGATGAGGTTCTCGAAACAGCTCCTATTATAAGTCATGATTTAAGTCTTTCAGGGGGATCTGAGAAGGTAACGTACGCTGCAGGTGCTTCGCATCTTTACCAAAAAGGTATTATTGGAGGCGATAAATCAGATTTCACCAGGAGTACAGCTAGAATTAGCCTTGGAGTTGATATTAGCGAGATGTTTGATTTTAACCTGAATACCATTTACACTAATATCGAAAGACACTCTATAAATGAAAACGGACTGGGATCTGTTTTGTTTAATGCTTTAAACATAGCGCCGACTTTTGCTGTAGATCAGGAAGATCTCGAGGGAAGACTAGGTAATGAGATAATCAATCCTCTGGCCCAGATAGAAAATACCTTTAACGATTATAACCTTAACAAATTTAATGGGTCCGGAAGCCTTATTTTTACCCCAATTCCTCAGCTGGAATTTACTTCCAGGATTGGTTACAGCCTTTCTTTAAGTAAAGGAAAGGATTTTGCTCCCATAATAAATTACGGCCCAGGTAAGGTTTTTAATAATGTAAGAAGCCAGGTGAACCAGAACAGGATTAATGATAACAGCTATACCTACGATTTATTCGGTACTTACGAAGATAGATTTGCAGAGGATCATCACATAACTGCAACCGGAGGGATGACTGTTATTAAAAACTGGGGTGATGGCTTGTATGCTACAGGATTTGATGTCCCTAATAATTCATGGGAATTTGCAGATATCAGTCTGACTACCGGAACTAATGACGGTATAAACAACGACTCGTATAAATATGATGTTCGAAAACTGTCATTTTTCGGTCGTGTTCAATATGACTTTCAGGGAAAATATTTGATTTCAGGAATGCTTCGGCGTGATTCCTCCACAAGGTTTGGACCCGATAACCGGGTAGGATATTTCCCTTCGGTAACCGGTGGATGGATCCTTTCTGAAGAGGGTTTCATGGAAGATTCCGAAGTAATTTCTTTCCTGAAAATAAGAGGAAGTTATGGAATATTGGGTAATGATGAAGCCGGTGGACAGGAATCTGGAGGAAACGTTACCGGTGCAAACCAATTTTACCGATCTTTATTAGATGGAGAAGCTACCTATGTTTTAGATGGTTCTTTGGTAAACGGAACTGCGCTTGGAGTTCTGGCTAATCCTGCCGCAGGATGGGAAGAAGCTCAAAAAACCAACATCGGTGTGGATCTGCGTTTGTTCAATAATAAATTTGATATTACCGCAGATGTGTTTAGGGAAGACCGTAAAGACCTGTTAATAGCAGGCATTCCTGTCTCCGGAATTTTTGGAGGAGGGGCACCTGGGGCAGGAGCTCCTACAATTAATGCCGGAACTACAAGAAATGAAGGTGTTGAATTCGCGATAAAATATTCTGAATATTTTAGTGAAGATTTCAGTTTCAACATAAATTACAACGCCACTTTACTTCGTAATGAGGTAACTGAAGTTAACGGAACAGAGTTCCTGCCGGGTGGTCAATTTGGGGTAGGGCAGCCACAGCCTTCTCGCTTCCAGGCTGGTTTTCCCGTAGGTTATTTCTACGGATATAAAACCGACGGTATCTTCCAGACACAGGCAGAGGTAGATGCAGCACCTTCTCAAACCTCCCTTGGGGCAACCCCCGCTCCTGGCGATCTAAGATATGTAGACACAAACGGGGACGGAGTGATTACAACAGATGACCGTACCAATATTGGAGATCCTATTCCAACGGCAACTATGGGTTTTAATATCAATGTGAATTATAAAAACTGGGATTTCACAGCCTATACTTATGCTTCTTTGGGTAATGATATGGTAAGGAACTATGAAAGAAGTCAGCCAAATGTAAACCGTCACGCATATTATCTGGACAGGTGGACAGGACCCGGAACAAGTACAGAAGTCCCAAGAGTAACTACAGGGGCTACTACAAACCTTGCTTTTTCAGATTTTTATGTTGAAGATGCTTCCTACGCGAGAATACAAAATGTACAGCTGGGGTATTCCCTGCCTGAAGATGCATTTTCAGATGTAGGTATTACAGGATTGAGGATTTACGCTTCAGTAAACAACCTTTACACATTTACAGATTATAAAGGCTATGATCCTTCTGCCTCTACAGGAGAAGCAATTGGAGGTGGTATAGACTATGGGTTCTATCCTCTTCCAAGAATATTTATGGCAGGACTTAATCTTAACTTTTAAAAAACTACAACATGAAGACATATAATCTAAACAAACCGGTTTTACTGCTTCTAGCACTTTTGATGTGCTTAGGTTGTAGTGAAGATTACCTGGAGAAAACCGAAGAATATACTATTGACTCTGAAAATTATTTTAATTCTGAAGAAGAATATTACAACGCGCTTATAGGTGTTTATGATGTTCTTCAATCCACTTATGTAAATGTTATTTTGGGGGAAATTGCTTCCGATAATACGGTGAGTGGAGGAGAAAGCGCTACCGATGTAATAGGATGGCAACAGGTAGACGATATGCAGCATACTCCGGTTAACGATAACCTGGACGATGTTTGGGACTGGAATTTCGCCGGAGTGCAAAGGGCCAATTACATCCTGGAATTTGAAGACAAAACAGATTTTGAAGGAAAAGAGCAAATAATTGCAGAGACAAGGTTCCTTAGAGCCTACTTTACTTTTGAACTGGTCAAATGGTTTGGTCCAATTCCGTTAAAAGGGGATGAGCGGTTTGTGCTCGGAGATGAGAAATCCATTCCGCGTGCTCCTGTAAGCGAAGTATATGCTCAGATAGAGTCAGACCTTCAATATGCTATTGAACATCTGGATTATACTGCTCCGCAAACAGGACGTGCTACAAAAGGAGCCGCACAGGCCTTGCTTGGAAAAGCACATTTATACCAGGATGAATTTTCTGAGTCTGCCAGCGTACTTACAGATTTAATTGATAACGGACCTTATTCCCTTTCCAATTTTGCCACCTTGTTCGAACAGGAAGGAGAGAATAATGAGGAATCTGTTTTTGAAGTACAGTATACAGGAGAAGAAGGTGCGGGCTTCGATTGTTTGCAGTGTAGTGAAGGTAATGTTGCAGTAGGATTTCAGGGTATCAGGAATTACTCCGGACCTGTTTTTGAGCCTGGATTTGGTTTTAATCTTCCGGTACAGGAGGCTTACGATATGTTTGGTGAAAATGATATTCGTAGAGATCTTTCAGTTTTAAATATTGAAGAATGGACAGAAGAAACCGGTGCCACCTACGCTATAGGTAATGTAGAAAAACACACAGGGTTTTATAACCGCAAATACCTTCCGCGTCAGAATAATAACGTGGGAGATGCCAACTTAACTCAGCCTAATAATTACCGGGCAATACGTTATGCCGATGTGCTTTTAATGGCTGCGGAAGCTTTAAACCGTGGAGGAATAGATGATGGAAGAGCGAGAACTTACCTTAATATGGTAAGGGATAGGGCTGGTCTTGATCCCGTAACTGTTTCCGGAAACAATTTAACTGAAGCAATTTACGACGAAAGAAGAAAGGAACTCGTTGGTGAAGGCCATAGATTCTTTGACCTTGTTCGTACAGGAAGGGCAGCGGCGAATATTGACGGATTTGTTTCTGGTAAACATGAAGTATTTCCTGTTCCGCTGGAAGAAATTGAATTTTCTGAAGGAAACTGGGATCAAAATTCTAATTACTAAAATCAGCATGAATTACCGGCTTGCTTCAAAATGGGCGGGTATTAAAATCTAGAAATATGAAAAAACATTTAAAAATAATCCTGTCGTTAGTGCTCTCAGCAGCTTTGTTTAGCTGTAGCGAAGATGACGATGCAATGGTAGACCTGAGCACTCTTGAAGCTCCTTCTAATCTGGGTGCTACTTTTGAAATTACCCAGGATAATTCCGGGCTGGTAACCATTATTCCCACCGGCGAAGGAGCCGTGCTTTATACGGTAGATTTTGGAGATGGTTCTCCTGCTTCCGAAGAACTTAAAGTAGGGCAACAGGTGGAACATGTATATGAAGAAGGCCAGTATGAAGTTGGAATTACCGGTCAAAATTTAAATGGGGAAACCGCACAGGGAACGCAGTCGCTAACTGTTTCTTTCCTTGCACCCGAGAATCTGGAGACAACCATAACAAAAGATCCAAACGATAATTATACCGTTACAGTTTCGGCTACTGCAGAAAATGCGGCAATGTATCAGGTGTTTTTTGGCGAAAATGAAGATGAGGAGCCTGTGCCATTAATGGAAGGAGAAACCGTTTCTTACACTTACAACAACATAGGCACCTACAATGTGCGCGTAGTTGCTTTAAGTGGAGGCGCGGCAACTACTGAAGTTAATGAAGAGGTTACAATTACAGATCCTTTGTTCCTTCCTATAGATTTTGAATCTGAAACTCTGGACTATACGTTCAGCAATTTTGGAGGTGGAGAAGGTGCCGGAGTGCCAATTGTAGAAAATCCAGATCCTTCAGAAGTAAATTCCAGTGAATTGGTGGCTTCTTATACCAAACCAGAAAATTCTGAAACATGGGCAGGAACAAGTATTCCGCTTGGAGAGCCGATAGATTTTTCCTCCAGACGTTATATAAGTGTGGACGTATGGTCGCCAATTGAGGGGGCAGATGTACTCTTTAAAATTGAAAATATCGACAATGCGGATATTAATGTAGAAGTAAGAGCAACAACTACAGTAAGTAATGAGTGGGAAACCCTAACCTTTGACCTTACCTCGATAGATCCTGCACAAGAATACAGCAATCTGGTACTGTTCTTTAATATGGATGTTGCGGGAACTGGTGAGACTTACTATTTTGACAATATCAGGCAAACAACTTTGGTACAGTTTAAGTTGCCAATCACTTTTGACAATCCAAACCTTGCTTACAATTTTGGGGTATTTAACGGAACCTCTTTTGAGGTTGTGGAAAATCCTGACCAGTCTGGTGTAAATACCTCCAGTTCACAGGTTGGGGCAATTACAAATTCCGGAAATAATTGGGAAGGTGGAGCATTTAATCTGGATGTGCCGGTTGATTTTAGTGGTGAGGATAAAACTATCACTATGAAATTATGGTCTGATGTAGCTGTTCCTGTTTTACTCAAGTTCGAAAATGGGGTAAATGGCGAGCGCCAAAACGAAGTTACAGCCAACCACAGTGGATCTGGCTGGGAAGAATTAAGCTTCAATTTTGCTGCAGATGCGGTCACAAGCTATGTTGACGGAGCATCAGATAACGGGCAGGCATTTGTGCCTACAGGACACTATTCTACCATGGTGATGTTTATTGATGGACCTGGTAATACAGCAGGTACTTTTTATATTGATGATATCTCTTTAGGTGGGGTTCAGGTAATATCACTTTTCAGTGACCTGGGGGATGATGTACCTCTAGCTACCTGGCGTACCGACTGGTCTGCGACAGATTATGAAGAAGTGGAATTCGAGGGTGAGCTTAGAAAACTGTACAGCAATTTTGATTTTGTTGGAATAGAAACCGGGGAAAATCAAATTGATGCTTCAGAAATGACTCATTTCCATACCGAAATCTGGACAGATAATGCCACTGTTTTCAGGATCAAATTAGTCGATTTCGGACCGAACGGAATCTACCAGGGAGGAGATGATACTGAGCATGAGATCGTAATAGAGAATCCGGCACAGGGAGAATGGGTAAGCCTGGATATTCCATTGTCAGATTTTACCAATCTTACCAGTAAAGCAAATATTGCGCAGTTTATTTATTCTGCTGCACCTTCCGGAGAGGCAACGGTTTATATCGATAATGTGTATTTCCATAATTAGAATTAAAAAAGTATAAAAGATGAAAAAAATATATATAAATATAAGTCTGTTGCTAAGCCTTCTGTTTGTGCTTAACAGTTGCGAGGAAGAAGACTATGATATTGGAGAAATTACAACACCCACCAATCTTACTGTAGAAACCGAAGTTCTTGGTGTTACAGAAGAAATGCCTGATGGTGATGGTAGTGGTGCTGTGACTTTTAATGCATCGGCAGATAATGCCATTACCTATAAATTTATCTATGGGGATGGCTTTGAAGAAGTTTCTTACGATGGCACGACCACTCATAATTTTAATGAAAATGGAGTAAACGATTATACGGTCACTGTAATTGCTTCGGGTACGGGTGGAGTATCTTCAAACCTCACTACAACGGTGACGGTTTTTAGTGATTTTAGTGATCCTGAGACCAAGCAATTGCTTACTGGTGGAAGTTCCAAAACCTGGTATGTAGCGGCTGCACAACCTGCTCATTTGGGTGTTGGTCCTGCAAGTGGTGGTGCGCCAGATTTGTTTACTCCTGTATACTATGCTGCCGCTCCTTTTGAGAAAGCAGGAGCTGATGTTAGTTCCTGTCTTTATGAAGGCGAGCTTACCTTTAGTTTAGAAGGAGAAGAAATTATTTATAATCAGAATAATATGGGAAGTACCTTCTTTAATGCTTCCTATGGTGCAGATTTCGGCGGAAGCGGAGCAGAGGATCAATGCCTGGAATATGATACCTCAGGACCAAAGGCTGTTTCTTTATCACCTGCTACTTCAGGAATACCTGAAGATAATTCTACAGGTACGGTAATTAATATCGCCGGTGGCGGATTCATGAGCTACTATTTTGGTGCAAGTTCTTATGAGGTTCTTTCTATAGATGAAAATACGATGCACGTAAGGGGAGTGATGGGCAATGACCCTTCACTGGCATGGTACCTTAAGTTCACCACTTCCCAGGGAGCGGAAGAACCTGAAGAACCTGAAGAATTTGAAACAGAATTTGAAGAGCTCACATGGTCTCAGGAATTTGATGAGCCTTTAGATACAGAACTTTGGAATTTTGAAACAGGAAATGGCGAAAACGGCTGGGGAAATGAGGAAGCACAGTATTATACTGAAGATAACGCTGAGGTTGTAGATGGCAATCTTGTAATTACTGCAAGAGCTGAAGAGATGAACGGCTTCGATTATACCTCCTCCAGAATCACCACTCAGGATAATTTTGAGTTTACCTACGGAAGGGTGGAAGCAAGAGCTAAACTTCCTGAAGGTGCAGGAACATGGCCGGCAATTTGGTTGCTGGGTGCAGATATAGCAGAAGTTGGCTGGCCAGAAACCGGGGAAATAGACATTATGGAGCACGTGGGGAACCAACAGAATACCATTCATGGTACACTGCATTATCCCGGAAGGTCTGCAGGTAATGCAGATGGGGATTCAATTCTCGTAGAGAACGTTTCTTCAGAATTCCATACCTATACCATGGAATGGTCTTCAGAAAGAATTGTCTTTCTTGTAGATGGTGTGGTTTACCATACCTACCAGAACAATCCCGATTCTCCTTTTAATAAAGACTTCTTCCTTATCCTAAACGTAGCAATGGGAGGAACTTTTGGGGGTGAAATAGCTGAAGATTTCGAGGAATCTTCAATGGAAATAGACTACATAAGGGTATATCAATAAAATCAGATGTTGAGAGGGCGGTTATAAACGAGTCTTCATAGTTGTAGTTAGTTAATCTTTTTCTGCCGCCCTTTTTAACCTAATATCTTAACATGAAAAAATATATTATCCTGATGTCGTTCCTTCTTACGGGAGGGTTGGGCCTGCAGGCTCAAAATAGCGAAATTCCAAGCTCCGTTAAAAATGTAGAAACTAAAGTAGATTCTATTCTTTTTATGATGACCCTGGAGGAGAAGGTTGGTCAGCTCGTGCAATATAATGGGAGCTGGGATTTAACCGGCCCCGCTTCAGAGATGGGGAATAAAGAAAAGGAAGAGCGTCTTAAAAAAGGTCTTGTAGGTTCCATGCTCAACGTACTTTCCGTAGAAGCTACAAGGGAAGCGCAAAAGCTGGTGATGGAAAATTCCAGGATCAAAATTCCGCTAATGTTCGGGTATGATGTGATCCACGGTTATAAAACCATTTTTCCTGTTCCGCTGGGGGAAACCGCGAGTTGGGACCTGGAGGCAATGGAAAAGTCGGCAAGGATTGCAGCGATAGAATCTGTAGCCGATGGTGTAAACTGGACATTTTCGCCCATGATAGACGTATCGCGGGATGCGCGCTGGGGAAGAATTATGGAAGGTTCGGGAGAAGATCCATACCTCACTTCTTTAGTTGGAGTTGCAAAAATAAAAGGCTACCAGGGAGATGATCTTTCTGATAGTACTACAATTGCAGCCACTGCAAAGCACTTTGCGGGCTATGGCTTTGCTGAAGCCGGTCGTGATTATAATACGGCCAATGTAGGAGAGTATGAGCTTCATAATTTCATTTTACCTCCGTTTAAGGCTGCGGCAGATGCCGGGGTGGCAACCTTTATGAATTCATTTAATACTATAGACGGTACGCCCGCTACAGGCAGTAAAATGTTACAACGAGATATCCTGAAGCGCGACTGGAACTGGAACGGATTTGTAGTTTCAGACTGGGGTTCTATAACAGAAATGATCTACCACGGATTTTCAAAGGATAAAAAACATGCAGCCGAAATTGCCTTTAAAGCCGGAAGTGATATGGATATGGAAGGCGGAGCTTATGAAGCCGGGCTTTTGGAGCTGGTAGAAGAAGGGGAAATAGATGAAAGTCTTATTGATGATGCGGTAGAACGAATTCTACGGGTGAAATTTAAAATGGGCCTTTTTGAAGATCCTTATCGCTATTCGAATCCTGAACTGGCAGAGCAGATTTCTTATGAGGAGCATAGGGAAGTGGCACGTGATATTGCCAGAAAATCCGTTGTGCTTCTGAAGAATGAAGATGATATTTTGCCGATAAAAAGCGAGGTGCAAAAAATGGCAATTATCGGCCCACTGGCAGCAGATAAGGACACGCCAATAGGAAACTGGAGAGCACAGGGAGAGGCAAATTCTGCAGTTTCTGTACTTGAAGGAATCAAAGCAGCGGCGGGTGATAATGTAGAAATCACTTATGCTGAAGGTGCCCCTCTAGGTATTGGGGAACGGAGTTTCCTAATGCCTTTGGAAATAAACGAAACTGATAAATCTGGTTTTGCAGATGCGATTTCTAAAGCCGAAAATGCAGATTTAGTGATCATGGTGTTGGGAGAAGATGCTTTCCAGACAGGCGAAGGGCGGAGTCAGGCGAAAATTGGTCTGGCTGGTGTTCAGCAGGAATTGCTGGAAGAAATCTATAAAGTGAACCAGAATATTGCGTTGGTGTTGATTAACGGAAGACCGTTGGAAATTACCTGGGCTGCAGAAAATATTCCGGCTATTGTTGAAGCATGGCAGCTTGGTTCAGAAAGTGGGCATGCTATTGCAGATGTGCTTTTCGGAAAGTATAATCCTTCAGGGAAACTTCCGGTTTCTTTTCCAAAGGCAGTGGGTCAGGAGCCGCTTTATTATAATCAGCAGAATACCGGCAGGCCATATAGCGAGGAGCATGTAACGTTTTCAAGTTATACAGATGTTGATAAGGAGCCGCTTTATCCCTTCGGTTTCGGATTAAGTTACACCGACTTCGAATACGGGGAAATACAGCTTTCCGCAGAAGAAATGAATGCAAACGGAGAGATTATGGTAAGTGTCCCGGTGACCAATACGGGAGACGTAGCAGGCAAAGAAGTTGTGCAGTTGTATTTGCGGGATCTCGTTGCCAGTAAAGCGCGACCGATAAAAGAACTAAAAGGCTTCGAAATGATTGAGCTGAACCCCGGAGAAACGAAAACCGTCGAGTTTATAATCGATGAAGAAATGCTGAGGTTCTATAGCGCCAATAAAAAGTGGGAATCTGAAGCCGGAGATTTTGAAGTATTCGTCGGCACAAATTCACGGGACCTTAAAAAAGCAGAATTTACCCTTAATAAATAATCCACTTTTTTGTTTCAGAGAGCGGAGTAGACACTCAAATCTCCGGCTCCGCTCCATGAAGCAATCATTTTACAATAATGTTATGAAGAAATATACAATTACAGGTTTACTGCTTGTAATGATTCCGGTATTTATGAACGGACAGAAGGTAATCTTTGAAGAAAACTTTGATGGAAGTGAGCTAAATATGGATCATTGGAGTTATGAAGAAGGCAATGGATGTCCCGATCTTTGCGGATGGGGAAACAACGAACGCCAGTCTTACAATCGCGAGTATGTGAGTGTGGAAGATGGGAAACTGGTGATAGAAGCTGTTAAAGAACGTGATAAATATTACTCCGGAAAAATTATTTCTAAAGATAAAGTTGAATTTCAATACGGGGAAATTGAAGTAAGGGTAAATGTGCCGGAAGGTCATGGTATCTGGCCTGCCTTATGGATGCTCGGCAATGATATTAATCAAGTAGGATGGCCTGCTTCAGGAGAAATCGATATTATGGAGTATGTGGGCCGTGAACCAAATACGGTTTATACCACGCTACATTATCCTGCGCATCACGGAGAAAATGCAAGCTCTAAAAAGACAAATATCGACAATATAGAAGAGGGCTACCACGTCTTTAAAGTGATTTGGACTGCCGATAATATTGAATTTTTTGTGGATGGTAATTCCGTTTATAATTTTATTCCGGAGAAATATGATGCGGAGCATTATCCCTTCAGAAAGCCGTTTTATTTTCTGATAAATATGGCGGTAGGTGGCAATTTTGGCGGCCCCGAAGTAGATGATTCAATTTTTCCGAAGAAATATTATGTAGATTACATCAAGGTAACCGCTCTGGAGGAATAACTATTTCTCCCAGGGTACTTTGGGCGATTCATAGAAATTAAGATCCATGATTTTAAATCTTTTGTATTGTTTTCCTAAACGTATTTTATATTCTTCCCAATTTCTGAGGCTATCGGGTGACCAGCCAATTTCGGCGTAACCCGGTAATCTTGGAAAAACCATATATTCCACATCCTCAATATCTTCGATAGTTTCTGTCCAAAGCGGAGCTTCAATTCCAACAATATCATCTTTTGTAATTTCAGGTACGAGATTTGAAGGATTCCAGTCATAAGCATCATCTACTTCAATATAAGCTGCCCAGTGTAGTCCTAGAGGGGAAAGCGAATCGTATTGCATATCCATATATGCACGTTTTGAAGGGGACATGAGGATTTTTGCCTTCTTCTTTTTAGCTGCAACAGCATTTTCTTCGCTCGCCCAGAATTGTGCAATAACACCTTCTTCAATAGCTGCAGTCTGAATTTCGTCCCAGCCAATAATCTTTTTGCCGTATTTCTTTACGATTTTCTGAACCCGGTTTATAAAGTAGTTATAATCTTCTTTGCTGGTCGCATGCGATTCGTCACCACCAATATGGAAATAAGGACCGGGAGTGATAGCCGCAATTTCGCCAATCACATCGTCTATAAATTCATAAGTAAGTTCTTTATCCACACACAGGCTGCTAAAGCCAACTTCTATTCCTGTATAAAGCTCCGGTGATTTATCGTCACAATTTAATTCCGGGTAAGAGGCGAGTGCAGCGTTTGTGTGCCCCGGCATATCAATTTCTGGAACAACAATTATATAATGCTTTTGCGCATATTTCACGATTTCTTTATAATCTTCTTGAGTGTAAAATCCGCCTTCGGTATCGCCCACTTCCTTAGATCCTCCAATGCTGGTAAGTTTTGGCCACTTCTTAATTTCTATGCGCCAGCCCTGGTCATCACTTAAGTGCAGGTGCAGTTTATTCATTTTATAAGCAGCAAGAAATTCAATATATTGTTTTACTTCTTCTACACTGAAGAAATGCCGGGAAACATCCAACATAGCGCCACGATAGGAATACTGCGGGTGATCCTTAATTTTTCCTGAAGTAATATTCCATTTGATGTCCTGAACAGTGTTGCTTTCAATTTCTGCCGGAAGGAGCTGACGCAGCGTCTGAATTCCGCGGAATAAACCTTCTGAAGAGGAGGCTTCTAAATGCACATTTTCGTCTAAAACTTCTAAAATATAAGCTTCTTCATTCTGAAATTCAGAATCTTTACTCAGGGCTAAGATAATATTTCCGGAACGGCTATTTTCTTCAGAATTTTGCTTTACCGGAAGGTCAAAACCTGTTGCTGGCTTTAAAAATTCAGAGAGATAATTGGCAACGGACTCAATTTCGGCTTCATTTTCAGAAATAAGGATAGCGGTTCTTGAAGTGAGCTCAAAACTGCCTTCAGAATCTTCTATTTGTACGGGAATTGGAATAAGACTGGTTTGTGACATGTCATTTTCTGAAGAATTGCTGCGGGAGGAAAATGCAAGTGTCAAAAAAAGTGCAAGGCCAAAAATGGCAATTATCGTATTCCTGATGAGAAATTGCTTCTTGTTGTTAGCTTGATTTTCCATTCTTTAGCTGAATTTAATACCGGTTACGTTCAATTATTAAAATATTCGCGAATGATTGATTAACAGAAATTATAAAAAACCGGATTTCCCCCGGGTTTATAGTTGCGATTACATTTTTGTAACTAATTTGTTCTGAAGGTAGTCGAAACTTTGTTCCAGGCTCTTGTAGGGATCCATTTCAAAGTTTTCCTGCTCAATGATGAGGTGTTTTACTCCGGCTTCTTCGGTATATTTAAAGATTTCTTTATAGTCTACAGAGCCGCTTCCAATTTCAGTATTTAGTTCGGGTTTTTGTTTGTGCATATCCTTTACATGCCATAATGGGAACCTGCCAGGGTATTTGTTGAACAACTCTGAAGGTTCTATACCTGCTCTTACCACCCAGTAAATATCCATTTCGAAATCTACAAGATCTTCATCTGTATTTTCAAGAAAAATATCGTATCCATTTTTGCCATTATAATTATCGAATTCAAAAGCATGATTATGATAAACCAGTTTAAGGCCTGCGTCTTTGCACATTCTGCCAGCGGTGTTCAGTTTTTCCGCAATACGTTTATAATCATCTATTGAACTGCGAAGACCTTCAGCTATATAAGGAATAATAACATATTTCTGATCGAGCTGTTTGGCTACATCCAGAATATAATTCACATCGTCTTTTGTGCCTTTTTCCTCCAAAAAAGGATCCATTCCGTAGTGACCGCTTGGAGTATTTATACCATTTTGGGTAAGTATTTCTTTAAATTCCTGGACACTTAACCCAAAAAATCCATTGTCTTTGGAATAACCATAAGTTTCGACTTCTTTAAAACCAATTTCGGCCAATTTTTCAATTGTACCTTTCACATTGTTTCCAATGGTTTCGCGCAAAGAGTAGAGCTGTAGCCCCAAAGGCTGGTTGCCGGAATTGGCAAATATCGTTCCTGGTAAAAGGGTAGTAGCCGCGAGAGCAAGACCGGATTGTTTGAGAAAGGTTCTTCTATGTATCATAATATTGGTTTTAGTTAGTTGATAATTAGCTGAAAAGCTTTATAATTTACTTTAAAAATCTGAAACTGTTTTGGTTTAAATTTATAATTAACTCACTTTTTCCTCGTTTCGAAATTTCCCTGCTTTAAATTGTTCCACAGCGTGATTTGCAGCCCGGGCAGTAAGGGCCATATAGGTTAAAGACGGATTTTGTGAGGCTGAAGAAGCCATACAGGCGCCATCTGTCACATATACATTTGGAACAGTGTGAATTTGATTATTTCCGTTTAAAACTGAGGTTTTGGGATCCCGTCCCATTCTGGCCGTTCCCATTTCATGAATTCCGTTACCAGGAAAGCAAGGGTCATCATAACCCTTTACATCTTTAAAGCCAGCTGCTTTTAGCATGGCTACTGCCTGTTCCTGAGCGTCTTTTCTCATGGCCATTTCATTTTCTTTGTATTCGCAATCAAAAGTAATCGTGGGAAGTCCCCATTGGTCAGGCTTATCATAATTCAGCATCATTTTATTTTCGTGATAAGGAAGGCATTCCCCAAAACAATTCACGCCTATTTGCCAGTCCCCGGGCTTTTGTAAAGCCTCCTTAAGCTCTTTGCCGTAGTTCATTTCCCCAATAGCACTTGTCCAGTCTGTCCTGCTCGCGCTACCCTGCATTCCATACCCACGAAGAAATTTACTGGTTTTACTTTGCTCATCTACATTTCTAAATCTCGGAACAAAAAATCCTGCAGGTTTCCTGCCTTTATAATAATCTTCCTTATGACTGTCTGATATCGCACTCGCTCCAACTTTAAAATGGTGATCCATTAGGTTATGGCCCAATTCTCCGCTATCATTTCCAATTCCATTGGGAAAGCGATCAGATTTTGATTGCATCAGAATAGAAGCAGAAGGAATAGCGCCGGCACAGCAAAAAAGGACATCTGCATAAAATTCCATTTTTTCTTTAGTTTCAGCATCAATAACCCGCACCCCCGTAGCTTTTCCCAATTGCTCGTCATATATAATTTCATGCACAATCGAATTTGGCCTAAGGGTAATATTTCCTGTGCGTTCTGCAGCGGGCAGGGTAGAAGAGTTACTGCTAAAATAAGCCCCATAAGGGCAGCCTCTAATGCATCTGTTTCTATACTGGCAGGGTCCACGCCCTTCTCTTCCCGAGGGATCTGTAAGGTTGGCCGCCCGGCTGTTAATTATTTTACGGTCATCAAAATTCTTTTCTACACCTTCTTTAAAATCCTGTTCTACACAGTTCAGGGGCATTTCAGGTGTAAAAATACTATCGGGCAATTGGGGGAGATTTTCTGCTTTTCCGGTAATTCCTATATATTTTTCAACTTTTTCGTACCAGGGAACCAGATCTTTATATCGAATTGGCCAGTCAACGCCATAGCCGTCATTTTTGTTTGCTTCAAAATCCATTTCACTCCATCTAAAAGACATACGTGCCCACATAAGGGACTTTCCGCCAACATGATAACCGCGAATCCAGTCGAAACGTTTTTCTTCGTTGTATGGATGTTCAATATCATCCACAAACCAGTGTTTACTGGCGTCGTTAATGGTATATCCTGTACGGGCTTGTTTGGACTGCCTTCCATATTCTTCACGGGTTACCTGCCCTTTATATTTATAATCCCAGGGATCATCATTCATTGTGGGATAATCTTCTACATGCTTTACCATCCGGCCTCTTTCTAAAACCAGTGTAGTTAGACCACCTTCAGATAGTTCTTTAGACGCCCAGCCGCCTGTAATCCCGGTCCCGATAACTATTGCATCGTATCTGTCTTTTTTAGCAGGGTTTATTCTCTTGTTTTTCATCTGATCCTGATTTTAATCTTTACTCGCCGCAAGGGGCAAATTCTTTGAAGTATTCTGGTTTAATTTAATCAGCTGGATAAAGTCATTATTTTTAACGGAGATTATATAAGTTCCTGAAGGAGTATTTATTTGAGCCATGTCTTTAACATCGCCGGGAACAAAAAAGCCACTATTTTGTGCAGAGACAGCTTTAAATTCTCCCTTTCCGTCTCCTTTTAAGAAAAGTCCGATCCCGGCATCTGCACGCGGAGTTTCAATTTCTGAACTGTATAAATTTCCGGCAATTAATGCATCCAAATGACCATCATTATCAAAGTCTTCTACAAGTACCTGATTGATGCTGGAAAATTGTGCTTCTACAGGAAGTTCATGTAATTTAAAACCACCATCTGTGTTTTCAATATAAAGACTTGCAAAAGATTTAACCTGATAATGCAATGCATCATCCAGATATTTTTCGGTATAAATATCTTCAAGAGTTGCTTCTGAAAAAGATTGATAATTCTGAAATTTTTGTTTTATCCCCGGCATTTGCTGGGAAGAACATTCCCGTCCTCTAACCGGAAATTTTTCACCATCATTAAAATAACTTAAAACGATATCCTTCTCATTATTGCTATCGAAATCATGGAAGTAGATATCAAAAGTCTCCTTTTCCTTCGCCTGATATTTATAATTTAAACCAAGGTTGCCCGCAATAAAATCTATATCCCCGTCCTGGTCAAAATCACCTGCTTTGAGGCTGAACCACCATCCTGTAGTATTCGTGAGTCCCATCTTCTGGGTAATATTTACAAATCTTCCTTTCTGATTTTTAAAAATTGTAATTGGCATCCATTCCCCGGCGACGATAAGATCTGTCCAGCCGTCGCCGTCAAAATCTGTCCAGCTTGCACTGGTAACTAACCCAAGTTTTTCCAATCCGGGAACAGCCTGAGGGGTGATATTTGTAAATTTTGGGTTGCCTCTTTGGGAATTGTTTTTCAGGAGGTAACTATCTGCCGGAGAAGGATAATTTCCCGGTACGAGTCTGCCACCTACAAAAAGATCCAAATCACCATCTTTATCAAAATCTTCTGCATATACCCTGGATCCGCTGGTTAACATTTTTGGTAATGCTGTTGCAGATTTTTTGAAGTTTCCCTTTTCATTTATATATAGCCTGTCCTGAAGCCATTCAGAGTCCTTTTCAAATTCATTTCCTCCACTTACAACGTATAAGTCACTGTCCCCGTCGTTATCTGCATCAAATATTAAAGCTCCTAAATCTTCGTATTGCTGATCATTGTCTATATCTACAAAAATTTGTTTTTCGAAACCATTTTTGTCCTGAAAATAGATACCTGCAGGATATCCTGAAGCCCCACCAATATAAAGATCATCCAGACCGTCTCCATTTAAATCACCTACAGCCAATGCGGGTCCAAACATCGAAGTTTTATGGGGGAGGAGAATTTCTTTTTTAAAGTCGTTATAATAGTTTTCTGTATGTTTATGCTCCAATCCTAAAGAAGCTGCAGCAATTGTTGTAAATATGGCAGTGTTACTTTTGGGCTCTTCTATTTCAGAAACAGAGGATTTTTTATAATCCAAAGCCATAAGTTGATTTACTGGTACATCCTTTAAAATTTCCACTTTCCTATCGGGCCAGATCACCTTTACTTCTTTGGCAACCTGCTCTTTTCCCATACCAAAATATATTTGGGGGGTTACAGAAGATTGAAAGCCGCGTGTTAGTGTAAGCTCCTGCATTTGAGTATCCCTGGAAGTGGTAACGTAGATTCGGGTGCCTAAACCATTCCTGTTTTTTTCAGGACCTTTTAACTGGAAATTGAGAAAATTATTTTTTTCTGAGTTATTGTTTCTAAATACAGAAGCGTGGTCATCTATATTATTAGTAACTATTTCCAGATCCCCATCATTATCGAGATCTACATAAACAGCACCGTTGGAAAATCCTTTATGAGATATTCCCCATTCTTCATTTGCCCTTTCAAAAGTGAGGTCCCCTTTATTTTTAAATATGAAGTTATCTATTTTTTCCGAAGGTATAGCAAGGTTTTTCTGAAGAAGACTATCTCTTTTATTAGGATCATTCGCCAGGTTAATGAAGAAATCCCTGTTGTTAATTTCCCTTCGTGTTCCGTTAGAAACGAATACATCTTTAAGTCCGTCGTTATCAAAATCGGCAAAAAGGGGTCCCCAACTCCAGTCTGTAGAAGATAAGCCTGCGAGACGGGATGTATTGCTGTATTGAGGCACGTTGTTTATTACAACACCGGAATGTGTTTGCAAGGTGTTTTGCATGTATTGATAATGGAACCCGCTATTTACAGTACTCCAAAAGATATCCGGATTCATACTGGACATATTGGATTTGGCCCTTCGGTTATTTTTGGGGGCCATATCTACCTGGATAATATCCAGAAACCCATCGTTATTATAATCGGCAATATCTGCACCCATGCCGTAGAAGGAGTTTTGGCGGGTAGCTTCTTTAACAGCTTCTGTAAAGGTGCCATCCTGGTTGTTGAGAAAAAGGTAATCTGGAATGCTAAAGTCGTTTGAAATGTAAAGGTCCGGCCATCCATCTTCATTCAGATCTCCAACTGTTACTCCCAGAGTAAGACCAAAAGATTTTAATCCTGCTTCGTCAGTAACTTTTGTAAAGTGTCCGTCGTCATTGCGGTATAGCTGATCAGATTCAATATCTTGTGTGTTTTCAGTTTTAAATTTATAATAGTCATTATGAGCACTAAAGCGGGTAGGAGGGTAATTAGCTACATAGAGATCCAGATCCCCGTCCAGGTCATAGTCAAAAAAAGTTGCCTGTATACTATTACCTTCATCATCAACTCCATATTCGGCTGCTTTATCTGTGAAAGTTCCGTCTCCATTATTGATGTATAGAATATTATTTTTAGGTTTATCAGGGCCACCCACAGAGCAGTAAATGTCGAGAAATCCATCATTATTTACATCGGCCATTGTAACTCCGGTAAACCATCTTTGGTCTCCTGCTACACCGGCATCTTCTGTAATATCTTCAAATTGAAGATTGCCTTTGTTGATGTAAAGTTTATTGGGTACCATGTTCCCGGTAAAGAAAAGGTCTGCAAGACCATCATTATTAATATCCCCTGCTGCTAGCCCGCCTCCAAGGTATATGTAAGAATAAGTAAAGAAATTCAGGCTATCGTTTTCAGTAATAGAATTTTGGAAAGAAATACCTGTCTGATCCTTATCAAGCTGCTGAAATTGTTTGCCCATGTTTGTTTCCTGTTTAGAACAGGAGATGCATAAGCAAGAAAAGACCACTATAGCAAGTATTTTAATTTTGCAGAACATTGAGTTTAAAATAGAAGGGGATTTTTGAAAAAACCAACAGAGTTTAAATACATAAACTCTGTTGGTGAAATACAAATAATTACAATTAGCTTTTTAATAGCCGTCATTTTGTTCAATCATGCCACCGCTAAGGTCAATAGCAGGTTGTGGAATAGGGAAAACAGTTGCGTTGGGACTAAAAGAAGCCCCCTGAAGATAAGCACGAGTGTCATTTTCCTGAATGTACTCATTAAGAACTTCCTCTGCTTTTCCTCTGCGTACAAGATCAAAGAACCTATGACCTTCTAAAGCAGTTTCCAGCCTGTATTCAAACATCACAGCTTCTTCTGCAAATTCCTGATCTGGAAAACCGCCATTATCTGCGTATAAGCTAATCTCATAATTAGCGGCCGGAGTACCATCGTCCTCCATTACCCAGGTATCGGGATTTGCAGCACGTGCTCTTACCTGGTCTACCAGACTGGCTGCCATAGCTAAATCACCTTCTGCAGCAGCTATTTCTGCACGCCATAAAAGAATTTCAGCGTAACGAATAATGTTAGTATTAATTCCGTTTATCGCTGTATTCCAACCTGTTTGAGAATTTACAGAACCAGCCTGGCTGGCATTATATACAATCTTCTTCGAAACGTAAGGACCCCCGTTTCCTGGATCCCTTATCCATGCAAGTCCCGGAAAATCTCCCCATCCAAGAAATGGAATTCCTTTTCTGCCAACTGTCCAGTCAAGCCTTGGGTCCAGATTTCCTGGCTCTTCAACAAATGATTCATCGTCTGCAAATCCGCTTGAAGAATCGTCCTGAGGATCTACATTATTAATGTTCGTTTCATTAAAAGTCTCGAGCATAGGTAATCCTGAAGCATCGGTTTTATAAGCATTTACAAGGTTATGAGAGGGTTGTAAGAACCCGCAGCAACCACCACCAATTGGACTTCCGTTAGGGAAATTTAAAACTTCACCCCAGGAAGCATTACTACTGTTGTTACTTCCATCATTTACAGAATGTTGTACAGCAAAAACAGACTCAACACTGTTATTGGTTTCTGCGTTAAAATTATCATGGAAATAAGTGTTTAATGCATATGGACCGTTATTAATGATGTCCTCCAGCAAAGGTTTGGCTGCTGCATAATCAAGTTGGAACATATGGGCTTTTGCTAAATAAGCTTTAGAGTTCCATTCATTTGCCCCTCCAACTCTGGTGCTCAAAGGATCCAGGTTATCTATAGCAAACTGAAAGTCTTCTTCAATTCTTGGCCATACATCCACACCCATATTTGTGGTGCTTTCAGTTGTGTTTTCATCAACATAAGGAACATTTCCGAACATTTTCTTTGCCTCAAAATGATAATGAGCTCTTAAGAATCTCATTTCTCCAAGAAACTGGTTGGCTTCTTCTTCGGTCAATGTTCCAGCTTCCAATCCGCCCTGTATTGCATTTATTGCAATATTGGTACGGGAAACCCCTTCAAATATAGATACCCATTTGTAATCTACATAAGAGTTTCGTGCAGCGGCCGAGTAAGTTTCGAAAGCGGTTATTTCTGATTGGTCACCGGCGTCACTGCCTTTATAAGCATTGTCTGAAGCAACTTCTCCGTATACCCAGTTAGAAGGCGCAGCACGCCATTGGTTATCATTAGCCTGGTTTCCATCCAGCATTCCATAAGCTGCAATAACCTGAGTGTTGATGAAGGTGGCATTTAAAGGTACATCAGAACCTGAAATCACAGATTGAATAGGTACATCCAGCTCATCATTACAGGACCATACAAGCACTGTACACATTAGTAATCCAAATATTTTTTTCATAGTAAAAATTTATAATGAAACGTTTAAACCAAGTATTACTGATCTGTCTATAGGATAAACACCACTATCAAGGCCAATAGTCAGGTTAGCATTGGTTCCCGGCGCATTTCTAAGGTTGATTTCAGGGTCTAATCCAGAATAATCAGTAATAGTAATCAAGTTTTTACCTTGTAGGTAAAATCTTATTTTTTCTGCACCAAGACTTTCTACGGTGCTTGCAGGTAAAGAATATCCAATAAGGATGTTTTTTAACCTTGCATAAGATCCATCTTCAATATAATATGTTGAAGGAGCAGATTCATTTAAAATAACGGAAGCATCATTTGTTAAATCAGGCAATCCGTTGCCAGTAACAAAATCTACACTTTTTCCTCCTGGGAAGGTGTTGAAGTCTGTAAAGAACTTCAGGAAGTTATAAATATCGTTTCCTTGCGAACCCTGTACAAGTAATGAGAAATCAAAGTTTTTATAATCCCCGTTAAAAGTAAGGCCGTATGTAAAATCGGGGTGAGGGTTACCAATAAAAGTAGTCTCTCCATCATTTGCAAACTGCATTCTCCCGTCTTCTATACCGGTAAATACTTTTCCGTAGAAAGAGGCTAAAGGCTGTCCTGCCATAGTTCTATTAGGAAGTTGGTCCCTTACGCGGTCTCCCTGTATAAAAGTATCAAGATTGTCAGGATTTAAATACTCTACTTCGTTTCTGTAAGCTGAAATGTTAAAACCTACATTAAAATTAAAATCGGAATCCCCTAAACTGTTATAAGATAATGCAGCATCAAAACCGGTGTTGTTCATTTTTCCCAGATTTTGAATGGTACCATTAGTAATTCCAAAAATTGTTGGATCACTTGGTACAAAAAGAAGCATATCTTCTGTGTCAGCATTATAATATTCAAAGTCAAAGTTAAGGGTGTTGAATAATCTTGAACTGATACCCAGGTTTAAGGTAGTGGTTGTTTCCCATTCCAGATTTGGATTCCCCCTGGCATTAAGACCGTAACCGGAAGCAACACTGTTAAGACCAGTAGGATAAGCATAGAAATCATTGTTTGGAGAATAGGTGTTTACCGTAGCAGATGTTGAAATATTACCATTGTTTGCTACAATCCCGTATCCCGCCTTTATCATAAGGTCTGTGAATACATTAGAATTTTCCATAAATGCTTCATTGCTAACTCTCCACCCTGCACTAAAAGAAGGGAATACCCCGTCCCTGTTGTCCTCGCGGAATAAAGAAGAACTGTCATAACGTACAGTAGCACTCAACAAATATGTGTCATTAAACTTGTAGTCTACTTTTCCAAAAGCAGAATAGTAGGCGGAAATGAAACCATTACCCGATCCTGCAAAAGGACGTGTTCCTAAATCCAGGTATCTGATATTTTGTACATCGTCAAACAAGAAACCACCACGGTTGGCGCTGAAGCCTCTAAACCACTCTTTATGATATTCTGTACCGGCTAAAACATTAAAGCTATGATCGCCAAAAATTTTGTCATAGTTTATGGTGTTAAACCAGGTATAAGTCCTAAAGAAGGAAGAACTTTCCGTTAGAAGGTTGTCAGTAGCCGCTTCCGCTTCAAAAATTGCAGGAGCAAAATTGGTAGTGTTAGTAGATTCAATATCAAAACCAAGATTTGATTTAAAAGTCAGGTCTTCAAGAATATCTAATTCCGCAAAGATATTACCCAGCGCTCTAAATCCTAAGATAGCATTATCTTTATTCCTGTGTGCATTTGCAATTGGGTTATCTGAGTTACCCAATCCCTGCACCCATACTCCGGCAAAATTGCCTCCAACATCTCTTACGGGAATAAGAGGATGCATTCGGTAAAGGTTAGTTATTGTACCATCATTCACGTCTACTCCCGGAGGAATAGTTTGATCTGAATAAGAAAGCGTTATATTCTCACCCACCCTGAAATTATCTGTTACATCAAAATTTGAATTAGCCCTTAAAGTATAACGAGTATAATCTGTAGCATAAGCTGTACCTTCCTGATCCAATGCACTTAAAGACATAAAAAAGCTTGCGCTTTCTGAACCTCCGGCTGCACTAACATTAAAGTTTTTGGTGGTAGCAGGATTAAAGTATTCGTCAAACCAGTCTGTACCTTCCTGATTCGCCCGGGTAATCCTGTTATCAGGAAAACTGTACTGACTTTCATCAGCAGTTTGTGCCCCTCGTGGGAATAGGTAATTCGGAATTACTGGCTCAGGACCACTTCCAAATTGCTGATTGCTGGGATTACCTGTTCCGTCGTTTGCGGCAGCTCGCCATATTGCATCTGCCAGTTGTTGTGGAGAAGCCATTTCAGGAAAAACTGAATCTGGAATAAAATCTACTCCTGTATAGGCGTTAGCATTAAATCTTACTTTTTGTCCGCGTTTGCCTCCTTTTGTAGTTATAATAATTACCCCGTTTGCTGCACGGTTACCATATATAGCAGCAGAAGAGGCATCTTTTAAAATCTGGATTGATTCAATATCATTAGGGTTAATGTCCGTAAGGCCTGCACCTGTTGGTGTACCATCGATAATATAAAGGGGATCGTTTCCGTTAATTGTTCCAAAACCACGAATACGCACTACGGCTCCCTGTCCCGGACCTCCCTGATTTCCTACAACAACACCAGAACTCTGGCCCTGTAAAGCTTCTTCAATGTTCAAAGGGGAAACTGCCTCAAGGCTTTCGGCTTCAACAACAGAAACAGAACCTGTAATATCCCTGGTGCTCTGGCTGCTATATCCTGTTACCACAACTTCACTAAGTGCGGCAGCATCTTCTGCCATTGTTACATCAATTACAGACCTTCCATTTACTGGAATTTCCTGTGTGGCAAAACCCACATAACTAAATACAAGGGTAGCATTCTCATCAGCCATTATGGAATAATTCCCGTCAAAATCTGTAGCTGCCCCTGTTGAGGTGCCCTGGATAAAAACACTTACTCCCGGAAGTGGTGAGCCATTCGCATCTACCACTGTACCGCTTACTTCCTGCTGAAGAGATTCTTCAAAACCGTCAAATGCATAGGATTCCGGTATGCCGAAACCCACAAATAACGCGCAGACGATAAGTCCCGCCTGCAAATATTTAATTCCCCAAGGTAAACCTGAGGACATTGTTTTGAGCGTTTTGTTCATAATTTAATTTTTAGTTGGTTCATTGAGTTAGTTATTAATTAGAAAATGGTTAGTTATCTAAAAGATTTAATTAGGTAATTTTTCTATCATAGGCATTTTTAAAATTTTAAGGATTAGTTAATAATAATGTTAAGAAAGGCTATTGGTCTTCCAGCTTGTTTAACACTTTTTAAAGTTATGTGTATTCCTTGTAATAGGGACTTTAACTTGAATAATCTTCAATAATTTCTCTTACAACATGTATGCTTTGCAAAAATTATAACAAAAAATTATAGATATCGAATTTATGGATAAGCCAACTAAAGTGTTAATATTATCTTATCATTTTCTGATAAGATTTTTGCAATTTTAGGAAATGTCCTGAGCTAAATTTTTAAAAATCAGCGTCTAACAAAATTGAATTGGAAGAGGAATGAAAGAATTGGAAAGATTTGCTTTAAGTTTTCGCCCTGGTTGATAAGAAGATTTCAAGAAGAAATTAATTCCAGATATTCTTGTTCTCCTCCCTGCCAGTGCGGTAGTTCTCTATAATATCAACAGCTTCTTCTACTAAGGAGACAGGAAATTTGCAGGTTTTGTTCTGGCAAACATAAATAAGCGTTTCCTCCTCAACAAGTTTGCTTTTTAGGAGTGGCAGGTTTTCTTTTTTGCCGCCCATGAAAATTGATGTTGGTAAATATTCTTTCTGAATAGCAAAGTTTTTGTCTTGAGCGTCTGCACCCATAATGGCAATTTCGTAAGCTCCAAAAGCTTTGGTGCCAATTAATTTTGTCCAATTTGCGTAAAAAGATGGCTCCTCCATCGCCTGATCATACATCTGCCCAAGCATTTCTTCGCTCATTGTGAGATAGTCTTCCTTTTCCAGCAGTGTACCAAGGGCAAAGAGATTTTGTGCCATCACCGAATTTGAAGAAGGGATCACATTATCATCCAGCTCCATTTTTCTGGCGACAAGATTGTTGTGATCACTGGAAGTATAGTAAAACATACCACTTTCTTCATCTCTAAAATTTTTAATAGCAATACCGATGATTTTCTGTGCTTTTCGCAGCCATTCAATATCCAGGGTTACCTGATAAAGATTTATATAAGCGCGGCTTAATAATGCATAATCATCCAGAAATGCATTTATCTGGCCTTTGCCATCCTTATAGCTTCTCCATAGACTATAATCAGGGTTTAGCATTTTTGTGGTAAGAAAATCGGCGCATTTTACTGCTCTATTCAAATATTCCTCATTTCGCAGGGCTAAAAAAGCATCCAAATAGGCGTCTACCATTAAGGCATTCCAGGAGGTGAGGGATTTATCATCAACTTTGGGACGATTTCTGCTTTCTCTTTCCTCCAGAAGCTTTTCCCTGGCATCGTTAAGATTAGCTTTAAATTCCTTATAATCCAAACCTTCTTCACGAACAAAATCTTCAGGGGAAGACCTGCGGTATAGAATATTCTTTCCTTTTTCCCAGTTGCCGTAAGGTTCAATGTTATAATAATTCGTCACCAGCTCAACTTCAGAACCACTCAAAGTATTGCGGAGTTCTTCAGTAGACCATACATAATATTTACCCTCTTCCCCGTCAGTATCAGCATTTAGAGAAGAATAGAAACCACCCTCATTATTTGACAATTCCCGCTCAACAAACTCCAGGCTTTCCTCTATAACAGCTTTGTATTCTTCTGAAGGTATAACTTTATAAGCCTTGGAATACAAACTTATTAACTGCGCGTTATCGTAAAGCATTTTCTCAAAGTGCGGAATCAGCCATTCGGGATCTGTAGTGTACCGGGAAAATCCACCACCTAATTGATCATAAATTCCTCCCCGGGCCATGTTGTCCAGAGTGGTCTTTACCATCTCCAGTACTTCTTCATCTTCCGTTAGATAATAATGCTGCAAAAGAGCCTCCCAACTTACTGGTAACGGAAATTTCTGCTCTCCCTGGTAACCACCGCTTTCCCTGTCAAACCTGGGTTCCCAGACTTCCATAATAGAAAGGTAGTCTGCTTCGGAAATTTCATTTTTCTGCGCACCAAGATTACCAAGAATGTTCGTACTTCTAATTCCTTCAGTTAAAGCGTTTGCGGTTTCTACTAAAGATTCCTTGTCTTCTTTATAAACCGTGGCAATTTTAGTTAGAATATTCTTCCATTCTTCAGGCGGGAAATAAGTTCCTGCAAAAAATGGTTTTCCATCTGGAAGTGCTACAGCATTTAAAGGCCAGCCACCGCTACCGTTTAAAAGCTGTGCGGCATTCATATAAATTTTATCAATGTCTGGACGTTCTTCGCGGTCAATTTTTATAGAAACAAAATCACGGTTCATAATCGCAGCCACGCTGGAATCCATAAAACTTTCCCTTTCCATCACATGGCACCAGTGACAGGAAGCGTAACCAACGCTAATTATGATGGGCTTATCTTCTTCTTTTGCTTTTTCAATAGCTTCAGGCCCCCATTCGTACCAATCTACAGGATTATCTGCATGCTCTCTTAAATAAGGGCTACTGGCATTGGCAAGACGATTTTCTTTGTCACCCGATTCCTGTTTTGTGTCTTTACACCCTGTCAAGAAGCATGTGGTAATGATTAAAAAGCTGGTTATCGATAAGAATCTGAAGTTTATTCTAAATGCCATGGCTATTATTCAATTTTCACGGGATAAATATAGAAGAATTTAAAGCCGGTAAGAAACTTATCTAATTTTTAATGCTGATGTATTTATCCATCTGAAGCTTAAACCTTCTAATTGAGATTTCTTTTTTCGACAAAAAACCGTTTCAGTAAATCTGAAGCTTCACGTTCCATAATTCCAGATTTCACCTTTGTTTTAGGATGTAGCTGAACACCCATTGTCCTGAAGCCGCGCTGCAGGTCGTTTGCCGCATAAACCAATTGTGAAAGCTGGCTCCAGTATAAAGCACCGGCGCACATCTGGCAAGGTTCCAAAGTCACATACATCGTGCAGCCCTTCAAATATTTTCCGCCTAAAAAGTTTGCGGCAGCCGTGATTGCCTGCATTTCTGCATGGGCAGTAACATCATGGAGGGTTTCAGTTAAATTATGTCCTCTGGCTATTATTTTACCATTGATTACCACCACGACGCCAACAGGAATTTCCCCTTTTTGATAAGCAGCATGAGCTTCATCCATAGCTTTTTTCATAAAATAGGCGTCATCAAAGGGTTTTATCATATCCTGTTTTTACTCGATACATCGAGATTTATATGTCCCAAAAGCTTCCCCCCGAAGTTTATATTATCGCTAATAAAATTCTTTTAAGGAGCTTCGGGATAGTTTACTTCGGAAAGGTAAAAATTAAAAATTAACCCGAAGAATAGATTTATTAATATTCTTATGCCTGATATTTCCGGGCTTTAATTTCTGCTTCTATCTTTACAGAAAATTAAGTACTTCTATTAAAGGTAGAAATACGAACTGATTTTTTCAGGAAAAACAGATGATAAATTTTAAATTTAATAATGGCAGGAAAGCTTTTAAATAATATCAATTCCCCAAACGATCTGAGAAAATTATCTCCGGAAGAATTAAAACATCTGGCAGGGGAACTTAGGAAATTTATAATTGATATCGTCGCCACTAAAGAAGGTCATCTCGGCGCCAGCCTGGGAGTTGTGGAGCTAACCATCGCCTTGCATTACGCTTTTAACACGCCTGAAGATCTGCTGGTTTGGGATGTGGGACACCAGGCGTACGGACATAAAATTTTAACCGGACGCAGGGAAATTTTTGAAACAAACCGCCGTTTAAACGGAATTAGCGGATTTCCAAAACGTGAGGAAAGCATTTACGATACTTTTGGGACAGGACATTCCTCAACTTCAATTTCTGCAGCCCTGGGAATGGCTATTGCCTCAAACCTTAAGGGAGAAACAGAAAAACAGCATATTGCCGTTATTGGAGATGCATCTATAGCCAGCGGAATGGCGTTCGAGGGGTTAAATCACGCCGGGGTTTCCAAAGCTAACCTGCTTGTTGTTTTAAATGATAATGCAATAGGAATAGATCCCAGTGTAGGCGCTTTAAAGCAATATCTCACCAAAGCTAAAGTAGGATATAAACCGGCGCAGAATAATATGATTGAAGCCCTCAATTTTAAATATTTTGGCCCTGTAGACGGGCACGATCTGGATTCGCTTTTAAAAACTTTTTCAGAGTTAAAGGAAATACCGGGTCCAAAGTTTCTTCATGTAATTACCAAAAAAGGAAAGGGTCTAAAAAAAGCTGAAGAAGACCAGGTGAAATACCATGCTCCGGGAAAATTTCAACCCGATACCGGCGAACTTTTACCTTATGATACTGAAGGTTTACCGCTAAAATATCAGGATGTTTTTGGATTGACATTGGTAGAGCTAGCAAAAGGTAATGAGAAAATCATTGGTATTACGCCTGCAATGCCTACTGGCAGCTCCCTTAAATATATGATGGAAGCCTTTCCCGAAAAGGCTTTTGATGTGGGAATTGCAGAGCAACATGCGGTGACCCTTGCAGCGGGTATGGCTACACAGGGATTTGCAGTTTTCTGTGCGATCTACTCCACGTTTTTGCAAAGGGCATACGATCAATTAATTCACGATGTGGCTATACAAAATCTTCCGGTGGTGTTTTGCCTGGACCGTGCAGGACTGGTTGGGGAAGATGGAGCCACCCATCACGGGATTTTTGATATTGCGTATTTAAGATGTATCCCAAACATGCTTATTGCTGCGCCTTCCAACGAAGTACAGCTCCGGAATTTGCTTTATACTGCACAGCTGGATTTAAAACATCCCCTGGCAATCCGATATCCACGGGGCCGCGGAGTCAAAGCCGAATGGGATCTTCCGTTTGAGGAAATGAAAATCGGAAAAGGTCTCTGTCTTGACTCAGGATCGAAAATTGCCATTTTAAGCATAGGTCCTATGGCCGCCAATGTTTCTGAAGCTATTGAAGGATTAGATCCTTCAGAAAAAGAAAAAGTGGGTCATTATGATATGATTTTTGTGAAACCGCTGGATGAAAAGTTGCTTCAGGAGGTCTTCAGAAGGTATAAGACAGTAATTACTGTAGAAGATGGGGCAGTTAGAGGCGGTTTTGGGAGCGCTGTATTGGAATTTGCTTCAGAAATGGATTTTAAAGGTAAAATCAGGTGCCTGGGAGTGCCAGATAATTTTATTGAACAAGGAAATGTATCTGAATTACAAGAAATCTCCGGAATTAGCGTTCAAAATATACTGGCACTTTTAAAAACGCTGGTTTAAAATTTCTATTTTTGCAATTCCGAGAATTTATCTAAAATGAAAATCAGATTATTAAGTTTAATCCTGTGCCTTTATTCTATATCATCCTTTTCTTCAAATTTCTATCAGATACCTGTTATAATCATTGATACAACAGAGGCCGAAAGGAATAGCATTGTCCAGGATTCAGTAGAGACAGATGTTGTTAATTACTGGGACGAGAAAAATGCTGTGGGGCTGGATTTTAGCGAAGTTGCTTTTATAAACTGGAGCAGTGGTGGTAATAATTCAGTTTCGGCTTTAATTCATGGGGATTTTGAACGTAATTATAAAAAAGAGCTTACCAATTGGAGAAATTCGGCAATTATCAGGTATGGTATCAATGCTCAGGAAGGGCGTGAAATAAGAAAGACTGAAGATGAACTGGTAATAAGTTCTTCTTTTGGTTCCAGAAGAGATTCTACTTCTAACTGGTACTATTCAGCAAAAATGGATTTTAATACGCAATTCACAAACGGTTACCGTTATCCCGATACAGAAAATCCTATTTCTAAATTTATGGCGCCGGGATATTTGTTTCTTGGGGTGGGAGCAGAATTTTCCCATCCTAATGAAGATCTAACGGCCTATTTTTCTCCTATCACCCAAAAATCGACTTTTGTTCTGGACCAGCGCCTGGCCAATGAAGGGATGTTTGGTGTCACCCCCGCGGTAAGGGACGAGGACGGAAATTTGATTGAGAAAGGTGAAAAAGTAAGAACAGAATTCGGTATGCTGCTTACCAGTAAATTTTCTAAGGAGATTTTTGAGAATGTAAATCTTAGAAACAGGCTCAGCCTCTATTCAGATTACCTCAATAAATTCGGAAATATTGATGTAGACTGGCAGGTAAACGTTAATTTAAAAGTCAACGATTTTATAAAAGCTAACGTAGGTTCGCAGATTCGTTATGACGACGATGTAAAATATAAAGAAGATATCGATGGCGATGGAGAACTGGAAACCACGGGGCCAAGAATTCAGTTTAAGCAGACCCTGGGAATAGGCGTAGTCTATGAGTTCTAAATTTTTAAACCTTAACTTTAAAAGCTATTTCTGGCGGAATTAAATTCTAAAGCCTTTATATTTTTCAAAAGAAGCCACCGTAAATCCGTCTGTAAGAGAAGCTGTGTACGAACAGATTTGTAACAGACTTTCATAAACAGATTGTCCTTCAGCAATGTTCAGTTTGGGAACAGATCGTTTCACCAATTTATGAAAATTAGATTCTGAATCTGATTCTTCGGGTAAAAATGCGTGCGTGTATGTATCCAGTAAGTGAGTGAGCATTTTATAACCTGCTATTTCTTTGCCTATCACTTCTTCGCTCTGGTAGATGCGCTCTACACTTATTTTAATGATGTCCTTGATCTGTGCTTCAAAACTGCTATTATCGAACAGGGATTTGTGAAATTCCCCGGCAAGAATAGCTTCTTCATTTTTAAGGAAGATTTCCACAGCTTCGGTAATCAGGGTGTTTATGGCAAGGGCTCTTAAATAGCTCAGCCTGTCTGCAGTATTGGTAAGACTGTTGTATTTAGAGGTATTAATGCTGTTTTTTACCAGTTTTATTAAATATTCCAGCGCATATTCTTCGTCGATTAATCCAAGATTAATACCGTCTTCAAAGTCAATAATAGTATAGCAAATATCATCTGCAGCTTCAACAAGAAAGGCTAAAGGGTGCCTCGAAAAACCCACATTATCGCCCTTTCTGGTTTGGCTTAGTCCCAGTTCTTCTGCCACTTCCCGGAAAATTTCCTTTTCAGATTGAAAGAATCCGAATTTTTTGTCACCAATATTTATAGAGGGCTTATGCGGAAGGGATTCCTTAGGATATTTCGTGAAAGCTCCTAAAGTAGCGTATGAAAGCCGAATTCCGCCATCAATTCCGGGCCTGTTTTCGGTTAAAATTTTGAATCCGTTGGCGTTGCCTTCAAATTTTGCCAGATCCTGAAATTCGGTGGCAGTGAGTTGTTTTTTGAAGCGTTGCCCGTTACCATGGCTGAAGTATTCTCCTATTGCCTTTTCTCCGGAATGCCCGAACGGCGGATTACCAATGTCGTGGGCCAGAGAGGCAGCGGCAACAATAGCTCCAAAATCGTTCATCTGGTAACCATGAATTGTGGAAAGGTGCGGATGTTTTTCTAAAATTTTCTGGCCTGCCAACCTTCCCAAAGATCGTCCTACTACCGACACTTCCAGGCTGTGCGTTAGCCGTGTATGAACAAAATCTGTCTTTGAAAGCGGAATCACCTGAGTTTTATCCTGAAGACTGCGGAAGGCCGAGGAAAAAATAATCCGGTCATAATCAACCTCGAATCCTAAGCGGGTTTCGTTTTGTTCTTTTCTAAGTCTTTTGTGCGTATCGCCGTAGCGTTTAAGTGACAGGAGTTGTTCCCAGTTCATTATTCTTTGTTGTGTTTGCGTTAGGGATTGAGCGACATGTTTGAGCTATCAAAATTTTTCATTTTGAAGCGAGTAGCGAAAGCCCGACCCAAAGGGTAACGCCATAAAAACTGAAACAAAAATAACAAAACACAGCGGCTTTTAATTACCCCTCGCTAAAAAAGGAGGGGTTTTTAATTACATGCCGATAATTGCCATTTTAAGAGCCACACATTAAACAGTCGTCACCTTCGCCTTCTTTGGATTGTGCGATGATCGCACGTAACTCTTCCGGAGAAAGGGAACTTTCGTCTGTAACCACGTTTGCAGGGGCCGACTCTTTATTGTGTACTATTTCGGCAGCACGTTCCGGAGCTTTTTGAGTGGTTTCAGCTATTGGTTCTGCTTTTTTCTCCTTTTCCAGGGTAAATTTTATAGCATCTACGGCGCTTTTGGTCCTTAAATAGTACATTCCGGTTTTTAATCCGCTTTTCCAGGCGTAGAAATGCATGGAGGTGAGTTTCCCGTAGTTCGCATTTTCCATAAACAGGTTGAGCGACTGTGACTGGTCTATAAAGTAACCACGCTGGCGGGACATATCAATAATATCCTTCATGCTGAGTTCCCAAACAGTCTTGTAAAGCTCCTTAAGTTCCTGCGGAATCACATCTATATCCTGAACCGACCCGTTATTTCTCATAATGGCGTTTTTTACATCATCTGTCCAAAGATTCTGCTCCACAAGATCTTCCAGCAGGTGTTTATTAACCACAATAAATTCTCCGGAAAGTACGCGACGGGTGTAAATATTGGAGGTGTAAGGCTCAAAAGCCTCATTATTACCCAAAATCTGTGAAGTGGAAGCGGTTGGCATAGGTGCAACAAGAAGTGAATTTCGCACTCCGTTTTTCACTACCTGTTTGCGCAGTTTTGCCCACTCCCATCTTCCACTAAGGTCTTCATCTTTTATTCCCCAGAGATTATACTGAAATTCTCCCTGACTTATTGGAGAGCCTTCAAAAGTAGAATATGGTCCTTCTTCTTTGGCCAATTCCATAGAAGCTGTAACTGCAGCGAAGTATAAAGTCTCAAAAATATCCTGATTAAGCGCTTTTGCCTCATCACTTGTAAACGGAAGCCTGAGTTTGATAAATGTATCTGCCAGCCCCTGAACTCCAAGTCCTACCGGCCGATGCCGCATGTTGGAATTTTCAGCTTCTTTTACCGGATAATAATTGCGGTCAATTACCTTGTTCAGGTTTTTAGTTACACGTTTGGTGATTTTATAAAGCTCTTTATGATCAAATTCCCCATTTTTCACGAACATTGGCAAAGCAATGGAAGCCAGGTTACAAACCGCAACTTCATCCGGACTCGTATATTCGAGAATTTCAGTACACAAGTTTGAAGAGCGGATGGTTCCCAGGTTTTTTTGATTCGACTTTCTATTCGCCGAATCTTTATATAACATATAAGGCGTTCCGGTTTCTATCTGGGATTCCAGGATTTTCTCCCAAAGTTCCCGGGCTTTAATTGTTCTTCGTCCTTTTCCTTCAGCTTCATACTGCGTATAAAGCTTTTCAAATTCCTCGCCGTGGATATCAAATAATCCCGGACATTCATGTGGGCACATTAAAGTCCATTCAGCATTTTCCTCTACACGTTTCATAAAAAGATCTGGCATCCACATGGCGTAGAATAAATCACGCGCACGCATTTCTTCTTTTCCGTGGTTCTTTTTAAGGTCAAGAAAATCGAAAATATCGGCGTGCCATGGTTCTACATACATGGCAAAAGAACCTTTACGCTTTCCGCCACCTTGGTCTACATAACGGGCGGTATCGTTAAATACCCTTAGCATGGGAACTATTCCGTTAGAAGTTCCATTGGTTCCGGAAATGTAGGAGCCTGTTGCCCTAACATTGTGGATAGAGAGGCCTATCCCACCTGCAGATTGGGAAATTTTTGCAGTTTGTTTTAAGGTGTCGTAAATACCATCGATACTGTCATCTTTCATGGTAAGCAGAAAGCAGGACGACATTTGTGGTTTTGGTGTACCGGAGTTGAAAAGTGTTGGGGTAGCGTGCGTAAAATATTTTTTAGACATTAACTCATAAGTCTCTATGGCGGCCTCAATATCGTCCAGGTGAATACCTATAGAAACACGCATAAGCATGTGTTGCGGGCGTTCAGCAATTTTGCCGTTTAATTTGAGCAAATAGGAACGCTCCAGGGTTTTAAAACCGAAATAATCGTAGCCAAAATCGCGGTTGTAAATAATCGTGGAGTCCAGTAATTCTTTGTTTTTCTGAATCACTTCATGAACATCATCTGCCAGTAAAGGTGCTTTTTCACCGGTTCTTGGATTGATGTATTCATAAAGATCGGTCATTACTTCAGAGAAAGTCTTCTTCGTATTTTTATGAAGGTTGGAAACCGAAATGCGTGCAGCAAGTTTAGCGTAATCGGGATGAGAAGTGGTCATCGTGGCGGCAATTTCCGCAGCAAGATTATCAAGTTCGCTGGTAGTTACATTATCGTATAAACCTTCAATTACACGCATTGCAACTTTTACGGGATCCACCAGTTCATTAAGCCCGTAACAAAGTTTTTTAACGCGGGCGGTTATCTTGTCGAACATTACGGGTTCTCTGTGCCCGTCTCTTTTTACTACATACATAATACTAATATTTTGAGCCCCTCCCGACCTCCCCGAAGGGGAGGAGTTGTGGACGTTAATTCTCTAAGTGTGCTTCCCTGTAATGGAGCCGGGGAAGATGGTTTTATTCCCCCTTTGGGGGTTAGGGGGCTTAAAAATCAGCGTCGAAACTGATTTTATCTGAGTCTTTATCTTTGTTCATTACCCCGGCTTTCTGGTATTCCCCTACCCTTTTTTCAAAGAAATTAGTTTTTCCCTGCAGGTTAATCATATCCATAAAATCGAAAGGATTGGATGAGCCATATTCTTTTTCACATTCCAGCTCTACAAGAAGCCTGTCTGTTACAAATTCCAGGTATTGCGTCATGAGTTTGGCATTCATACCAATAAGACTTGCCGGTAATGATTCGGTTATGAATTCACGTTCAATATTAAGCGCATCAATAAGAATTGCTCTGATACGTTCTTTAGGCACCTGATTAACAAGATGGTGGTTGTGCAGGTGAACCGCAAAGTCGCAGTGCACTCCCTCGTCACGTGAAATCAGCTCATTGGAGAAAGTCAGTCCGGGCATCAGTCCACGTTTTTTAAGCCAGAAAATTGAGCAGAAAGAACCTGAAAAGAAAATCCCTTCTACAGCGGCAAAAGCAATAAGGCGTTCAGCAAAAGAATCAGATTCTATCCACTTAAGAGCCCATTGAGCTTTCTTTTGAATGGCAGGAAATACTTCAATGGCTTTAAAGAGCTGGTTTTTTTCTTTCTCATCCTTTACGTAAGTGTCAATGAGAAGGGAGTAGGTTTCAGAGTGAATGTTTTCCATCATTATCTGAAATCCATAGAAGAATTTAGCTTCTGCATACTGTACCTCGTTTACAAAGTTTTCAGCAAGATTTTCGTTTACAATTCCGTCTGAAGCCGCGAAAAAAGCCAGGATATGTTTTATAAAATAGCGCTCATCAGAGTTAAGCTTGTTATTCCAGTCATCAAGATCCTGATGAAGATCAATTTCTTCGGCTGTCCAGAAACTTGCCTCCATTTTTTTGTACCAATCCCAAATATCGTGATGTTTGATGGGGAAAATTACAAACCGATCTTTGTTCTCTTGTAAAATGGGTTCAAGCTGCGCCATAAATTTATTTTTTTGAGGATTTTTTAACAAAACTATTGATAACAAATATGGAGAAATGTAAGGGAACTTTGAAAGGGAGTGATGAAAGCTTTTCAACAAAGTTTTTAACACAGAAGAAAAGCCGAAGTACTGATGTAGCTTTAATTAGGTGTTGTAAGTGATTGATTAAAAGAAATTTATAAAATGTTGATAAACGAGGAAAAGCAAATCACAGACGACTTTAAATACAGGAAAACACCAGTGCTAATAGGTGTTTACCACGGAATATCTGTTGCGATAAAAAATAAATTTTTTGATATTACTAAGGGGCAAAGAGAAACCGGGAAAGTGATCTTTTCTTCAGAAGTTAATGTAAAAAAAGCTTGAGATACATTTTGTACTAAGGAAAAGATTAGGCATAAAAAAATCCAGAAACATACCACTATCTGCAACGGGTATGTTTCTGAATTAAAATTTTTTTCAGTCTGAAAACTTTTAGGTTTACTGGCCTCCCATACTATTAAAATCCGATTTTCTTATAGTCACAGATTCTTTCTCTATCCTTGTACAGGTCATGCTCATACTGTTATTGGTTCTTTTCTTATCCTCCATCTGCATTTCCATAAGGAGCGCGTCCCCATCCTGCAGCCATTCCGGATTAAATTCTTCTGGCATATTATTTTGCTTGTCCTGGAACATTCCTGTAAACCCTATTCCAGCCTCTTTGGTTACATAAAAGTTGAAGATATAATCTTCATTTTCTCCCTGATAACCCTGACATTCAAAGCCCAAAATTGTTTTCGACCCTATTTCTTTTAGCTCCATATCATCGTAATAGTCCTCACTTTCTTCAGAAGTATCTTCAATATTGAGTTTAGTGGCCATAAGGTATTTGTTCTCACCAGAATTCATGAACATTACACTAAGATCATTTCTATCGTCAAAAACAATAAACATTTCCCCTTGTTGCTGCATTTCCATTCCAAAATATGGAGCATCCTTTTTAAGATGGTAAAGCATGTCCATTTCCCCGTTCTTATGGGTAATGTGCATATTATAAACCCAATCAAAGTCATAGCTCGCAGGAATTTCTTCCGGATTTACCCTTTCCATCCCCATAGCAATATTACCCTCACTCAACTTCTTTTCCCACATTGAATTAAGGCCTTTATTGGTCTCATTTGCGGCTTTATCTGATACATTATCTATAGCAGCGTTCTCCACCTTTTCCTGCACTTTATCTTTCAGTTTCTTGAGAAATTGTGCTTCTGCGGTTGTGCCAATCATAAAAACTGAAAGACATAAAATCAGTATTTTTTTCATAATTATTTCTTTTTGTGGTTATACATTGTTTAAATGATCCAAATTGGACAGAAATGAGTGGTCTTCGGAAGCTTTACCAAAAGTTTTCTTCTAATTCATAAAATCACACGTGTGCTTTTGTCCTTCTTTAGGAGGAAGCGAATCCTTATATGCACCAATTTCTAAGGACTATGTCTGGAGGATAGACGTTTAGCTTTTCTGGGTGTGGATGTTGAAATTTTTCCATTGTTGTATATTATTAACTGTTTAAGATTCAGAAATAAATACAGACGTGGGGAAAAGCCCTGGGGAGGGTTGCCTGTTGCATTGAGGTCGGGATTTTAAATCCCGGAGCCCTATAACACTAAGGGGTTTTGGGGAATAAATATTAGGATATACAGAAGGTTTGGGCTATAAGTATATCGCAGGATTAAATATAAAGAATAAAAAGAGAAAAGCAAAGGAAATAGCTGAATACTAATATATTATGCTATGGGGTCACTTTACTTTTTCTGCAACTTTCTCCAGTTCCAGGTACCAGTCTTCACCAAATTTCCGGATGAGGGCTTCTTTAACAAATTTATAAATCGGTACCTGAAGTTCTGCTCCAAGGCTACAGGCATCATCGCAAATTTGCCAGCGGTGGTAATTTACTGCAGAGAATTCTGAATAATCCTGAACGCGAACAGGATATAGATGGCAGGAAACTGGTTTTTTCCAGTTTATTTCGCCCTGGTTATAAGCTTCTTCAATGCCGCAAAGGGCAATTCCCTTATCGTCGAAAGTTACGTAAGCACAATCTGCACCGTCTATTAAGGGAGTCTCAATTTCACCATTTTCGGTAATTATTGATGTTCCCTGCTTTTCTATAACTTCTATTCCTTTTTTGCGTAGAAAAGGTTTGATCTTTGGATATAAATCCTCGAGGATTTTCGCTTCCTCTTCTTCTACAGGCGCACCGGCGTCACCGTCTATACAGCAAGCTCCTTTGCAGGCAGAAAGGTTGCAGACAAAATCATTTTTAATGATTTCTTCAGATACTATTGTTTTTCCTAATTGAAACATTCTGCAAATATAATTTTCTAAGCTTTTTAAGCACGAAAGTCGGGTTAAAAATTTCTGGAAATTTTCATTTTGGAACCCCTTGAGTTCTCTGAATTAAAGATTAATTTTGCCTCAATTTTCACGATATGACAGAAATTATCCTCCAAATAAAAGAAACTATTAATCTAAGGGAGATTTTTACAGCAGGTATGGTGCTTTTTGCTGTAATAGATATTATTGGAAGTATTCCAATAATTATTGATTTAAGAAAAAAGGCAGGGCACATAGAAAGTGAAAAAGCTTCTATAGTAGCCGGAATTCTTATGATTATGTTCCTGTTTGTTGGAAAAGAGATTCTAAACCTTATAGGTATAGACGTAAATTCATTTGCTGTGGCAGGTGCTTTTATCCTGTTCTTTATTGCGCTGGAGATGATATTAGGTATTTCCCTATATAAAGATGACGCTCATGAAACAGCTTCCATAGTCCCACTTGCTTTTCCGTTAATCGCCGGTGCGGGTACAATGACATCAATTCTTTCCTTAAGAGCTGAATATGAAACTATAAATATTATTGTGGCTATCATTATGAATATTATATTTGTATATACTGTCTTAAAATCTTCAGGTAAAATTGAAGGATTTTTAGGGCAGCAGGGAATTAATGTAATTCGTAAAATATTTGGGGTGATTCTTCTCGCAATAGCCGTGAAGCTCTTTGCTACAAATATTCAAAGTCTTTTTCAATGAAAATTTTTATCTACTCTGTCATTATTCTGGCGGTTATCCTTATAGGTTACCATGTAAGTATCCTTGATTTTGAGAATCTTTTGCAAGGCGAAAGTGCGAAAGCAGCGGCAGCAATTCTTGCCAGTATTTGTGTTATTTTGCTAATGGCTATCCTGCTGGTGTCCAGAAAGATATCTGGTAAGCATTCCTGATCCATGGAATTTGATGTTCTTATCGTAGGAGGTGGGGCAGCGGGTATGTCCTGTGCTTTGGTTTTGGGTTCTGCCCTGGAGAAGCCTTACGCAGCTAAAAGAGAGGTTGGCATAATTCTTCATCAAAAAACTTCTGACCTGCAATCTGCGCTTTTTAATAATGCGCTGGGAATTCCTCCGGGAACATCAGGACAGTCTATATTAGAGAGTGGGCTTCAGCAACTTAAAGAAAGATATCCCCGCGTACATTGTATAGAAAAAGAGAAAGTGAAAGAGATCACACCTTTAGCAGAAGGTTTCCAGGTTACTTCAAACAAAAACAGCTATTTTACAAAACAAGTCGTAGTGGCAGTGGGTTATTCCAACCTGATGAAAATTAAGGGGCTGGAAAAATATATAATTCCTCATAAAAAAGCGAAAGCTTCCAAAAACAGGATTCAGCTCATTAATGAAGATCATGTAGTAATTCCCGGGCTTTATGTTGCCGGTACTCTGGCGGGCTGGAGGAGCCAGTACGCAATAGCATGTGGCAGTGGAGCTGCGGTTGCTACAGATATTTTAACCGAATGGAATGAGGGGGAGCACACTAAGGTGCACGATAAACTAAGTTAAAAGAACATAAATTAAGACCCCAAGAAGGGATGCGATCGTTAATGTAATAAAAGTTCGGTGTAGTTTTCTGAAGATTAAAGCCTTGCGGAGTTGTCTCCTGAAATTTTCATCTGGATTGGAATGGATTTGCTCCCTGATTATTTTTACCGAAACATTTGAAGAAGTTACCAGTATTTCCTTTTGAAGAAAAAGCAATGCACTATTATCCAATAAGCGAAAAGTTACCGCTATTATAAAAAAGAAAAGAGGCGAAAGGGTTAGACATAACCATATATATTCCTTCAGAGCATTCACAGCTCCAAATTAGGTTTTTTCCTTCGACAATTGAATTACTTTGTCAATTATTCGATCACCTTCGTTTTTTATCCGTTCAAATGCATTAGTACCAAATAGTTGCTGTGCCATTACAGCTTTTAAATACTGTCTCAGTAATGATTGATATTGATTTACCTGAATGTTAATTCCCGGGATCTGATTTTTGCCATATTGAATAAAATCCCTTATTACCTGATCATCGACAATCTCCTGTTTATCGAATTGTTCTTTGGTAAGAGAATTGTAATAATCCCTATCCTGTTCCATAAGATCAAAAATGAACCTACTCATAAAGCCACCGTTTAAAAGCAGCATATATTGTTCTTTCTCTGCTTCCATATCCTTTGGAACAAAAATGTCTGGAATTATCCCGCCGCCGCCATAAACTATTTTCCCTGCCGGGGTTTCATAGCGAAGGGAATCTTCTACATGTATGCTATCGGCGCTTTGTAATTCACCATTTCTATATCTACGCATGTAATCATTGTAATAGGTTTTATTATCCTCACCATAAGGTTTTTGAATGGAGCGGCCAGTTGGGGTGTAGTATCGTGCAATGGTTAGCCTAACGGCACTACCGTCCCCAAGTTCCATTTCCCGTTGTACAAGACCTTTTCCGTAAGAGCGTCTCCCTACTATAGTACCTATATCATTATCCTGCAGAGCTCCGGCTACCACTTCACTGGCAGAAGCAGAACCTTCATTTATCAGAACATATATTTTTCCGTTTTCAAAATCTCCATCACGATGTGCATAGGTTTCTTCAATAGCGCCGCTTTTGTTTTTGGTAAAAAGAATGAGCTTGTCGTCTTCTAAAAACTCATCAGCAATATTTATGGCTTCAGAAAGATATCCTCCGGGATTGTTACGAAGATCCAGGGCAATTTCTTTTGCACCTTCCCTCTTTAATTTTTCCAGCGCCTTATCAAATTCGTCGTAAGTCGTTTCTGAAAAGCGGTTAATTTTAATATAACCTAGTTTGTCGGTTAACATATAAGCCGCATCAACACTTTTTAAGGGGACTTTTCCGCGGTTAATTTTAAAGGTTAAGAGATCTTCTTCTCCTTTACGTAAAACCTTCAGGTCAACTTTGCTGCCTTCTTCCCCCTTGAGGCGTTTTATAACAGAATCTGTGCTGATATTTTTTCCGAAGAGAGGGGTTCCGTCAGCATATAGAATACGATCGCCACCTTTAATTCCGGTTCTTTCACTGGGTCCACCTTCCAGTGGCTGAATAACCACGATGGTATCCCCAACGGTATGAAAACTCACCCCAATTCCCACAAAATCGCCTTTCATGCTTTCACTCACGTGATCGTACTCCCTGCTGGGTATGTACACCGAGTGAGGATCTAGGTTCTCAAGGATTTTATTTACAGTAATATCTACAATGCTGTCTGTATTGACATCGTCTACATATTCATAATCAATATAATCGATAAGCCGGCTTAGTTTCTGCTTCTTGGGATTGCGGGAAAAAAGACTGTCGGAACTTGTAAAATCAAGTTTTGCGCCAAGGAGAATCCCCAGGGCGCACGCAATTCCCAGTAACAGCGGGATATATATTTTATTTTTGTTTTTCAATTATCTAAATCTGTTATCTGCTCAAGTTTCACTCCGGCTTTTTTTAGAAATTCCAGTCCGGAGTTATCCTTATAATCTACATTATACACCAATCGTGTAATTCCTGCCTGGTGGATGAGCTTGCTGCATTCCTTGCAGGGCGACATGGTAATATAAAGTGTGGCCCCCAGGCAGGACTGCGTGGAAGATGCTACTTTTAGAATCGCATTTGCTTCTGCATGTAATACATACCATTTTGTATACCCTTCCTCATCTTCACAAGGATTTTCAAAACCACTGGGAGTACCATTATAACCATCAGAAATTATCATTCTGTCTTTTACAATAAGCGCGCCAACCTGTTTTCTATTGCAATGCGATAATTTTCCCCATTCCCGGGCTATTCGTAAATAAGCTTTATCGTATTTTAATTGTTTTGTCTTTTGCATAAGTAAGATTACAAATTTAACTGTTAATAGCTAAATCCTTGTAAGTGAATAAGTATGAATTTTAACTGAAAAATTACAGCGTATGCTAAAATATTAAATAGCAGCAAAACTGTCCCGAAGAATCGGCAAAATAATACCCAGTACTATAGAAGATGTTACGAGTATCCAGTCCCGTCTTGAAACATGGATAACATTTTGAAGAACAAAACCAATGATCATAACTACAAGGACAATAATTACCTGGGCTGTTTCTATCCCCAGGGCAAATTCCAAAAGAGGAAGAAGTTTGCTTTCCCCAGACGCTGAGACCATTTTAAAATAAGAGGAGAAACCAAGGCCGTGGATAAGTCCAAAGAACAGGGTAGTGAAATGTAAAAGGTTTAAGTTGTTTTTTCTTTCGTTTTTTCCTGCATTAAAAATATTAAATAGAGCTGTCAAAAGAATTGAAATAGGTATAAGAAGCTCCACCCAATCAGAATCGACTTTTACAATTTCGTAAACAGAGAGAAAGAGCGCCAGGGTATGCCCAATTGTAAAGAGGGTTACCAGCCAAAGGATTCTTTTCCAGCTGCTAAAACCATAGCCAACTACAAGCACGATCAGGAAAAGCATATGATCGTATGCGTTCCAGTCGAGAACATGCTCGAGGCCCAGGTTAAAATACAACCAGAATTGCGACATAGAAGTTCATTAGAAAAGTTTCGAAAGTACGATATATTCAGAAATATGCAAAGTTTTTCAGAATCTGAAGCCTGGAGAGGCTGCTTCAAAAATTTTTTCTTTCAGCACTTAAACAGTATTTAAAATATTTCTAAATAAAATTTTAATATTTAGAATGACTATGTTACTTTTGACTACTATTTAAACTAAGTCTAAATAAAAACCAGTAACTGATTCCCCTTTACAATGAAGAAAAAAAAGAAATACACCTTCAGGAAATTGATGACCGATATTCACCTATGGCTTGGCTTAGGTAGCGGGATAATACTTTTTTTAGTTTGTTTTAGCGGAACAGCGCTGGTATTCGAAAAAGAAATTAAAGCAATTTTTGCTGAAGACTTAAAAGTTAAAGTTCAGGGGGACATTATTCCTGTTGGAAGCCTTGCCGAAAGCTTACAATCTGAAGGTGAAGTAGCGGGTATAAGTATTAGTAACAATAGTAATGATCCATACCAGTTTCGGGTAAAGACATCACCTGAGGACAGACGCGGCACTACCTATTTTGTCAATCCTTATACAGGTGAGACCTTAAAAGCACCTGAATCTTCCCTTGATGGATTTTTTATGAGCATGTTTCGTCTGCATCGCTGGCTGTTGCTGGAATCATCAATTGGTCGTCCTATAGTTGGTGTGGCGACAATTATTTTCTTCTTTCTGGCAGTAAGTGGAATTGTTATATGGTTTCCAAAAAAGTGGAAATGGCAAAATTTTAAGGCTGGTTTTAAAATTAAATTTTCAGCAAAATGGAAAAGAGTCAATCACGATCTTCATAACACCTTGGGTTTTTACTCCTGTATTTTTCTTGTTATTATGATCCTTACAGGCCTTTGCTGGTCTTTTGAATGGTATCGGGAAGCGGGAAGTACGGTCCTGGGAACCAAAATTTTTGGAAATCGTGGTGGTCCGCAAATAGAATCACAGGCAGATTTTGATCCTTCGGAAGAATTAACTATTGCAGAAATTTATAAAGTAGCTTCAGAGGAACTAAATTATAGCGGAACTACCAGTATTTCCTTTCCTTCTTCAGAAAAAGGGGTTTACCAGATAAGAAAGACCAATAATAATAATTGGTCCCCGGTCGTTTCAGATCAATTGGTGCTGGACAGGGATGGGGAAGTGCTTCAGAAAGAATTATTTAAAGAAAAACCATTAAATGTACAAGTTGCTTCTTTAATAAAGCCGATCCATACGGGAGAAATCTTCGGGGTGTTTTCTAAAATCATCTACTTTATTACCTGCCTTATTGCAACAAGTTTGCCGGTCACCGGTACCATCATCTGGTTAAATAAGATGAAGAAAAAGTAAGAATGGCAATTCTCTTTTTTCTGAATAAAAAAAGAGGCTGCCTAAAATTGCCAATTATCGACCTATATTTTAATTCCGGAATGTTTGAATTTTCCGCGAACCTTATAGATACTGGCGCTTTTAGTCAGCCTCCTGATTTATAGAATTGTCTTCTTTAAAAGACAGCGAAATATTATAATGTCATTTCGCCAGATTCAAGAGCTTCATCGATGTCTGCTTTTACAGTGGCAAAATTTCTAAAAAATTTACGCCCATCTACACGTTTTAGCTCAACTTCTCTGGTTCCATCTTTTTTTGTGGTCACCGCAGTAATTTCTACGCGATTTCCTTCAACACTATTATAATTGGCAATACCACCTCTTTTTATTATAAAATTTGGGCGGGGAAAATGAATATGCTTAAAGCCATATGCCTCAGCCTCATTAATTTCCAAAATAGTGCCTACTTCAACATTATTATTGTCTATTTCCTGGGCTTGCATTTGAAAGCCTAAAAATAAGGATAATGTAAAAATCAGTAACTTCTTCATAGTATAATTATTTTATTGTTTATATTGGGTATTGAATTTTGACAAATATACATATATGAAGATTATTTGTAAGAATATTTTTTTCTAAAAATTTCTTAAGGGTCAGGGAATGAGGAGCTAAGGCTAAAATTCTTGAGAATGCCCGATTTTATTGGGTTGCCGGAGGATTTATTTTAACTTTTGTTCAGCCGGAGGCTTATATTTCTTATAAATTGGAACAATTTTTTTAAAAATTTTCACATCCTTAAGCAAAGGAGCAGGAGCGGAAGGCCTATTATGAGTGTAATAAGAGATTTTTTTACACAAAAAATCAATTGAAAAATGACTTATCTGGCTAAAAGTTTAAGGTCTTGATTTTCTTTTGTAGCAGACCTCTTCAGAAGGGATTCCTAAAACTTTACAATTATCGAACTTAGGAGGACAAATCATGTCCAGGCCCGGATAATTCCTTCCTTTTAAGCTTTAGGCTAAAAAAGGCAATTATCGGCTTTTTTAATACTAAAATGGTAAAATTTCAATAGAAGAAAATTACTTCTTTCCTTTTATGTGATATCAATGTTTTTTGTCGGGATAAAATTGGATAGCCTATAATTCCGTTAATTTCTGTTTCGTGTTCTTTTTTATTCAGATGGCTTATATTAGAAAATAGGGTTGGAATGTTTTTAAATTTCGCGCCTCCAATGTGCATTTTCTTTAGAACAGCAGTTTTAACCTCATTAGAATTCTTGCCGCCTCCTTTTAAGTCGCTGGTTCCAATTTTTTTAAAATTTGTTTCCATTTGACTAAAAAGATGAGCATCGATTAAATTTGTTTCGGCGCCGGAATCAATTGCAAAGTAAAAAGTCCGATTTCCAATCTGCGACTGAACAGTGGGAAGATGGCCATTTAAATGAAGAGGTAAGATAACCTGATCTTCTCCCAGGTTTTTTCTGCTAAATTTTTCAAAGGATTCCGGGTCAATAAGTATGATTTTCTGATTCTCATAATCAAAAAGTATGTCGTAATCCCGAATCATTTCATAACCAATAAGTCCGTGGATGTTAATTCCCAAACTTTCTTCCAGATGTTCTAAATTAGATGAAATTACCTGCTGATCTCTTAAAGTGATGCCGGAAAAATTCAAATTATTAACTTGCACAATATCCATTCCCGAAATGTTATTGTTACTAACATCCCTGGTAGAGGAAAGAGTTTCTTCAGTGGAGTTTTCTAAATACCTGGAATTCAAAATTACTCTTGGTGAACCTGTGTCCAGCAAAAAAGTTCTTTCAATACCATTCAAATTGACTTTTACGGTAATTAATTTTCTGGCTAGCTCAAAAGGAACTTCAATGGGATGTTGAGTGCTTTTTTCAGTCTTCACATTATCTGTAAGAGTTTTCACTTCCATTTCAAAAAGACTCAGCTCTTTTAGCTGATTTTCTTTATTAAAAAGAAATGTTGAATTTGTAGGTCCTTTCTTCTTGTATTCTACTGAATATATAAATTCTGCGGAGTTGGATCCCTCGACTACATCTACTTCTTTAAAGGCTATCACACTGTCGTTTAATTGTGAAAAAAGCTGGGCCAGGACTTTTTTCGCAATTTCCCCTTTCTGTCCGGCGATACTAAAATCATCAGATAAATTGCTTTCTATAGATGCAGATGATTGCTGGTTTAATGCTTCAAAAGTCTTTTTTACTGTTGCTCTGCAGTTATCCAGATTTTGTGAAAATATGGAATGAGTTAGAAATAAAAATAGTACCACCAGGTATATAGGACGAATAATCTTCATTTGAAGGTTTAAAATAAAGACGAGTAAATGTTGTAGGTGTTGCATTTTGATATTTCGTTACTTTCTAAGTTCATATTAGTAAAATGATAACATTTCAGCTTAAAGTTTTACTATTCAGTAATATTATTTGTGGGAATTGCCTGATATTTGTATGGATCCTAATTAAATGGATAACAGTCAAATACACATGGAGAAAATTGCAGAGAAGACGATTCATTATTACGATCTGGATGGGACATTATCTACCTTAAACAGTACATTTGATTTTATAGAAGGATATTTAAGGCATAGCAATAAATTTTTCAGGTTATACCTTACTAAGATAATTATGGTAACCCTGATGAGAACAGGAAATTATGACCCATACCGATCGAGAAACCTCGTGATCATTTTGTTATTTAAAGGTTTGCAAAAAAGTAAACTCGAAAAGTATTTTGAGGAACACTACAAAAAGAAATTTTTAAATTCTCTCACTCCCTTAGGTAAGGAGTTATTGGAAAGGCCGGAAACTGCAGATGTATTGCTTACTGGGTGTACAGAAATCCCAGCTAAACAAATTGCACTCCTTTTTGGTTTTAAAACTTTAATTTCCACAGAATTTTATTACAAAAAAGAGAAAATTGATGGTATAAAAACCGATACTTACGGAAGCAATAAGTCCAGGTTTCTTGAAAAAGGTGGTGACAGGACTGTATATTATACCGATGATTTAGATTCTGAGAAATCCTTGATTCCTTTAATGGACGAGATAGTTGAGGTGAAATATCCTTAGTCGTTTAAGCTATAAGTATCAGTCATTTTCAGGAATTCTATAAACTTACTATATGCCTGGCATGAGAGATAATAGCGTAGTGCGGATTGAATTTTTATTCAACCCGCTTCTACGCCATAAAAATCTAATTCTCATGATGTTTAGGTTCCCAAATGAGCCTTAGAAATGAACTGAACCGTTCATTTTCCCTGCTTACAGGAATTCCTGCTACAATTCCCACCAGTAAGTTGTCTGCAATACCTACCCGCATTTGAGGTCGTACTGTCATATCAAAATCGCCATCATTAAAAGTTTTGTTTAGTTCTACTCCCAAAAAATTCTTTGTGCCTGTAATCATGTAGTGAAAACTCGTATTAACGTCATAGGAGGTATGGATTTTATTGGTTTCAAAATGTTGTTCAAAGACAGGACCTGTATAAATTAAGGAGTGATAATTGTTGCCCCAGCGTTTTGCAATTACGAAGAATGGATTGTAAACATTACCTGTAATAAGCGGTTTTCCAAAACTCCTGAAAGGAGAAAGCTCAAATTCATTTATATATCCAAGGGCCATAGAAGTAGCCAGTGGTTCACTAACAAAAAAGGACCCTTGAGCAGCAATTTTCAGGCTATTTATTTCATTGGAGGGGATTGAATCCCGGGATACTCCGTTTAAAGGTGAATAAAAGGTCAAGGGCACCTCCACTTCTAACCCCAAACGATCTACAGGTGCCCATTCGTATTCTACCAAAGCTTCATAAGAATCAAATTCCAGGTTGTCTGTCAGGCCAAAACCCAGGTTCCATTCCTTTTCTCCTTTTCTTGCTCCTAAATCCCTTATAAGATCGATGTATAGGGGTTCGGCGTGTAAAACCTTAACAGGTTCTTTACTTTCTTCTACTTCTTTTATATAAAGACTATCTTTTTCTGCATTGGAAACTTGTGCTGCAGCATAGGTTGATGGTACTAATAAGGTAATTAGCACCAGTAATTTTTTGATGTTCATTATGATTTGTTTTAAATGATTAAGAAACCTCTACACCAACATATTGTGCAGAGAGATTAATTAGAAAGAACAAATCAAAATTTAGGTGGTGGGGTGTCAAGTTGATAAAAGCCGCTACTTAGATAAGCCTCGTAGCCAGAATAAGCAGATTTCTTTTTTCCGGAAAAAGCTTTAATACTAATATTGTCTATGGAGGGATGAACAGTGAAAACCAGTTTTGGTACTTTGTTTATGTTTTCACCTGAGTCATTATCATCATTTTCTTCTATGGCATTTTCATAACCAAGGATTTTCTCGACCACTAATTCGATAAAACTTTCCTGGTCATTAATTGATAAATCCTCTGAAATATGCTCTGGAAAAGGATCTGCTGAATCTACGCTTATATTAAGGAAATAAAGCGCCATAAGTCCCCAAAGGACTTTGGTAAATGCGCTGTTTCTTATCGCCTTGATCATTCGGCTAAAGTAGCGCAATTTTGTCTTTTTTCGATATGGCTCCTATGATATTTTCCACTTTTATATTCACACTGGAAATAACCCAGATTAGTTTAAGTAGCTAAGTTTTTTCTATATTTTTCCTCCGGAATTTTTCTGGTCGAGGACAGCTACAAGTTTATGAAGGGTTTCTTTAAAACTAATAATTTCAGCTTCAGAAATACTGGTATCCTTGAATGATCCCATGATCTTTGTGGGAATTGAACTGGCTTCCTCTTTCAGGGCATTTCCTTTTTCGGTAAGGGAGACAATTACGCTGCGTTCATCTGTTTTGGAACGATTCCGAAGAAGAAATTCCTTGCTTTCCAACCGCTTCAGCAAAGGCGTGAGGGTGTTGGATTCAAGCATCAGGCGTTCCCCAATTTCATTAACGCTCTGTTCTTTATACTGCCACAATACCAGCATCACTAAATATTGCGGATAGGTAATATTTAAGTTGTTGAGGTAAGGCGCATAAGCTTTGGTAGTGAGCCTGGAAGCCGCATATAAAGGGAAACACAGCTGATTTTCCAGGTATAAATCTGTGATGTTTTTATCCATTATAACAGCTTTTTAATCGTGGATTCCATTTTTTCAGGTCTGGTAGTCGGGGCAAATCTTTTTACAGGTTTTCCGTTTTTATCTATGACAAATTTCGTGAAATTCCATTTTATTTTACTTCCGAAGAGTCCGCCGCGAAGATTAGATTTCAGGTATTTAAAAAGAGGATGTGCATTTTTACCATTTACATCGACTTTAGCAAACATAGGAAAACTTACCCCATAATTTACCTGGCAAAATTCCTGAATATCCTTAGCGTTTCCACTTTCCTGGTTGGCAAACTGGTTACAGGGAAAACCAAGAACCACCAGGCCCTGGGATTCATATTGCTGATAAAGAGTCTCCAATCCTTCATATTGAGGAGTAAGGCCACATTTGCTGGCGGTGTTGACGATAACGACCGTCTTGCCTTTATACCGGTCCATAGAAATTGTTTCGCCGGTAATTGTTTCTGCTTCAAAATCGTAAAAATTCATAGTTCGTTATTTTTTATTGCTGAATATCGCTAAAGATTAAATCGTTTGCGATACAAATATAAGTGATTATTCTGTCTTTGATCTTTTAAATCGAAAATTTTATGATATTTTGTATATCGGAAGCATGGAAGAATACTGAAAACCACCGGAATGGCCATCTTTTCCAGTTATGCGGAAATTCAGTTTCTTCTGAAGCTGTTAAGTTTGAAGTCCGCTAAGCTTTTATAACCGTTGCTCAAAAATGGCAATTATCATCCATGGGAGCGATTTCCGATGTTACGCCGGATTGTTTTCTAATGGTTTGATGTTGTTAAACTCTTTTTCTTTTGAATTTATCTCTTCTTCTAAATCATAATCATCCTGTAATCCCAACCAGAATTTAGCAGTTGTTCCAAAGTATTTAGAAAGCCTGAGTGCGGTATCAGCAGTTATTCTTCTTTTCTTTTTTATGATTTCGCTAATTCGTGTTTGAGGAATAAATGTTTCTTTGGAAAGGCGATAGGCACTAATTTCCATTGGTTCTAAAAATTCTTCTTTTAAGATTTCTCCGGGGTGTATATTATTTAGGTTTTTCATAGATGTATTTCTTTAAGATTAATGATAATCAACAATCTGAACTTCCAGAGCATTGTCATTTTCCCATCTAAACATTATTCTCCATTGTCTGGTTATTCTAATGCTGTGGAATCCTTCTAAATTTCCGCTAAGCTTTTCTAAATGGTTAGCTGGAGGAATTCTTAAATCATTTATGTTTTGGGCATTATTTATCATTCTTAACTTTCTACGAGCTACATTTTGAATATTAGCAGGAAGCTTTCTTGACGGGATCCCGTCCCAGATTTTTTCAGCTTCTTTGTCGGCAAATGACTTTAGCACAACTAGTTCTGTTCCACGTTAGTAACGTCAAAGGTAAGTAAAGCTGCGATGCAGTACAAGATTTTTTAACCGATGCCTCAAAATGGCAATTATCGAGCTTTAATCTTGAATAGACCATAATTTCTTCAGATAAAACCATTTTATTTGCTTTCATCAACCGTCGCATCTTTTGTGATTTCGATATCCTGAGCAACTTCCGGTCTTATAAGCGCCCAATGGAAAAGGTTATCTTCATTCCTGTCGTGGCTGCTTCCGTTGTAATGTGTCAAGGGCATGTCCTTGTAAATCGGGCGGGTGATTTCAATTACCTTATCCCAATGATCCAATGCTTTTTCCAGGTGATCCACGGCATTTTGCTTGTTTTCATCCCCGCCTTTAATCCGGTAGGTTTGAAGCGCTACGGCACCTTTCAGTTTTTCAGCAAGATGTAAACCTAAATACGACCAGGTTTTGATATCTGCCACTTCATACATTAGAGAAGCATTATCTTCAGTATTTATATCTTCAACCAAACTTAAAGCTTTCTGAGTGTCCTCCTCGAGCATATCAATCAGAACAGGCGGAGTAATTTCATTTTCTTCAAAAGAACCTCCGGAAGCGCGTCTTTCCACATATTCGCTGACAGATACATAATCCGGATCCAGAGTAGGATGGTTGATCAACTGGTCTACCGAAATATACTGCGTGTCATCTCCAATAAGAGCCATAAAACCTTCGCCGTAAAGCGTAAAGTCCCATCGCGAATCGTAGAGGGAGGCAAGGCGCAGCTGTGTAGCCGAAGCAAGGGAATAAACCTCCAGGAGGTTGTCTCCCCGGCTGCCGTAGCGCTCATTGAATTCGGCCTGGAAAATTTTATCCGGAGTTTTGGGATTGTACAGCAATCTTCCCCAAAGCTTATAAAACAGCCACTGCCGTTCAAAAGCGTAATCCCAGTCTACCGGGGCATCTATGGCAGTGAAATAATCTTTGGCAGGAATATAGGTTTCAGATCCTATAAAATATCCGCCGATATAGCTTTGGCTGTTCAGGGCGATATGCTCACGAATAAAATCCGGAACTCCCCAACGCAGCGCAAAAAAATCTTCATTCCGGGCGGTGTACGTTACCTTGTATCCTTCTGGCAACGGATTATAAAAAGTATCAAACATTTCTCCTCCATGTACTTTTACCAATTCGGGAGTAGAATGTGCATGAGACCAGTTATACTTTAAATCTGCCCAGATAGGTTCCTGTATGAAATCCAGACTTGCTTCTCTTTCTATAGCATTTCGGGTCAACTGTTCCAACTCCACACTGGTTTTTCCCAAAGATTCCGAAGTACTTGAAAAGGGGATACGATGTACAAGTTTTAAATCCCTCCCCACCTGGCGCATACCTTCAATATAAGTTTCATAGATCCAATCTTCACGTTGCTGAGGTGTCATTTCTGCCATTCCTTCGCCAAGTGTAAGGCCAAGACCGGTAAGCGTAGGATATTCCTGAAACATTTGGGTTATACTTTCCCGCGTATAGCGTTTTACAATTTCTGAAGTGTCGCCGGGAATGTAATAATTCGGATACACATTTTCCTGAGCCACGTTATGAGCTTCGGAAAATTCCGGACTTACAAAGATGTTAAACGGAATAATATAGGTGTCGATCGCACGTTCGTCTGCCATCCGGAAGATTTCTCTGTGCAAATGTTTCCATTCTTCCATTTCTTCATCACTAAACGGACTCGCTTCCGGAAAATTCTTCGACTTGATCATAAAAACGAACGGATGAAGGTTCCATAAGGAAAGGGAATTGAAGCGGTTTTCAGCCATCATATCCAGGAAAGCTTCCCAGTATTTCACATCGCGGACAGTCTCATAATGCAGATCCAGCGCGGAACTCGGCCGGTAAGTATACCACGGAGTATTGTGCTTTATTGCCCGCAGTGCATTGTGCGGACTCTCACTACTTTTTTCTATATTCTGAAGGGAAGTGCCATTTCGCAAACTTTCAGCAACCGAAAGGCTGCCGTAGATCATCCCCCTGTTATCACCGCCATAAATCGTGATGATCTTCCCTTCCGGAATAATAGCATATGCCTCACTGCCAAGATTCACAGCATTTACGCCTATACTAATGAGGTAATCATAGCCTGTACGTTCCTCCAAAACTGAATACTCCTGCTCAACAAGAGCTTTTTTGAGCATTTCCGCAGCATATTCTGCCTGGGGAACAGCATTATCGTATAATAAATAGACATTCTGAGAAGATCCGGAATAAATACTTCCGATAAGACATAAGGAAAGGCAGATGATTAATTTTTGCATAATCTGTTAGCTAAGGGGTGAGGGTTTTAAAATCTGGTGCACGCTCAAAAATGGCAATTATCGGCATATAGAACGGGATTTGCTGAAATGCTGAAGTTGTACCAGAAATGTTTTGTAAAATTTAGTCGATGCTTAAAAATAGCAATTTTCGGCTGATGAACAGTAGTTTGCTTATCGTTAATTGATCTTGAGCTCCTTCAGCTATTAATTTATTAATCCGATTTCTGTGTGCTAAAGTTGAATTATAGCCTTCCCTCAGATAAAAAAGTCCGCAGGATTTTCCGGGTGGGGGAGACCAGGTCCTAACATAAGGAGGATTTTAAAAGACGTTTCCCTCAGATTCTATCCGGCCAGATGTTGGGCAATTCTCCACTGAAACCCATTTCAGGAAGGTCATTTATTAGGTTCATATCTGTTGCAGACAATTCAAAATCGAACAGATCTATGTTTTCTTCTATTCTTTTGGGTGAATTTGATTTTGGAATGGCAATTACATCGTGTTGAATTATCCATTTCAGACAAATCTGGGCAACAGTTTTATTGTGTTTTTTGGCAATTTCTTCCAGCACTTCATTCCCAAATACCTTTCCCCTTGCCAAAGGAGACCAGGACTCTACTACTATGTTTTGTCTTTTGCAGTATGCTACCAATTCCTTTTGCCAATATCCGGGATGAAATTCTATCTGGTTGATTGACGGAATGACATTGGCTGTTTCGAATAACGAGTCTAAATGTTCTTCAAAAAAATTACTTACCCCAATAGATTTTATTTTTCCTTCAGCTTGTAATTCTTCCATTGCTCTCCACGTATCGGCATTGGTTTTTTGCCAATTATCGTAATTCTTTTCGTTAGCAGGCCAGTGGATCAAGTATAAATCCAGATATTCCAGATCAAGTCTTTTCAGGGAGTTTTCGAGTTCCTTTTTTGTTGATTCATAACCTAAACTCTCGCGCCACAATTTGGAAGTTATAAAAAGATCCTCTCTTAAAACTCCGCTGGCTTTAATTCCTTTTCCAACAGCTTCTTCATTCTCATAAGCTGCTGCCGTATCGATTAGCGAATAACCGCTGGATATGGCAGATTTAACTGATTCTATTCCTTCCTGCCCTGTAGCTTTGTAGGTTCCAAATCCTACAATTGGTATTTTATTTCCGTCATTTAAGGTTAGCTTTTTCATATGCTTTAGTCAGTTTAAGGATTAGGTTTTTAGAATGCTTACGATTAAGTTACAAATTGGCGGAGTAGGAGCCAAAGATTTGCCCGCTTAGACCTGATTAGTTGATGAAGATAAGAATTTTCAGTCTTACGTTATTTCCTAATCAAATATGTGTTGCTAAAATGAGTTTTGCTGTTGCCATTCACTTTTTAAAATCGAATAAAAATCAACATTAATTTTTTCGCCATTTTTGATTTCGCATTCCCTCATGGTTCCTTCATACCGGAAGTTTATTTTCTCCAGTGCACTTTTACACCTCGTATTTTCGCTTACAACGAAACCTTCTATACGGTTTAAATTGAGTGCAGTGAAGCCGTGCTCAAATAGCTTCGGCATTATTTCTTTGAGGATTCCTTTTCCCCAAAGCTCTTTTATAAGCCAGAGTCCGATTTCAGCTTTTTTATGTTGTTTATCTAAACCGTTAAAACCTCCGGCGCCACAAAACTGATTATTCTGTTTATCATAAATTCCCCACCAAATTCCGGCACCTTCTTTTTTTAAATTCCGGTACCACTCCATTTGCTCTTCTGTTTCTTCTAATGTAGAGAAGTGTACATCGTAAAATCTTGTTACGTCTGGGTTGGATAGTCCTTTGTGAATATTTTCTATGTCAGACGCTTCTATTTCTTTTAATGTGTAATTTTCTGTTTCCATTTTCTATTTGCAGAATGCTTCTTAACCGATGCTCAAAATTGGCAATTATCGACGTATTAACAGCGAACAATGAATTATTTATTAATTATAAGCGGCAAAGCATAGCCTCCACCGAATAGTTCCACTTTCCGGTTTTGATAAGTTGCAGGTTGGTATTCGGTCATCGTGTGGAGGATTTCCAGAAGTTTCTGTTTTTGCTCCGAACTTATTTTTCCGCCGACTTTTGTTTTTAAGTTTCCACCTATATCAACGTTCAGGGTGATTATGACCTTTTCTTTTATACGTTTCAGTTCTTTGGACTTTTTTATTTCGGACTTTAAAAGTTCTATGAAATCGGGATTGATCTCCTTTTTGTTCAGAATCACTTCTACAAACTGTCCCTCCTGTTGAAATTTGAATGATTCGTCCACGTGCCACTGAAACATCTTTTCAGAATATTCCAGCTTCCCGCAATACTGCATGATGACATCATACGAATCTATATCTCCATGTGAATAGGCTTTCTGAAATAAACTGCAGGCTTTATTATTATCGCCAAGATTTAAATGAGTTGCTCCTAAATTAAACAAGGCACCTCTTTTTGTGGAGTCAATTTTAATGACTGATGCATATTTATCTTTAGCCGTCTGAAAGTCTGAAGCATTAAAAGCCTTATTTGCTTCAACCATTAAATTGTCAATTTCGCTTTCCTGTGCTAAAGCTGAATTGCCAAAAATCAGGATGAAGATTAGGAGAAGGTTTTTCATGTTAGGTTGGTACAGCGGTTTCGAGAAGAGGTGCGGAGTAGGGACACGGACTTGACAGTTTAACTATTTTCTTCCATAGTCTCTAAATTAGGCTATTTCGCTTGAACCCAGTATTTCCGATAAACCGATGTTCGGCAAAGATTTTTTTATGTTGTTTCTAACTTCACGAAGAACATTTCTTACGTTTTTGTAATTCTTTTCTTCAATATATTTGAGTGTCAAATAATTCATCTCGTCCTTTTGCTGTCCAGGGGTTAGAATAAACTGTTTTCCTTTTTCTTTTTTCGCTTTTCTTTCCTTTCTTATTTTTTCGTATTGGATCCTTATTGCTTCTTTGTCTGTATCTAAAACTGTACATCGATGGGATTCATCATTTCTTATCTCTCTTAAATGGGTGATTTTTTGCTTGTAAGATTTATGGCGGTCAAAATAGAACTCTTTTTCAAATAAGTATACGAGGGTATTTATATCAAAATCTCGCACTGTTTTATAATTATTTAATTGCTTAAGTCTGTTCTCCTTATTAGATTTCCTTAATTTTTTCCATCTTTCCTGAAAGAGGGGATTATTGTGCCACATAAAATCTTTGAGATCATCTATTTCGGGAAATTTCTTCCAGTAGTAAAAGTTTAGCAGGTTTTCTATTTGATGAAATGCACCAGTACAGAAAGAAATAAATGTTTCTTCTTTCCCTTGGTCATTTTCAAATGCAATTTTTTCCATTTTTTGATTATCCTCTTCAATTTTTAACCGAACATTATCTTCTTCTATGAAGCTGTAGTCTAGAAGATTTACTAAAAAATTATAGCGAATTTGAAGATTTTGAATTACGGAATTATTTTCACCTTTTATTAATCTTAAGAACGAAATATGCCCCAATAGAACTTCTTTAAAATCGTAAAATTTCTTTTCAGGTGGTTGATGTTTCCTGAATTGGGCTATTGCGAATGAAAAACCTCCCTTTTCCCAATTATTAATCATTGCCCTTACTTTTTGCAAATATTCTCTTTTGACATTTAATTTTGAGTTGACTACAAGTCCAGTAACTTCTTGCCTCTGCATAGAACTCCTCACTCTGGTTTTTCTTGAATTTAGAGTAAAATTCTCGGATTTGACTATACCCTCAATTTCTTTTATAATATTTGATTCAAAAACGTTCCAATTTGAGGAAAAACTTAAATCATCAGCATATCGGCTATACTTTATTCTATGGTCAATACAATATTTAACTATTTTCCTGTCTAGTCGTTGTGTAACAATGTTAGAAAGGATTGGACTTGTCGGAGCACCTTGTGGAAGAGAGTTTTTATAAGTACCTAAGTTGGCTATTAAAAATCCGATTGTTTCTCTGTTACTTACAAGATTAAAAGGCGGAAGTTCAAGAACTGTTTTTATTCTTCTAAATGGTATAGAAGGAAAAAAGTTTTGTAAGTCAATATTTAATAAATAATTTTTATTTACATGAGGCAATGCATTTCTTTTAATGTCTTTTCCAAAAAGAAATCCATTTGTAGAATAATTTGAATGGCCTTCGAAAACTATCTGAAGGAGAATGTTTATTAGGCCTTGAACTCTCTTTAGCCTACCATCAGGTGATTTTATTTTTCTAGTTTCACCATTCTTTTTAGGAATATCAAACTCTTCATATCTATTATTTTTTGTTTTGGATAAATAATAAAGATGGGGTACAGTTAATGGTTTTTGTGGATCTTTAAAAGCTCTTAGTTCTAAATAATTAAGTAAAGAAACGAAGTCCTTTAAATTATTTATCTGATCAAACCTCTTCTTTGTATTCTCAATTAGAAGTTTATCTAAAAAGACACCAGACATATTCACTTGTGTATGAGCTTTGTTAAGTCATAATTCATAAAGTATAAATATCAACTATAAAAGTGAGGGCGAGAGCATTTATAAAGAGTAAATTGTATAAAGATATAAATGTTTAGAAGAAAAAAGTTTTAAATAACTTAAATCTAATTCCTCACTTTAGAGTTTACATTTCGATATCGCAATGCAGGATCAATATTTTTCTGGTGTCTTTATTTGTTTTTTCAAATCTAACGAATCTAATTTAATATATTTTGCCAAGCGTCCCATATAAAAACTGTGGGGGCGGGTGGGCGTGATTGTCCGCAGGACAATCCGCTTAGAAATCGACCAGAAAGTTTCGATTCGAGATAGGTTTTAGCATTGTTTTTATAGTGTTGGGCACAGTTTATTCTTTATAAATAATTCTTTTTTCATTTTTATCAGTCGTTTGGAAGGTTTTCTTCATATCCGTTAAATTATAAAGTCCTTTCTTAACGTCATTCTCTAAAGTGAATCTCAGGTCTGAGATTTTCTGGTAATATTCTTTTCCAATTGTCTCTATCTCTATATCCGATTTCGAATGTACTTTAATATTCAAATTAAAAAATAAAGAGTTCAATTTTTCTAATGATTTAGTTGTTTTGGGATCAATCCACAACCCGTGTACAGAAGCTAAATGTAAATTCTGTTGAAATTCAAAGAATTTTTTATCTCCGGAGCCGAAGATTATGTGATAAGGTTTTTGGTCGTCACCTAAAACTACTGTTTTTAAAAGAATTATTTGATTTTCAATTAACTCGTATGCGTTTAATCTTTTCTTCAAAATTTCTTTATAGTAATCATTTTTAAAATCCAGGCTCTTTAATTTAACGGATGTAAAATAAGAGACAACGGCTGAAATAATTGCTGCAATAAGAGAACTTGCGAGAATTATTTTTATGATTTCGTTTTCCATTTAATAACTATCAGATCTCCTAAAATGACAATTCATATATAACGGTGAATTAGAGTAACTGCGATGTCGATTAAAAATTTGACGAATTTTCATTTCACTATCCCTGGATTCTGTATCAATTTCTTTGATTACCTCGATAGCTTTTTCCAACCCGGGAATGGGAATGGAGACAGTCCGATTGTTTGTAATATTTTCATTCCCGAAATCTATTTTAAAAGCGATTCCATCTTTTGCGTTTCCAAATACATCATCTCTCTCAGAAATTACATTTCTGAGAATATTTTCATTGGCAGTTTTTATTTGTTTTTTTATTTCGCTGTTTTTCATTTAATTTTTGTTTTTAATTGTGCCCAACGTCCCATATAAAAACTGTGCGGTTGGTAAGCTTTAATTTCTCGGGAAAACCAATCATTGCAAAAAACTACAAAATTTCGGGTCGAGACCAAACTAAGCATTGTTTTTATATTTTGTTGTCAACTGGCTTATTTAAGCGGTTTAATATAATTCTTAAATCTATCTTTAGCTGAATCATCGCTTAAATGACTGGGAAAATCATTAAGTATTTTCTCATATTTTTCTATACCTATAGCTTTTGCAATGTATCCTTCGTGAATAAAATTTAAATAGTAAATTAAATCCCCTAAACTTGAATGGAAACTTTTAAAGTCAATATCTGCATTTATAAAGCTTTCAATGTCGCGATAATTTGCCTTAATTCTCAGTCTATAGAGTAAATTAAAAACTGAAGTTATTGGAATGGTTTTATAAATAATATCCCAGTGATGTTTCTTAAAGGACTTACTAAATTCTTTCTTTTTATTAAAAAACCTTTTATCATTTTGCTTTTTGAAACGTTGTTTCTTGTCATCTGCATTTTTCTTCCTTGTAGTCTTTAGAAAAGTAGCAACCTGCAACTCTGCATCTTCCAAACAATCAATTTTAGTCAGAACACTATTATTCTTGGGAAAGTTTTCAAAGGTTTCCAATCCTTTATATTCAAAATCATCTTTAAGTCCGGATGAGTAAAAACTTATGGCAGAGGGGTAATGTCCATCTTTAATAGAATTTCCAAATAATTTTATTGATTTTTCGTGCTGGTCATTTGCGATTCCCTGTGTTTCATGAAATGCAGTCATACAGAGATAAACAGAATAATATGCTTGAGGAAAATTCCAATGAAGTGAAAATTTGTAATAATCACTATTATCTATTTTTTCTCCTATTTTATATGCATATTCTGTGCTCCAGGAATTCCATAGCAGTTTTCTTACTTGTTCGATATCAAACTCAGAGTTTTTAATCTTTATCTGGTTGTAAAATGGAATTTTCTTTAAGTTATACCTATCGTCATCACAGGAAATACAATAATTAATTGCAAAGAAATGATTAAAAAATACTTTTGACGGAATTGATTTTGCTTCCTCTTCCCTTCTTTTTTTAAAAATATCTCTTAATCCCATAATTTTTTTCAGCTTGTTGCCAACAAGTGAATAAATCCACCAGTACATGAATAGACTTATTATCTCCCAACTAATCTACTAAAATTCAGCATCTTCTTGTAGGGATTTAAAGATTTCCACCTTCTTTTAAGAAAAAAGATTTTAAATCAGCAACTAATTCGTCGGCGTTTGCTGCCCATCTAAACCTCATTAACCACTTTTAAACGTTTGCAAACGGATGTAAACGTAAGCAAATAATTGATAACCGATTAGCACTTAACTGCTGCAGTATGTTTGTCCTGTTGAAATGAACTAATGATTTTCAGCTGCAATAAATTCTATAGTTATGAGCACTTTAAGAAACAAAGTACAGTTAATTGGTCACGTAGGTAATGATCCTGAAATCGTAAATCTTGAATCGGGAAAAAAGCTGGCGAAATTTTCTATCGCCACAAATGAGAGTTATAAAAATTCCAAAGGAGAAAAAATAACAGATACGCAATGGCACAATATAGTTGCCTGGGGAAAAACCGCTGAGTTAATCGAGAATTATGTTCCGAAAGGAAAAGAGGTGGGAATCGAAGGAAAACTTACCAGCAGAAGTTATGAGGATAAAGAGGGCACAAAGCGCTATGTAACCGAAGTGATTTGTAGTGAAATCCTGTTGATGGGCAAGTAGCCGGCGCAATTCCGGGAGTCCTGTAAAGGTTCTGGAAAATTTCAGAAGTAAAGGTTCGAGTTAAAGGTGGTTTAGATTTTCTTGTTCAGAAAATAAGCCACCTTTATTTCGTGCTTAAAAATTAGTCCGCTTTAAAACCCGGAAAAGTTTGCGGGAAAATCCGAAGCTATTTTGCCGCGCGCACCACTTCAGAATGTGACATAAAGGAATCATTTAGCCGTTCTATCTTGGAATTAAATTCCGAAGCTAGAACGAGATACTGGCATTTGGCAATGTGTGGCGGAATCCGGATCAGGTCGTTAAAATCCCTGCTGTTAAGAAGGAATTCGGCATCTTCCACGATAAACACCTTTAACTGACTCACATTTATTCCGGTGATCTTAAAAAGCCTGAACAGCTTATTTGGAGTGGCGATCACCACGTCCACACCTTCATAAATGGAAACCTTTTGCTGTTCGATATCGGGTTCGTCATAAGCGCTAAAAACCCTTACATCCATATACCTGGTAAACTCGTTGAATTTTTCTTCCAGTTCTAAGGCAGCCTGCTTGTCCTTTACAAAAATCAGTGCTCGCGGAGCATCTTCAAAAGCTTTGCTTTCCAGGATCTGCAAGGTGCTGATTACAATGGCCGTCGATTTTCCGCTACCTTCGGGAGCGATTGCAAAAAGGTTTTTTCCGCTCTTGATCTTAGGGATTAATTTCTTCTGAAAAGGCAGGAGACTTTCATATCCCAGTCTGTCAAGTGCTTCTTTTAGTGGAGTGTTTAATTTTTTGAACGACATAGAGTTTATTTTAGCGCTACCATAGTTTCATCTTCAAAAATGAAAATTAAAAGATTCGGAAGTTTACAAAGATAGCTTTCCCAAGCTTTAAAGTGCTATAAACCTATTATTGCTTTTAGAAAATCTGATCAATAGGTAGACATTAATTGTTTTACCAATTTAATAAAATTGCTGCTCTGTAATGAGGTACATTCTACCGGGTCCGCCGCCACTCCCTGGTCTCTGGAATATCCCGGGGAAATCTGCTCTTTAAAGGAAATAAAGTTCGAACGCGGTATTAGTTAATTTTATATTTAATTCCTATTTGCATTAAGAGGTTTACATCTTCTCCGGCAATTTGCCATTTTTCACTTGCCCGAAGGGAGCCTACGGGATCAGTCCACAATAAGGTCGGTTCTATTTGAAGGGCTAAATTTTCAGTCACTTTAGAACTTATAATTCCGGAAAAATTTACGCTCATATAATTACTTGTAATTCCCTGAGATAAATTAATTAAATCCTGTCTCAATTCCTGTTGTGTATATCCAAATCCAAAGTTGTACCCAAAATTCCATGTGTTATCTTCTTTAAGATGCTCTAACAAAATCATAGAAGTTAATGAAGTAACGTCGCCATCAATTGGCTCATTATTATTTTTCCAGTTCCTTCCTTCAATTCCGGCGTTTAAATACTGAAATTTTAGTTTAAGTCCAAAATAAGATTCAGCGTTTGAATATTTCAAATCAAGATATGAACTAAACGGTAGCGAGTAATTAATATCAATACTACTATCAAAGTTTTCATACATATATGCAGATCCGGTTCCCAGTCCAAATCCGACTTCTAAATTTTGTGATTTTCCTTCAAGAGTGCCAATTAGAAAAATAAAAGCAATCAGTATAATTTTTTTCATAGCCGTTTTTAGCGTGTTTTACTTTGTAGAAATCGGTAGCGTATTCCAGAACTCCCTCTAAGTAATTTTTTGTTCATACTTTGGTGAATTAATATATTTTTATGCTACGCTAAACTGAAACTTGTCACTGTCCTGGTTTGCAAAATTTGTTTCGGGTGGACAGCACATGCCGGCGCGCATAAAAAGACCATGGAGGTAATGAATGTAGTAAATTTCATTTCTATTTAAATAATGAAATTAAGGTAAATTACTCAGAATATTGTTTAATTAATCTTACTAGTAATTCGTTTAAAAATTCTACTTCATATTCACCTATAGAAGGCTCAATATGGTCATTACCTATTCCACTGTGATCTGTTATAAACACATAAGTACTATTGGTCGCCATCGAGAAGTAACGCATAAGGAATTCAGTTTCTTTATCTATTCCGCTAGCGGTAACGGGGATAAGCTTTATTCCTTTTTCAGCGGCTTGTTTAATCGAATTCTGAATATCAGAAATAACTTCCTGATTATGATGTGGCGGGGCATCTAATATAAGGAATGCTAAACGTGTGCGTGCGTTAGAGGACCACTGTAGGTCATTTAGAGTTGTATTGAGAGCTGTGTGGACTGCTTCAGGAAAATCGCCGCCTCCATCAGCAGCTTGATTATTAATGAAATTTAAAGTGGTATTAATATCAGCTGTAAAATTCGAATGCCTCACAACATAGTCGTCTTCTACATCACGGTAAAAGACTGATGAAGTTAATATGTCAAGACTGGAGCTTGAATTTTCTACTTGTTGGATAATGTTCTTTAAATCATCTTTTAGAAATTCTAACTCGTCTGACATAGAAGCGGTGGCATCTACAATAAATGCTATCTCAACATTGTCTGGAGCTACACTTGTATTTTTTATTTGAATCTCATTTACACCCTGGTTAAAATCTTTCAAATTGATGCTGAGTTTTTCTCCATCCACCCAAAGCGAATAATTTTCCAGGTCTGAATTAGTGGATTTTTCAAAAGGATTTATCCATAGTTCGGCATTTCCTTTATTATCTGATTTAGCAGCCCATATGGTTGTACTATCATCAGTTTTTAAAGCTACAACTGCATCTATGGCAGGCATTCCGTTTAAATCTTTTACAGAAACGGAAATCCTGTTACTAAAATAAAAGTTCCAGTGGTATAATCTATCAGCAAATTCCTGATTGTTTTTTAAATCTGTCCAGTAATTCCAGTTTTCAAGGTCATTCCATTCTCCGGCAGTTATTTGCCCCGAAGAATCAGAACCGTCATTCCCGTTATCGGGATTTTCAGCGGAAGGCTCTCCGCCATCCGAATCTCCGCTATAGGAATTCCTCAGTGCCTCTCCAGAGTCTCCGGTTTCTTCATGTAAAGAATCTTCATTGCATCCAATAATGATGAAGAGCATCAATAGTAAGCATACTTTAGTAATTTTTTCCATTTTTAGCTGAGTTTAGTAGTTCCTACTCTTACCAGATGCGAAAAATGCCCAAAGGTTGCGTTAAGAAATGAACTAATATGATTTTAATTAAAAATACATGGTTCGGCTGTTAATAATATGTGGTGAGATTTGGGTGAGATCTAAAACTGCGACTACCTCATTGCCTCTATCGCATTGGAGAGATACACAAAGGGTGCATTCCAGTTAATCGCGATCTCATTACTCGCATAACTGCAGCGGTCATCGATATACGAAGTCGCCGGATGTTTATGCGCAGCTGTATATTTATCTCCGCAACCGGCTATATCCTGTTGCCCGGGGTTTGGTCCTCCGGCCAGGAGCCCCGGAACGGGATCTTCGTTATCGTCAGCTTCAGAAGGCCTGTGGTGCGGATCTCTTGTAGCTTTCTCGCCAAAACCCGTTAAAAAGGAAAAGCCCGTGGCATTCCTTCCCAGCAGGTAATCCAGATTATCATTTGCAGCGTTGAGATATTTCTCGTCGCCTGTCATTTTATACACGTTTAAAAGAAGTATTCCCTGATTTCCTGCTGTTGAATTGCTTCCCCAGACAAAATCTGACTCATCGGTTCCCATCGGAATCGCATAAGCTGAATTTTCTGAAGATTGAACCAGATCATCGGCCATTTTCTTAAGCTGATTCGTTATTGCGTCTATATCTACAAGCTCACTATCCTGATATTTATCGCTATGCCTCGCAAGGGAGTAGAGGGCAAGGGTATTTACATTTGGCCATGCAGGAATCCCAAAGTCAGATTCCAGAGAGCTTTCCAGGTCGGCGTCTTTGTAGTAGTTTTCTTTTCCGGTGGTGATAAAAAGCTCTGTCGCCGCCCATTGGAGTTCATCTTTAAAACTGTGGTCTCCGTAGGCGCCGGTGCTTATTTCAGGATCTTGTAATTCTCTCTGGCGGTAAAATACTTCCGGATTTTCTTTCGCCCAGCGATAGGCTTTTTCACTCATCACCAGCAGCGAATCTGATAATCCCGGTAGTTCATATTTATAGTCCTCAAATATTCTTGCCGCCTGCGCAGTTACCGCTGCAAAATCTAAGGTGGCCCCTGTTGCTTTTTGCACTACCCAACGCTGCAAAGTGGCATCTTGGGGCGCGACTGCACCATGAAAGTTTGCACTGGTGAGTTTATGATAAACTCCGCCGTCATCATCCTGCATTGTCATCATCCATTTTAGGTTGTACAATGTTTCATCAAGAAAATCGGGAATATTGTTATTGCTTTCGGGAATATTGAGATTCAGGGTGTCGAGGTATTCCGGAAAATCTTCATATAGTGAAAACAGCGTTCCCATGGTGATTCCGCTGTTTACGATATACTTTCCGTAATCGCCTGCATCATACCAGCCTCCGGGGCTGGAAATTGTAGATCCCGCCGGACGATTTTCTGTGGCCGCCGAATTGTGAACTTTAACCTGATCGTCGGGATGGCCAGCTTCCCTTGCCCATTTTCCGGCGTATTCTGCGGGTAAATCTGTGGAAGCTCTCTGAAAATAAAACGCTTTCATACTTGCCTTTGCCGGCTCAAAATGCACATTTTCACCTATTTCAAAAGGATGACTGCTGCCAGTTCCCGAAACGTGCAAAATATATTCCCCCGACTTTTCTACGGAAGAAAAATCTGCTTGTTTTACTATTTCTTTGCTATGTGGCCATTCCTTAGCATCACTGAGTTTTCCTGAAAAAACTTCTTTTTTATCATCTGCCGTAAGAATAGAGAAGTCGGTAGCATCTGAAGTGACGATAATTGCCATTTTAGGACCTTCGTTATAAAATCCAATTTGATTGATTCGGATCTTCTCTGAACCTGAATTTTCGTCATTTATTTGGGCAACAGCTGAAAAATTCAGAAAAAAGCATAAAAATGGAATCAGAAATATAGTTGAAGGCCTCATAAGTGTGTTTTAGGCTTAAATATAGGTATAAATTGAAATATCCATGCTTAGCTTAATGTTCCTGAAGCAATTTTCTGCGTCAGTTATTGTTTTCTTTCATAATTTCAACAAATTCAAGGTTGATTTGGGGTTTTAGATAGGTCTCTTTAAAGATAAAATTCAGCTAAAAATAGATTTGTTGCGCCAGCCTGTAGGTGTTGGCGTGAGCATCGATAATAGTCTTAATGTCGGGCGAATATCCGCCGCCCATGCTGCATTGTACGGGAATAGAAAGTTCGTTGCACAGCTGAAGCACGAATCGGTCACGTTCCTTACAACCCGCGACGCTGCAGGATAGCCTGCCGAGTTTGTCCGTTTCCAATATGTCTACACCGCTGAGGTAAAAGATAAAGTCCGGATTTTCATTTTCGATTAGCTCCGGAAGTGTTTCTTTTAAAAGCTGAAGATATTCCTGGTCTCCCGAACCGTCCGGAACTTCAATATCAAGATCTGATTTCTCTTTTTTAAACGGATAATTGCCTTTTCCGCGCATCGAAAAAGTAAAAACTGAATGGTCATTTTGAAAAATTTCAGCAGTACCGTTTCCCTGGTGAACGTCCAGGTCTACGACTAGAATCTTTTCCGCTAATTTTTTATTCTGAAGATAACGTGCCGCAATCGCCTGATCATTTAAAAGACAAAAAGCCTCGCCACGATCTGAATACGCATGGTGCGTGCCACCGGCAATGTTGAAAGAAATTCCGTGTTCCAGTGAAAAATGACAACACTTCATCGTGCCGTCGGCTATAATAATTTCCCTTTCGTAAAGCGCTTTTGAAAGCGGAAATCCTGTCTTCCTAACCTCCCGCGCACTCAACTCCTGATTTTTCAGCCGGTAATAATAATCCGAATCATGCACAGTAAGAATATGCTCATCCTCCGGAATTTCAGGTTCAAAAAAATTTTCTTCGCTGCAGGTCCCTTCCAGTAGCAACTGCTGTGGCAAAAGCTCATATTTCTCCATCGGAAACCGGTGACCTTCAGGCAAAGGGTGTTTATAGATGGAATGGTAAGCGATTTTGAGCATTTATAAGTAATTGAAATCTGATTCAGGAACGCAAAGCTAAGAATGTTTTTTTGGTTTTTGTTAGTTCGTGGCTCTCCCCTTTTGTCAGTTCAAGCGAAGTCGAGAACGGATTAGTACCTAAGAAAGTTTCGTACTTCTAACGAACCCCTCGACTTCGCTCGGGGAGACATTTATTTTCAGGCTGCTTTTTTTACGTTTTACTATTGTACTCGGGGTGTCAGTTCGAGCGAAGTCGAGAACGGTGTTAGTACCTAAGAAAGTTTCCTACTTCTAACGAACCCCTCGACTTCGCTCGGGGAGACATTTGTATTTAAACTGATCTTTCTTTTTTCTTTCGCCTCTAAAGTGTCAGTTCGAGCGGAGTCGAGAACTATTCTTTCCCGGCTTTATTTTTGTAGTGAGTAGCATTCCTGCATTCGGCGAGAATTTGTAATAGACCATAATCACCATTTGCAAGTGCTTTTTTCTTTTGAGCACTCCATTTTTTTATCTTTTTCTCGAAATAAATTGCCTGATTTGCATCGTTAAATTCTTGATGGAAAATAAGTTCAACCGGTCTTCTGCTGTAGGTAAAACTATTTTCATTTTTATCAGAATTATGTTCTGCCAGTCTGCGCGAAATGTTGTTGGTTATTCCTGTGTAAAGCAGTTTATCGTTACACTCTACGATGTAGACATAGTACAATTTCATAATAAAGAGTGTTTATTGCTTTCAACAGACCCCTCGACTCCGCTCGGGGGGACAATCGTTTTCAGTTTGATTTTCTTCGTTTTCTATCCTCATCAGGGTGTCAGTTCGAGCGAAGTCGAGAACGGCGTTAGTACCTAGATCCTGCTTGTAACCAACCCCTCGACTTCGCTCCTTTAGACTTGTATTACTAATTTATCGTCGTTCCATTCTCAACGCCATCTTCATCAGGATTTACAAAAACCAGTTTCCCCTCAGCGTTTTCAGTCATTAGGATCATGCCTTCGCTTTCTACTCCGCGTAACTTTCTGGGAGCGAGATTGGCAAGGACAGTTACTTTCTTGCCGATAATATCTTCAGGATTAAAATGCTCTGAAATACCCGAAACTACCGTTCTTTTGTCAAGTCCCGTATCGACTTTTAAAACCAGTAATTTTTTGGTCTTCGGCATTTTATGAGCTTCGATAATTGTTCCGACTCTCAAGTCCATTTTTGTGAAATCGTCGAAATTCGCAATTTCCTTCTGCGGCTCCACTTTCTGATTTTCGGCTGCGTTGGCAGTTTTTGTAGCTTCCAGTTTTTCCAGTTGTTTTTCAATTTCTGAATCTTCTATTTTGCTGAAGAGCAATTCCGCTTTTCCAATTTGGTGTCCTGCCGGAAGTAAAGATTTTTTTGTGGCGATTTTATCCCACTGCGCTTCTTCCTCGCCCTGGTGCTCTACGGCATCTGTTATCTTCAGGATTCCTTTTAGTTTAGTGGACGTAAAAGGTAAAAATGGTTCGCTCAAAGTTGCAAGGGCAGAAGCTATTTGCAATGCCACGTACATTACTGTTTTCACCCGGTCTTCATCAGTCTTGATCAGTTTCCACGGCTCTTCATCGGCTAGATATTTATTTCCTAAGCGTGCAAGGTTCATCAATTCCCCCTGAGCTTCACGGAATCGGTATTTTTCAATCGAGCTGGCGATCACTGCTGGATATGCTTTTAATTCAGCAACTGTGGCTTCATCAACTTCAGAATATTCATTTGGTTCAGGAACAATTCCGTCGTAATATTTATTGGTAAGAACCACTACACGATTTATAAAATTACCAAATACGGCAACTAATTCGTTGTTGTTCCTTGCCTGAAAATCCTTCCAGGTAAAATCGTTATCCTTCGTTTCAGGTGCGTTTGCGGTTAGAGCATAGCGCAACACATCCTGCTGATTCGGAAAATCTTCAAGATACTCGTGCAGCCAGACCGCCCAGTTCTTAGAGGTGGAAAGTTTTTTGCCTTCCAGGTTCAGAAATTCGTTTGCCGGAACATTATCGGGGAGAATATAGTCTCCGTGCGCCTTCAGCATCGTCGGGAAAATAATACAATGAAAAACGATGTTGTCTTTTCCTATAAAATGGACAAGTTTCGTGTTCTCATCTTTCCAGTAAAGCTCCCAGTCTTTGCCTTCACGCGCTGCCCATTCTTTGGTAGAAGAAATATAACCGATTGGGGCGTCAAACCATACATAAAGCACCTTTCCTTCAGCACCTTCCACAGGCACAGGAATTCCCCAATCAAGATCACGGGTTACAGCGCGGGCCCTTAGGCCATCATCAATCCACGACTTTACCTGTCCGTAGACATTCGTCTTCCAGTCGGCTTTATGTCCTTCCAGAATCCACTCTTTCAGCCAGTCTTCATATTGATCCAAAGGTAAAAACCAGTGCCTGGTCTCTTTAAGCGTAGGCGTAGCTCCTGTAATCGCAGATTTCGGATTAATTAAATCTGTCGCGTTAAGCGACGTTCCGCAGCTCTCACACTGGTCACCGTAAGCTTCTTCATTTCCACATTTGGGGCAGGTTCCGGTTACAAATCGATCTGCAAGAAATTGTCCTGCTTTTTCATCATAAAGCTGCTTTGTGGTCTCCTCGATAAATTTGCCATTTTCGTACATGGATTTAAAGAAATCTGAAGCAGTATCGTGGTGGATATCTGCAGAGGTACGCGAATAATTATCAAAGGAAACCCCAAAATCCTTAAAGGATTTCTTGATAATAGCGTCATATTTATCCACAATATCCTGCGGAGTGACCCCTTCTTTTTTCGCTTTTATGGTAATTGGCACCCCGTGCTCATCACTTCCGCATACAAAAGCCACGTCCTGGCCGTGCATTCTAAGGTAACGTGCATAAATATCGGCGGGAACATAAACACCTGCAAGATGGCCAATATGAATTGGACCGTTGGTGTATGGCAAAGCGGCGGTGATCGTATATCTCTGTGGAGAGTTGTTCATTTATTCCTAATCTTTTTTTGAGCTTGTAAAGGTAAGCAACTGCTGTATATTACGAGTTAAATTCTTGTAAAAGACCATTCTTCTGAAGGAATAGTTTTTACATTTATGCCACCCTATAAAAATGGCAATTTTCGCACTATATACTGCGGAAGCAAAACTTATAACATGAAAAAATTACTTTTTATAATGGCCTTTGTTGGTCTTTATTCCTGTAACAGCACAAAAAAAGCAACTACAGATACACCAGACAAATTTGTGGCAGAAAATCTTATGGATTATGACCTGAAGGAGGTAAAAGAACGTTATCCCGATGCTAATATAGAAGAAGGAACTAATTTATATGATGAAGGAACAGTAGAACGTTCTTACGCAATTCTTTATCCCGGGACTAAAGATGAAATGCATATCACGTGGAATTCTGATCAGCAAATTTTTGATATTCGTTTTACTGAAGAGGGGAAATGGCATTCTGCCTCGGGTATAAAAATTGGTAGCACCTATGAAGATCTAAACAGGATTAATGAAGTTCCGATTTCCTTCTATGGCTTTGGCTGGGATTACAGCGGCGCAGTTGTCTGGAATGGCGGTAAATTGGAAGATTCTGATCTACGTGTGTTCCTGGGTGCCGAAAATGAACCTGCAGATAAATTTTACGGAGATCATGTAGTAAAAGCATCACCACAGGAGATCAAGAATATGAATTTAAAGGTGCAGGCTATTGTCCTGAAGAAATCTAGAAAGATTTAACTTGCTTGAAATCAGGCTTTAAATTAAATTTGTCAGGTTTTTTATTTAAGTGCTATGGCAAAACATAATTTGCTCGGGAAAAAAGGGGAGGAGATGGCTGCCGAATTTCTGCAGAAGAACGGATATACTATTGTCGCCAGGAATTTTGTTTACCAGAAAGCTGAAGTCGACATTATTGCCAGAAAGAGCAATTCACTTATTGCAGTGGAAGTAAAAACCCGAAGCACGCCAGACTTTGGTGATCCCCAGGAATTTATCAAGAAGAAACAAATTCAGCAATTACTGAAAGCCGTGAATTATTTTGCTGAAGAGCAGGAACTGGATCTGGAAGTCCGTTTTGATGTTATTGCAATCATTAAGAACCAGGCAGGAACTAAAATTGAACATTTAAAAGATGCTTTTTATCACTTCTGAAGAAAGTAATATTATTGGAAGGTAAGTCTGGTGTAGTGGGCTTCGACAGGCTCAGCCTGACTCTGTGATTGACGATCGAAAAACGCTAAAAAATTAATTGAAGTTACAGTCCCCCTGAGCCTGTCGAAGGGAAGATCCAAAGTTAAAAGCATCTCGACTTCGCTCGATGTGACATTGGTTCCCATAACCAGTTAATTGTAAAAATATATATGTTGAAGAACACAACTATTTTTTCAAATAGGAAAAAGGCCTATCAAAAGTTTTGAAGTCTTAATTCTTGTTTCTTTCAGCGAAGCGGTCTTTATCTTTTCCCGGCCAATAACACCTAAAAAGAAAAAGAGCCGGAAAATTTTCCGGCTCTCGTTATTTATAAGTCTACTGAATATTACCAGATCTTCACCCGGTTTTCAGGTTTGATGTACATTTTATCTCCTTCTGCAATATCAAAAGCTTCATAGAAAGCATCGATATTTTGCAACGGAACATACGCACGGTACATTCCCGGTGAGTGAGGATCTGTTTTAATCCTGTTTCTTAAAGCTTCGTCACGCATTTTTGTACGCCATACGGTTGCCCAGGACATAAAGAAACGTTGCTCCGGACTAAATCCATCAATCTCACCAGGATTTCCATGCTCTTCAAGATGAATCTGTAGTCCGTCGTATGCAGCATTTACTCCGCCTAAATCTCCGATGTTTTCACCTAAAGTAAATTGACCATTAATGTAAACACTGTCCAGAACTTCAATTGCGCTGTATTGATCTGCAAGATCGCTTCCAAGTTCTTCAAATTGCTTAAGATCTTCATCTGTCCACCAGTTGTTCAGGTTTCCTTCAGCATCAAAACGGGAACCGCTATCGTCAAATCCGTGAGAAATTTCGTGACCTATAACAGCTCCGATTCCGCCGTAATTTACCGCAGCATCAGCTTTGTAATCGTAAAACGGTGGCTGTAAAATGGCAGCCGGGAATACGATCTCGTTATAACTTGGGTTGTAATAAGCATTCACGGTTTGAGGTGGCATATACCACTCACTCTTGTCAACAGGCTGTCCAAGTTCTGCAAGGTTTTCTTCAACTCTCCATCTTTGGGCATTCATCAGGTTCTGGAAATAAGAACCTCCTTCTTCAGGACTCTTAATTTCAAGTGCGCTGTAATCTTCCCACTCATCAGGATATCCAACTTTTACAGTAAAACTCTCCAGTTTTTCCAAAGCTTTTTTCTTGGTGTCTTCACTCATCCATGGAAGTTCATTAATCCTGTTTTCGTAGGCTTTAATGATATTTCCAATCATTTCCTGGGCTTTTTCCTTAGCTTCTGCCGGGAAATGTTGTTCTACGTAAAGCCTTCCTAAAGCTTCTCCAACAGTACCATTAACTGTACTTAGCGCTCTTTCGTTACGTGGTCGCTGTTCCTGTGCTCCCTGCAAAGTTTTGTCATAAAACTCCCAGTTTTCATGCTCAAGTTCTGTTGTTAAAGTAGAAGCAGCATCGTTAAAAAGGTTCCATTTTAAATATGCTTTCCAGTCTTCAACAGAATTCTGGGCAATGATGTTCTGAAGAGACTTCATGTATTCTGGCTGGGTAATAATAATTGTGTCCAGGTCTTTAGCGCCAATTCCTTCAAAAAAAGATTCCCACTGCATTCCAGGAACAGTATTCTGAAGTTCATTTACCGTCATTGGATTGTACGTTTTTCTGGCATCACGACGTTCAACTTTGTCAAGCTGAGGTTGTGCAAGGCTGGTTTCAAAAGCAAGAATAGTTTCTGCTTCTGCAGTGGCTTCCTCTTCAGAATAATCTAAATACTGAAGCATTTCTGCAATATATTCCTTGTACTTTTCTCTCTTCTCCTGAGAATCTGAATCGTCTGCAACATAGTAATCCCTGTCAGGCAGCCCTAATCCTGAAGGATTAAGATAAGCCGTGTTCATGTTACTGTCTTTTCTATCTGCTCCAACGTAGAAAGAGAAAAAACCGGCACTGCCGTATTCACTCATATCTACAAGGAATTGCTGTAAATCTTCCTTATTATTAATAGAATCGATTTTGGCCAGGTATGGCTTTATAGGCTCAATACCCATTTCGTTTCTGGAAACGGTGTCCATAATACTTTTGTAAAGGTAAACCGCTTTCGCCTGGTCACCGTCAGGATTTAAAGTATCGCTGGAAGAAGCTGCTTCAAGAATATTAAGCGCATCGTCATCGGTTCTTTGGCGAAGCTCATAAAAACTTCCCCATGAGGTTCTGTCTTCCGGAATTTCAGTGGAATCAAGCCATCTTCCGTTTACGTATCTAAAAAAGTCTTCCTTTGGATTTGTGGTAGTGTCCATATAGGCGAGGTTAATCCCACGGACTTCTTCTTCGGCTTGCGCCGTTCTATCCTCATTCTTGCAACCGGTAAGTACGGCCGAGCCAAGAACAGAAAATAGTAAAACATTTTTAAGTGTATTCATGTGGTTTCTAAAATTTAAAAATTTTGAGCTAAAGTAATAAAAAGGTAAATATCTTCAGCGTGAATAATTTATGCAGAATTGATGCCAAAGAACCCTAATTCTTCTGAAGTTGGGATTGCAGTTCTTGATCTGTTTCCTTCTTTATCGCAATAACTTCATCTACATTTTCATTGGGGATGGTAATAGAAAGAACGTAATGCTTAATTTTCCAGTTTTCGTCCTTTTTAACTAAAACTCCCGACCCGCGGCAAATTCCCATTTGCGTGTCCAGCAGTTCGTCAAACCAGGCATAATCTCCGTTTTTCCCAAAGTAAATATTTCTTTCCAGCGTTTTAAAACTCCAGGCTTTCCCATTATCGAAATATGGTTTTGCATATTCCCTGAAGTCTTTATTTTGCCAGTTTTCAGAAGCATCTGTACCAATAAAAACAGCATCTTTTGTCATTAAACTAAAGTAAGCTTCAAAATTTGCGTTTGCAGCAGCCTGGTGCCAAAAGTCAAGGGTCTGTTCTGCCTGCTTTTTTGCAGAAACTTCAGCATTAGAAGCAGTTTGAGCATAACAATTGCAGCTGGTAATAATGAGAAACAGAAATGCTAAAAGCTTCTTCATAGGGAATTAAAATTGAGAAACTGAAGGTCTAAGAATCGTTTAATATCCGGCGACTGCGTATAGAAACTGAATCATTTTCCTCTTCCTCTTCCTCCTGCGGCAAATCCAGTTCATCTTCAAAATCCTGAAGCGTTTTCAGGAAATTTTCGTTCATCTGGATCTTCAGATAATTAAATTCTGAAGGGATTTCTTCTGCAATCTCTTCAATTTCCTCAGGATCAGGCTTTCTTTTGGAAGCTGCGTGATTCAGCAATAAAGATTTTGTAGTGAGCACATTTAATCGTGATTCCACGGCTGTAGATCGTAAAGAATCTGGCACCGAATTTTGTAAAGATGCCATAATTTCTGCCAGGGGAGCAGCATTATCCATCACTTCGCGAAGCGTGGCATTTTTAAAATTTTCAATTTCATTTTGTGCAGTAATATATTCTATCCACTGCGCGGCATACTCGCGGGCTTCCGGCAAAAGCAGTACCTGCTCGTTGGTGACCTCTATCTGCCTTCCAAATTCTGTGGTGTCTACCTCCGTTGTGGCAGTATCCTCTACCTGCTTGTCTTTGCAGGACACCAGGCATAACAAACCTAAAATAAAGGCTATTTTCTTCATGTAAACTTTTGACTGCATTTTTGGAAAAGATCCTTTCGTGATAATTCCGGATATAAATTTAGGCTAATTCCGCGGGAAACAAAACAGAAGGTCGATAATTGCCATTTTAAGAGCATCGCTTTTTTCTTCGGAAGAAAATAAAGCATGGAATTTCAGCTGAAGAATTTATCATTCAACAGATTAGAAGAACTTCAAAAATAGGATAGCTTTAAGGTTTTTCATTGCAGAAATCTCTGTGATAATGGATATATTTGCAAAAAAATGAAATCTATGGCCGGAAAAATCTTGATTATAGGCGCCAGCGGACAAATAGGCACCGAATTAAGCCTGAAACTGAGGGAAATCCACGGAAATGAGCAGATAATCGCCAGCGATATAAGAGAAGGTAAGTCAGATTTGATGAATTCCGGTCCTTTTGAAGTTGCCGATGCCACCAATGCTGAACAAATTGGCCAGATAGTGGAGAAATATGACATTTCTGAGGTCTACCTTATGGCGGCCATGCTTAGTGCCACTGCCGAAAAAGCACCAATGAAAGCCTGGCATTTAAACATGGATTCTCTTTTTAATGTGCTGAACCTGGCAAAGGATAAAAAGATCGAGAAAGTTTTCTGGCCATCAAGTATTGCCGTATTTGGGCCTACAACACCAAAGAACGGAACGCCGCAAAATACCATTATGGAACCTTCAACAGTTTATGGGATTAGTAAACAAACAGGGGAGCGCTGGTGCGAATATTTTCACAGGATTTATGGTGTAGACGTGAGAAGCATCCGTTATCCAGGGATTATTAGTTACAGAACACTTCCCGGCGGCGGCACGACAGATTATGCAATTGAGATTTTTCATGAAGCAGTGAGAAAGGGCGAATACACTTCTTTTCTTTCAGAGAACACGTCGCTTCCCATGATGTATATGGAAGATGCCATAAAAGCGACAATTGACATTATGGAAGCCCCTTCAGAAAAAATAAAAATCAGGTCTGCCTATAATCTTTCGGCTATGAGTTTTACGCCCAAAGAACTTGCTGAAGAAATTAAAAAGCAATTATCGGAATTTACTATTCAATATAAACCTGATTTCAGGCAGCGGATAGCAGATTCCTGGCCATCCAGCATAGATGATTCCCAGGCGCGCCGGGATTGGGGCTGGAACCATAATTTTGACATTGAAGCTCTTACCACAGAAATGCTGAAAGGCATGAAAGCACAGCTCCAGAAGTAATATTGATTTAGAATTTTAAAGTGGAGGCGGGAGAGAGACTATTTTGTTTCGTTTTGGACCGGAAAACTTCAGCAGGTCGATAATTGACATTTTAAGGCACCTCTTAAATATGATCCTCCGGAAATTGCAGAGATATAAAACTAAAAAAAGCCGCTAGAGCGGCTTTTTGAAGTCTTCAATAGAAAATATGTTATTCTATAACGCGCACATTGCTTGCGTTTACTCCTTTTCTTCCTTCCACTTCTTCGTACTCTACTTTGTCACCCTCTTGAAGAGTTTCGCCGTCAAGTCCTGTAATGTGAACGAAGATGTCTCTTCCGGTTTCGTCGTTAGTGATGAATCCATAACCTTTGGACTCATTGAAAAATTTTACTGTACCTTCCATTATAAAAAAATAAATATTATTAAAGTACAAACTTAGTATAATAAATTTGACATGGCGGCAAGATCTTCTGAGAATTTTGAAAAAATTAGGATTTAACTTTCTATTTTCGGTTGTTCTCGCGCATCTTTTTCATGTTCTTTTCAGAGAGCGTGTAGTCTTCCAGTTTTTTTCCTTTCCATCTCACGTAGAGGAAGATAGGCATTAAAATAAAGGCGCTTGCCAAGACGGCAACTCCAATTACAGCGTCTCCTAAAGGATCATTCCCTTCTGATTTGTAGTAAAAACCTACACCAATGGCGACAAGAATAGCTATTACTAAAATCTTTAAAATCGTGTTCATATGTTATACTGTTACTTCAATTAATTTTTGTCTGTAGGCGGTCAAAAGTTTGGACTTGGAGATAAATCCTATATACTTTTCATTTTCAATTACAGGAAGGTTCCATGCATCACTGTCCTGGAACTTTTTCATAATATCCTTCGTCCTGTCCTTGCTTATATCAATTACTTCCGGCGCTACCTGCATAAGCTCCCTTACCGTAATTTCGTCATAGAGTTTTTGATTAAACATTACCGGCCGAATGTCGTCCAGGAGGATGATGCCCATAAAATGACCATTTTCGTCCACAACCGGAAAAAGATTCCGGGAGGATTTTATTACCCCGTTATGGATAACGTCACCTAAACTCGCCTCAATATCCACTGTTACAAAATTGGTTTCAATAACCCCTCTTATATTCAGCAAAGTTAATACCATTTGATCTTTATTGTGGGTAATTAATTCCCCGCGGTTTGCAAGATCAAGTGTATACACAGAGTGTGGCTGAAATTGGGAAGTGATCATAAAAGAAATTGCGGCCGTGATCATAAGAGGTACAAAAAGTTCGTATCCGCTGGTAAGTTCGGCAATAAGGAAAATAGCTGTTAGTGGTGCGTGCATAATCCCCGCCATAAGTCCTGCCATTCCCACCATTGTAAAGTTACTTACAGATAATGGTCTGGCTAGAAATCCTAAATTGTTGATGATAAGTGCAAAACAATGGCCCATGGCACTTCCCATAAAAAGCACCGGAGCAAAAATTCCGCCAATACCACCCGCGCCAAGTGTAAGGGAAGTCGCCACAATTTTGAAGACAACCAGCCCTGCAAGTAATGCAATGACCACCCAAATACTATCATTCAGGTTTCCGAATATATTATTCTGAAGGGCGTACATGTAATTTTCCTGAAGTAAATTGTTGATTACGTCGTAACCTTCACCATAAAGAGGCGGAATGAAAAATATTAATATTCCTAAAGCAGCTCCTCCAATGAGCAACCTGTAAAAAGGAGATTTTATCCTGCTGAAGAAATGATTAATCCTGAAATAAATTTTAGTGAAATATATTGAACATAAAGAAGCCAGAACACCCAGAAGAATATAAAAAGGAACCTGGGAAATCTGAAATTCATCGGAAAGCTGTGAGTGCAAAATAATGTCTGAGCCCGTAAAGAAGTACGTAGTGAGAATAGCCGAAACTGATGCCAGCAATAAGGGAATCATGGAAACCAGTGTTAGATCCAGGCTAAAGATTTCTATAGCAAATATAATTGCGGCAATTGGAGCTTTAAAAAGAGCTGACATTGCCCCGGCAGCGGCACAGCCAATTAGCAAAGTTCGGGAAGCCTGGTTCAGTTTAAAGATGCGGGAAATGTTGGAGCTTATAGATGCTCCGGTTACCACAGTTGGAGCCTCCAGCCCAACAGAACCTCCAAACCCCACGGTTAATGGAGCGGTGATAAGAGAAGCATATGTCTGAAAGCGGCGCATAATCCCACTTTTTCTCGAAATAGCGTGCAGGGTAGTGGGGATACCATTTCCCACTTCTTTTTTAAACCAGAATTTGATAATTATAAGCGTGAGCGCAAGACCAAAAATGGGAAAGATGAAGTAGAAAGCGTTATGGTAATTAATAACGAGCTCTCCTTCCAGTAAAGCCTGAATATAATGCGTAAGGTTTTTTATAGTTACAGCAATGAGCCCTGAGATAAATCCAATTAAAGAACTAAGCACCATCAAAAACTGATGGTGCGTTAAATTTTTGGTTTTCCAGTTTAAAAACCACGGCAACAAATTTTTAACGGATTTTGCCACGCAAATTCTGTTTTAAATTAGGAACAAAAATTCTGCTTAATCCAGGATAGCTCTTATAACCTCAGCTTAAGATGTAGTTCTTTTAATTGCTCTTCGTCCAGTTTTGCGGGAGCATCAATCATAACATCACGACCTGCATTGTTCTTTGGGAAAGCAATAAAATCCCGAATGGTTTCCTGTCCGCCAAGAATAGCCACAAGCCTGTCGAAGCCAAAAGCTATTCCACCATGGGGCGGAGCGCCGTATTGAAAAGCTTCCATTAAAAAGCCAAACTGTTCTTTTGCTTCTTCCTCTGTAAATCCAAGGTAATCAAACATTTTGGACTGCGTCTTTTTATCGTGGATCCTTATGGAACCACCTCCAATTTCGTTTCCGTTAAGGACAAGATCGTAGGCATTTGCCCGTACTTCTCCGGGATTCGTTTCCAACAACGGAATATCTTCTTTTTTAGGCGAAGTAAAGGGATGGTGCATCGCGTTGTACCTCTGGGTTTCTTCGTCCCATTCTAAAAGTGGAAAATCCAGAACCCACAGCGGAGCAAATTCATCAGGATTTCGTAAACCCAACTCGTTTCCAAGGTGCATTCTTAAAGCACTTAGTTGCGTTCTGGTTTTATCTGTGTCGCCGGCCATTACAAGGATAAGATCCCCAGCTTTTGCCCCTGTTTGTTGAGCCCAGCCAAGAAGATCTTCAGAAGAATAGAATTTATCTACAGAAGATTTTAAGCTGCCGTCCTCGTTATATTTTACCCAAACAAGTCCGTTTGCACCTACCTGAGGTCGTTTTACCCATTCAATAAGTTTATCAATTTCTTTACGGGTGTAAGAAGCAGCTCCGGGAACAGCGATGCCTACTACAAGTTCCTGTTGGTCAAAAACATTGAAGCCTTTGTTTTTTGCAAGTTTATTAAGATCGGCGAATTCCATTCCAAAGCGGATATCAGGTTTGTCATTTCCGTATTTTGCCATAGCTTCGGCATAAGTCATTCTCGGAAAATCACTAATATCGACCCCATTTATTTCTTTGAGCAGGTGCCGGGTAAGTCCTTCAAAAATATTCAGGATATCTTCCTGTTCTACAAAAGCCATTTCGCAATCGATTTGTGTGAATTCCGGTTGCCTGTCGGCTCTCAAATCTTCATCACGGAAACATTTTACGATCTGAAAATATTTATCCATTCCGCCTACCATAAGCAGTTGCTTAAAAGTCTGCGGAGATTGGGGAAGTGCGTAAAACTGACCTTCATTCATTCTGCTTGGCACCACAAAATCCCGTGCCCCTTCAGGAGTGGACTTGATAAGGTATGGTGTTTCAACTTCAATAAAACCAGCTTGTGAAAGATAATTTCTTACCTGCATCCCGACTTTGTGACGGAATACCAATTTATTTTTTACCGGATTCCTACGGATGTCCAGATAACGATATTTCATTCTTAAATCCTCACCTCCGTCTGTTTCTTCTTCAATAGTAAAAGGAGGGGTAAGGGAAGTATTCAGGATATTTAGTTGGGAGACTAGAATTTCTATTTCGCCGGTTGGAATATTCGGATTTTTTGATTCCCGCTCAATTACTTCCCCGGTAACCTGGATCACGAATTCACGTCCCAGTTTTCCTGCTTTTTCCATTAGTTCTTTAGAAGAACGTTCTTCATCAAAAATCAATTGGGTTATACCATAGCGATCCCTTAGATCCACCCAAACCATAAAGCCTTTGTTCCTTATTTTTTGGACCCATCCTGAAAGTTGAACTTCCTGGCCTTTATTTGCTAAGCTTATTTCCCCGCAGGTATGACTTCTGTACATAATATCCTTAAATTTTAAAGTGGTGCAAAAGTAACAAGTTATTGGCGTTTTTAAGTAATTAATAATATATAAAAGTCAAAGGCTTTTCCGCAGATATCTGGAAATGTAAATCATATAAATGTCTCATTGTAAATATATTGAATCTCCAATGTTAAGTTAAGGTTACGTAATTATTGCTTAATTGTAAATAATATGCTATATTTGTAAAGTAATCATTAAAAAAGAACTGCGATGAAGAAGATAAAACAAATGATGCTGATAGGCGCATTAGTCGTTAGCAGTGCCGTGATGGCACAAGAGAAGGAGCCTGTTTTTGAACAACAGGGAGATTTAATTAAAGGAACGTTTTATTATGAAGATGGAAATATTAGACAGGAAGGTACGTACAAGGACGGAGAACTCCATGGAGAATGGGTTTCTTACAACAAGGAAGGTGAGAAGACAACGATCGGACAATACGAAAGGGGTCAAAAAACTGGTAAATGGTTTTTTTGGACGGAAGATAATCTAACAGAAGTAGATTATAAAGACAGCAGAATTTCTTCAGTTAATAGCTGGAAAAGTGAAAGTGGTCTTGTAAGTAGAGATTAGTTGTTTTAGAAGATTC